>JBKPBZ010000312.1:0-6159 GCA_046727115.1 Actinomycetota bacterium | reverse complement strand
GCCGTCGAAGCAGCCTGCCGGAAAACCGGGGCCGGACCGGCAGACGCCCGACCGCCGGACGCCGGCCAGGCCGCCGCAAAAGTCGACCCCCACGCCGTCGCCCGTCAACACGGCAATGGCCGAGGCGCTCCGGCAGGCCGGACTGGGCAAGTAGCGGGCACCGGCGGCGCGGCTGCCCCCGCCGTACCCGCACCTACCGTTTGTCGCGGATTCCCTACCGCTGGGCGCATAAGTAGTACGTTTGCTGACGATTTGAACCATGATTGCCGGAGGCAACGGTCCTCTGCCGGAAGCTCGTTCAGAGGCCCTGGCAGAGGACCGTCGCTCCAATGTGCAGGACACCGATGTCGTTGACGAGCAGGGGAGCACTCATGGGCTGGCTGGACCGCGAACGAACCATCGCCCCGCCGGGATTCAACCGATGGCTCGTACCCCCGGCTGCGCTCGCCGTGCACCTGTGCATCGGCCAGGCATACGCGACCAGCGTCTACAAGACCGCGTTGGTGAAGCACTTCGGCGCGAGCCTGACCGAGATCGGCGTGATCTTCTCGATCGCGATCGTGATGCTGGGACTTTCGGCCGCCATCATGGGCACCTGGGTGGACAAGAACGGGCCTCGCAAGGCGATGTTCACCTCGGCCGCGTTCTGGGCCAGCGGCTTCCTGATCGGTTCGCTGGGCATCTTCAGCCACCAGCTCTGGCTCGTCTATCTCGGCTACGGCGTGGTCGGCGGCATTGGACTGGGAATCGGCTACATCTCCCCGGTCTCCACCCTGATCAAATGGTTCCCGGACCGCCCCGGACTGGCCACCGGCATGGCCATCATGGGGTTCGGCGGCGGCGCCCTAATTGCCAGCCCGGTCTCCACGGCTTTGCTCAAGATGTACGATCCCAACTCCGGTGCCAAGGGCTGGGTGGCCAGCGGCGATTCCGTGGGCAAGCTCTTCCTGACCCTCGCCGTGATCTACCTTGCCTACATGATGTTCGGTGCCTTTACCATCAAAGTCCCGGCCGAGGGCTGGAAGCCGGCAGGCTTCGACCCCGCCAAGGTCAAGGCTGCCTCCCTGGTCACCACGGAAAACGTCTCCGCCATGAACGCGGTCAAGACGAGGCAGTTCTGGCTGGTGTGGATCGCCTTGTTCTGCAATGTGACGGCAGGCATTGGCATCCTTGAACAGGCCGCCCCGATGATCCAGGACTTCTTCCGCCAGCCCGACGGCACTTCGATGGTCAGCGCTGCTGTGGCGGCCGGCTTCGTGGGACTGCTGTCGATCGGCAACATGTCGGGCCGCTTTGCCTGGTCCGCCACCTCCGATGTCACCGGACGCAAGCGGATCTACATGGTGTACCTTGGCGTCGGCGCCGTGCTCTACACCGTGCTGGCCCTTGCCGGGTCGACGTCCACCGTCCTCTACGTGGCTCTCGCGTTCGTCATCATCTCCTTCTATGGTGGCGGGTTCGCGACCGTCCCCGCCTACCTGCGCGACCTCTTCGGCACGTTCCAGGTCGGCGCCATCCACGGCCGTCTCCTGACCGCCTGGTCCGCGGCCGGTGTCGCGGGTCCGCTGATCGTCAATGCTTTCTTGGACGCGCAAGGTAAGCCCGGCGCGCTCAACGCCGCGTCCTACCAGCCGGCCTTGCTGACCATGGTGGGGCTGCTGGTGATCGGTTTCGTGGCCAACCTGCTGGTGTCGCCGGTGGACGCGCGCTTCCACGAACCCCGTCCCGGCCGCGTCCGGTCCGAAGAACCTGCCTTGGAGGCCTGAAATGAGCACTGCACAGACACCGGTGACACCGTCCACCGGAAAATTGGTCACTGCGTGGGCGCTGGTCGGGGTGCCGCTGGCCTATGGCGTCTACGAGACCCTGACCCGCGTGGCGGCCCTGTTTGGCTGACACCGTGGTTGCAGAAGTGTCCGGTGACAGCCCGCGATCGGGCGGTGTGCCGTTCACCCGCCCGGCGCCGTTCACTACCCGCCCCACGCTGCAAGGCACGTTCGGGATGAGCGCGTCCACGCACTGGCTCGCGACGGCGGCTGCCCAGGCCGTGCTGGAGCGCGGCGGCAACGCCTTCGACGCCGCCGTGGCGGGAGCATTCGTGCTCCATGTGGTGGAGCCGCACCTCAACGGGCCCGGCGGAGACATGACCGGGATCTTTGTCACCGCAGAGGAGCCGAACCAGCCGATAGTCCTGATGGGACAGGGGCCGGCGCCGGCCGGTGCCACCCTGGAGCACTACCTTGCCGAAGGCCTGGACCTCGTTCCGGGCTCGGGTGCCCTGGCCGCCGCGGTGCCTGCCGCCGTCGACGCCTGGCTCCTGCTGCTCCGTGACCATGGGACGTGGGAGTTGGACGCGGTGCTGGAATTCGCGATCGGCTACGCGCGGGACGGCCACCCGATGCTCGGCCGGGTTGGAACCACCATCGCGGCGGTGTCCGCGCTGTTCCAGACGCACTGGCCCACCTCGGCCGAGCTGTGGATGCCCGGCGGAAGGATCCCTGCCGAAGGTGAGCTGGTGTGGAACCCGGCGTACGCCCGAACTCTGCAACGCCTCGTGAAGGCCGGAGTTAAGGCATCTACCCGCGAGGCAGGGATTGATGCGGCCCGGCGCGAGTGGCGCGAGGGTTTCGTGGCCCGCGCCATGGTGGATTCGGTTCAGGCCCCGCACCGGCATTCCTCGGGCACTGATCATCGCGGGGTGCTGGCCCTGGCGGATCTGGCGGGGTTCGAGGCCGGGTACGAGGCGGCCGCCACCGTGGAGTTCCGGGGCCACACGATCGCCAAGACCGGGCCTTGGGGCCAGGGCCCGGCGCTGCTGCAGACCCTAGCCATTCTGTCCGGGTTCGAGGACCGCTACCTTGACCCGTCCACTGAATTGGGGGCGCACACCATCTTGGAGGCGCAGAAGCTCGCCCTCGCGGACCGGGAGGCGTACTACGGCGACACGGACGTGCCGCTGGAGTACCTGCTGTCTGCTGACTATTGCGCCAGCCGCCGGGACCTGATTACGGACCGGGCCTCCCACGACTTCCGGCCCGGCGCCGTGCCCGGACGGGAGCCCTACCTGCCACCACTGCGTACCGAGTACACGCCGCCGGCGCTCGCAGGGGATGCCTCAGCGGCTGGACTCGGCGTCGGCGAGCCCACCGTGACAGCCGCGGGGGAGACCCGCGGCGATACGTGCCATATCGACGTCGTGGACCGCTGGGGCAACATGGTCTCCGCCACTCCCTCCGGAGGCTGGCTGCAGTCCTCCCCGGCGATCCCGGAACTGGGCTTCTGCCTGGGCACCCGGCTGCAGATGACCTGGCTGGAGCCTGGCACGCCGTCCACGCTGACCCCCGGAAAACGCCCGCGCACCACCTTGACGCCTACTCTCGTCCTGCGGGACGGCCACGCGGTGACAGCGCTGGGTTCACCCGGCGGCGACCAGCAGGACCAGTGGCAGCTGCCGTACCTGCTACGGACCATCGTGGGCGGGTACTCGCCGCAACAGGCCATCGACGCCCCGACGTTCCATACGACGTCGATGCCCGGGTCCTTCTGGCCGCGCACCTGGGAGCCCGGCGGCGCCGTCGTCGAGGACCGGCTGGGGGAGGACGTCATCGAAGGCCTTGAGCGCCGCGGGCACGTTGTCACCCGGGCCGGCGATTGGGCGCTGGGGCGGCTGTCCGCCGTCGTCCGGGATCCCGAGACCGGGGTCCTGCAGGCCGCGGCGAATCCGCGCGGAGCACAGGGGTATGCCGCGGGCCGGTAGCGGCCATCACTCCGGAATTTAAGTTAACACTCCCGGCGGGCCACTAGCCGGGAAATATCCGCCACTTACCAGAATCGTGTATCAGCCCGTGCTTCCAGTAGCGACACCTATGGCCACGGTTCGAAAACAATTACCCCGATACAGGCTGCGAGGGTAAGCGCAAAAGAGTTGTCTTTATTTTCACGCTCTTGTATCTAAAACAGGTCATGCTCACTAAGCCTCATGGCGGCGGATCTTGCAACCTGTTCCCGCGGGGGCCACGCTTGGACTCTGACTCACCAAAACCAGTATTAGGGCGAAGACGGTCGTTTGAACAACGGAGTTTACTTAATCGGCGAAATATCCACCTGCAGTGAGAATCGCTTCACCCATGATCCACTGGCCAACGACACCGGCCACAACAATTCCCGTTCCGAGGATATACAACCCAACACGCGACCCCTTCCGCATGTGATGCGCGTCAGATTTTCTTCCCCCCCGCCAAAATCCAAAGAGAACTACCAAGCAGGGAAGCATTGCGATCTGCATAGGAATCCCATTCCCGCTCCGGTTGTACTTACCGTCATACGGCATTCGAGTGTCCCAAGGGACATTCATAAACACGAAAATGGCAATCCCGACGCAGGCCACAAAGCCCACTACGCAGAGTGCACGTATAAACTTCACTGCAGTCTGCCCCAAAAGCAGGTCCTGCTCGGTGAAACCGCCACCCTCAGCTTTGTCCCCTAGGTTCGAATCCACACCATCACCTACGGTGTCACTGGTCTCTTCGGCTACAAATTTCACGCCTTCAACAGTAGCCCCAGCATGGGCTCCACCGTAGGCAGCGAAAGAGTGAGCTCGGAGAGGCCGGCAGCGCAACCATCGCCCGTCCGATCCCGCGCCGCGAAGTGCGGCCCCGGCCGCAGGCTCGGCTCGAGGCAAATGCGGTTACCCCGTTCTGGCGCACTCGTAAAGCGCTGCTCCTCGCCGGCGGCGCGGCCCTTCTGCTCGCCGCGACGGTGGTCGGGTTCGTCGTCCTCGCCCCTGCGGGTCAGCAAACGGCGCCCACATCGGGCGAGCGGATGTCCAAGCAGTTGCAGGACGCGGCCCTTCCGACCGGTCTGACGATTTCGCGGGAGGCCTCGTATGATCCGTCCTCCGGTCAGACCCGCCTGACTGTCGCGTACGCGGCGCAGAAGGCGCCGCTGTCCGGTGAATTCCTTGAGGTGATCCCTGGCCTGGCCGATGGCGAAGCGTGCCCGGCGGTCACGTGGGACGGGGCTTCCGTGAGCCGGAATCAGGCCTCGATCACCGGCCTTGACGTCGAATGCGGCTGGAAGCTCTCGGGGTTGGAGATCCCGGCCGGAGGGTCAGTCCAGGTGACCGCCAAGGTATCGGTCTCGCCCGCGGACCAGCAGGCGCTCGACGCGTGGCTGGGCGCCGGGTCCGAGGCGACGGCCGCCGTGACTCAGGACCCTGCCGTCAAAGGAACGGCCTACCCCGTCCAGCGCCTCAAGGGTGTGGAGGCGCGCACTGCGGCGCGCGTGGTGACGGCCAGCCCTTTGAAGATCACCCTGGTGCCAGTGTGGGCCGGTGGCGCCGACGAGCTGACCCGCTCTACGTCAGTCCCGCGTCAGGCAAGCCCTCGCAGATGCTCGCCGCGGTGGGCGGCGGCGAGAAGGGGGTACGGTTCTCCGACGGTTGCGGCGGGGCGCTGGCGGTGGACAGTGCGGGACTCACCGTGACGGCCCTGCAGATCACACCCCAGTGCACCGTGCGCGCCAGCGTCGGGAACTTCACCGAGCTGCAGTCCCCGAGTTTCGGGATCACGTCCCGCGAGAACTCGTAGTACTGAGGCTCCAGCCTGGACGTGCCAACCGCAAGGCCCGACGGCTGGCAGGGGCCGCCCTCCGGGGCATCCGGCCGTCCCGCGGCATCCTGTCATGCGGCCGTTGTGAGGTCGTCGGGCCGGAAGTAGTGGTTGCGTCTGGGGTGCCGACCCGGGTCGAGGTGGGGTGGCGGTATGAACCAGGGGATCCCGGCGTTGAGCTGGATGGTCCAGTGTTCCTTGTGGATCACGTGGTGGTGATGGGAGCAGAGCAGGGTTCCGTTCTCCGTTCCGGTGCTCCCGCCGCGGGACCAGTAATCGATGTGATGGGCTTCGCACCAGGGCGCGGGGATGGTGCAGCCGGGGAAGGCGCAGCCCTTGTCCCGGGCCGTGAGGGCCTTGCGGATGTGCGGCGGAAAAACCCGGGAGGCGCGGCCAATGTCCAGGACCCGGCCCTGGCCGCCGAGGACGACCGGGATGATGTCGGCATCGCAGGCGAGCTTCCGGCTGGTCGAGGCGGTCACCGGGCCGGTGAACAGCAGCGACCCGGTGCCTGCCGGGCCGGGTGGCCGCCGGCGGAAGCCTGCGGGGG
>JBKPBZ010000311.1:0-28513 GCA_046727115.1 Actinomycetota bacterium | reverse complement strand
TCGGGGCGGAGCAGCTTGACGGCCACAGTGCGTCCCAACCGGGTATCGACACCGCGGAATACATCCGCCATGCCGCCACGGCCGATCAGGTCACCCAGCTCATAGCGCCCGCTGAGGACGCGCTGCGTGTTCGCCGGGCGTTCCTCCCTGTGCGACGGAGTGCGGGGTGTATTGCTCATGATTGTTTAGGGTCCGGACTTGGTAGGTGACGGTGTTGTGGCAGCGGCTTCGGCCAGGTGGTAGGTCACGACACTGCCGGCGGTCACTTTGGACCCGGAAGGCGGCGACGAGCTCACGAAGGTGCCCGGATCTTCCTTCTTGCTCGTGGGACTGACGTCGGCTCCCTTGGCCCACCGCAGCCCGGCGTCCTGGATGGCCTGCTGGACCTCAGCCTCGCTGGCGCCAGCCTTGAGGGACGGGACCGTAACCATTTCCGGTCCCTTGGAGTAGCTGACGGTGATGGTGTCCCCGGGCTGGACCGCACCGGAGGGATCAATGTTCGTGACCGTGCCCGGCGTCGCGTCATTGACAACCTCGGCGCCGGTGACTTGCAGCCCCTTGCCAATCAGTTCATTGCGGACGTCGTTGTACGGCCGCCCCAGGTAGGCATCCGGGATCAGGTTGATGGCTGCCGGAGTGGACTCCGTGGGCGTCGCTGAGCTGGGCGTGGGAGTGGGGGTCGCGGAGGGGGTCGCGGAGGACGCCGAGGGGGTGGCGCTGCTCGGCTTGGCGATGCTGGACGTGGCACCGGTGGTGGCCGGCGCCTGCGAGGGAAAGAGATTGCCGGCCTGGCTCAGGACCACACCGGCCAGGACGAACACCACCAGCAGGATCAGCGCAATGAGCGGCCAGGTCCACGGGCTGCGTCCGCGGCGCTTCGGCTCCTCTTCCGGTTCGTCGTAGTCGTCCTCCTCGTCCTGCACCCAGGTCCGCTCGGCTGCCAGGGCGTCGGCGCGGTTGAGCGCGTTGCGGGCCCCGTAGCCGCTGGCGGCGGCAGCACCGGCTGCCAGGCCGGCCGCCGCGCCGGCACCGGCTGCGCCAACGACGGGCAGCGCGGAAGTTGCGGACGTCGATTTGTCCTCCGCGGCGCTGGAGCCAATGACGCTGGTGGCAGCCGTCGGGACGTCTACGGGGGCCGTGATGGGTCCGGTGGCTGCCTCGAAAAGCAGCATCCCCGGTACAGCTGCGTGTGCGGCGGCGATATCACCGTTGCGGATGGCCTCGGCTGCCTCGGACAGCTTGATGGCGTCGGCCGGGCGGTTCTTCGGATCCTTTGCCAGCATCGACATCAGCAGGGCGCGGACAGGCCGGGGCAGCGTGTCCGGCAGCGGCGGCGGTGCGTCGTTGACCTGGGCCAGCGCGATGGCGATCTGGGATTCCCCGGAGAACGGCCGGTGGCCCGTGAGGCACTCGTAGCCGATCACGCCAAGGGAGTAGATGTCCGAGGCTCCGGTGGCTGTCTGCCCCGTGGCCTGTTCCGGTGCCAGATACTGGGCGGTGCCCATCACCTGGCCCGTCTGGGTCAGCGGAACCTGGTCGGCCAGGCGCGCGATGCCGAAGTCGGTGACCTTGACGCGGCCGTCCGGGGTGATGAGCAGATTCCCCGGCTTGATGTCGCGGTGAACGAGGCCCTGCGCGTGGGCGACGGCCAGCGCACGCGCCGTCTGCGCCATCATCGAAAGGGTGCGGTCCGGGGAAAGCACCTGTTCGTGCTCGATGATGCTGCTCAGCGGCTGGCCAGGAACCAGTTCCATGACCAGGTAGGCCGAACCCTCCTCCTCGCCGTAGTCGAAGACGTTGGCGATGCCCACGTGGTTCAGGAGGGCGGTATGGCGTGCCTCGGCGCGGAAGCGCTGCAGAAATCCGGGATCACCCGTGTATTCCTCCTTGAGCACCTTGATGGCGACAATGCGGCCAAGGATCAGGTCTTTGGCTTTCCAGACTTCTCCCATGCCGCCGATCGCAATGCGCGTGGTCAGCTGGAATCTGCCGCCGAGGGTGATTCCCGAAGTAGGCCTCACTTATTCAACACCGCCTCAAAAATCTTCTTCGCGTTCGGACTGGTTAAGTTTGCGCCAGTGGTGATGTCTACGCCTTCCATGACGATGGTGACAGCCACTTGCGGGTCATTTGCCGGGGCAAACCCGGTAAACCATGAGTTGTTCAGGCCGTTGCCGAGTTCCGCGGTACCGGTCTTGCCAGCCACCTGGACACCGGGCACGGCCGCCCTGCCGGCGATGCCGTCGTCGACGACGCTGACCATCCACTCGTTGATCTGCCGTGCGATCTCCGGAGTCGTGGCGGTGCGCAGGGCCTGGGGTTTCGGTTCGTTGATCGCCCGCAGGTCAGGGGCACGTACGGCCTTGATCAGGTTCGGCTGCATCTGCACTCCGTCGTTGGCGATCGCCGCCGTCATCGTGTTGATCTGGAGCGGAGTGGCCCGGACGTCGCGCTGGCCGATCGAGGACTGCGCCAGCCCGGCGTCGTCCAGCGGTTCGCTCGGGAAGAAGCTTGGCGCGTGGTCCAGCTTCAACTGGTCGCCGAAGTCCTGTCCGAAGCCGAACTTTTCCGCTTGGTCCCCGATGGCCTTCTGCCCCAGGTCCGTGGCGATGCTGGCGAACGGCGTGTTGCAGGACTGCTGCAGGGAAAACGCGAACGACGCCGTGGTGCGGGTATAGCAGTTGCCGCCCGCGTAGTTGGGGAGCTTGTAGTCGATGCCGGGAAATGACATCTCCGCCGGGTTGGGCAGGACGCTGTCCTTGTTGTACTTGCCCGAGTTCAGCGCCGCGGCCGTGTCAATGAGTTTGAAGACCGAACCGGGTGCCAGCAGGGCCCCGGTGGGGCCGCTGACGTTCTGGTTCAGGTTAATTCCGGGGACCTTGTTCAGTTCGGTGTAGTTGGCCGCTTCGGCTGCCGGATCCTGGGTGGCAATCAGGTTGGGGTCATAGGACGGTTTGGAGACCATGGCCAGGATCGCGCCGGTCTTCGGGTTGGTGACCACGATCGAACCGCGCTGGCCGTCAGGGATGAGGTCGTAGGCCAGCTTCTGGATCTTGGGGTCCAGGGTCAGCTCGACGGACGCGCCCTTGGGCTGGTTGCCGAGGAATAATTGGCCCACCCGGTCCAGGAATTGCTGGTCAGAGCTGCCTGCCAGCTCGTCGTTCATCGACTTCTCAAGCCCGGTGAGGCCGTAGTTTTTGGAGAAGTATCCGGTGATGCCCGCATAGAGCTCGGGCTGGGAGTAGGTCCGCTGGAATTTGCAGCTCTCCGTGGCAGGAACAGACTCCGCCACCGGGGTGCCGCCGACAATGATTGCGCCGCGGTCGTTGCAGTAGTTCTGCAAGATGGCGCGCCTGTTCCAGGCATTGGCTTTGAGCTCGTCTGCGCCAACCACCTGCACGTAGCTGAGCGCGCCGAAGACCAGCACGAACATCGCGATGGCGGCGATCCATGAATTGCGGATGGCCTGGTTCACAGCTGTTTCACCGCCTCGGTGGGTGCGTCGGGACTGGCTCGGGGATCCGGTGCCGGTTTGGAGGGCAGCACGGGGAAGTTTTTGCGGATGCCCGGTTCCTGGCCGGGCGGCAGCGGCGTCGTATCCACCGGACCGCGCGCGGTGTGCGAGATCATCAGCAGCAGGCCCACAATGATCCAGTTCGCCAGGAGGGAGGACCCGCCGGCGGCGAGGAACGGCGTCGTGAGTCCGGTCAGCGGGATGAGGCGCGTGACGCCGCCGATCACCACAAAGCACTGCAGCGCAATCGCGAAGGAGAGCCCGGTGGCGAGCAGCTTGCCGAACGCGTCGCGGGTGCCCAGTGCGGCGCGGAAGCCCCGCGTGAAGAGCAGCAGGTACATCAGGACGATCGCGAAGACGCCGATCAGCCCGAGCTCCTCACCGAATGAGGCGATGATCATGTCACTGTTGGCAAACGGAACAAGGTTGGGCCGGCCCTGGCCGAGGCCGGTGCCCACCAGTCCGCCGTTGGCCATGCCAAACAGGCCTTCGACGATTTGGAGGCTGCCGCCGAACTGGCGGCCGTAGACCTCATCGGTGAAGGCGTTGAGCCAGCCGTCGATCCGCAGCGCGACGTGCGAGAACACGCGGGCTGCCACGAACCCGCCCACCGCAATCAGGACCAGGCCGATGATCACCCAGCTGATCCGGCTTGTGGCGACGTAGATCATGACCAGGAACAGGCCGAAGAACAGGATCGAGGAGCCGAGGTCGCGCTGGAAGACCAGCACGCCGATGCTCACGAGCCAGGCGGTGATCATGGGGCCCATGTCCTTGAACCGCGGGAACTGCACCGGGCCGATCTTCCGGCCAGCGAGCAGGATCAGGTCCCGGTTCGAGGACAGGTACCCGGCAAAGAAGATGGCGAGCGTGATCTTGGCGATTTCACCCGGCTGGAAGGTCATGGAGCCGATCTTGATCCAGACGCTGGCACCGAGGACCTCCCCGGCCGAGATGCCGGGAACCAGCGGCAGGATTAGGAGTACGGCGCTGATGGCCAGCGAAATATAGGTGAAGCGCCGCAGGATCCGGTGGTCCTTGAGGAACCAAATGACCGCAATAGCGACCCCCATGGCAACCAGTGTCCAACGCAGCTGGTTGTTGCCGGTGTCCTCGCCCACCCTGTCCAGCCGGTGGATCATGGCCAGGCCCAGCCCGTTGAGGGCCACCACGAGCGGAAGTATTACCGGGTCGGCATATTTTGCGCGGATCCGCAGGACCACGTGAAAGGCCAGGGCGGCTGCCGCCAGCAGGCTGGACTGGAACCAGAAGTCGGTGTCGAATGCTTTTTGCCGGTCCACGCCCACGAGGGCCTGGGCGCCAATACCGACAGCGAGGGCAAGGACCAGGAGGACCAGTTCCACGTTACGTCGTGGCCTGGGCACGGGGTCGATGGGTGTCATTTGGCCCCCTCGCAATTCGTAGTCGGGGTGGGGGATGGTGAGGGTTTGGCCGTCCCCGCGGAGGCCGTGGCATTTGGCGTCGGCGTGGCACCTGGCTTGGCCGCCCCTGCGGAGGCCGTGGCACTTGGTTTGGCCGTCCCCGCAGAGGCCGTGGCGCTCGGCTTGACGTTTGCACCGGGGGTGGCGCCGGCGGCCGTCGCTGAGGGGGACGGGGTGAGGCATTCGTCGGCCGGTGCGGTGGTGCCGGTGCGTTCCAGATTTTTGACGATCCGTTGTGCGTCGTAGAGATCCCGGGCAGGCACTGTCTGCCGTACCCGCTGCTGCGAAAATTCGGGAAGGTCGGACATCTTGATATCGGTCACCGCTTCGAGGGTGGAAAGCTGGATGGGCCCGAGGCGCTGGGAGACGCCGTTGAAGATGGCCACATGCTGATCGTGCTCGCCGATGTAGTAGCGCGTCTGCGTCCAGGCGTAGCCGAGCCACAGTCCGACGGCCAGCAGCGCGACGATCGCGGCGGCAATGGACACTGTGAGCCACCGGCGCGGCCGGCCGATGGCCCTGAAGTCGTCGGCGTCCTCCCGGTCCTGCTCCGACTTGTGCGTGAGGACCGTGGCCGCACGCCGGGCCACGGTGCGCCCGGCGATTGACGGAATGGACCCGGATTCCGCTGCTGCGGCGGCGGCCCCGACGAGTTCGTGGGGGCGCATGGAAAGTTCTTCGCGCAGGACTTCAGCCGAGAGGTGTTCGCCCAGATGCGGGTCGGTGGTGGTCCCTGGTTCCTGGCTCCCGGCGTCCTCCTGCGTGGCGGCGGCCGGCGCGTCGTCAGCCGAGGCCCCCGGGGCAGTATCGGCGGAGGCCCGGCCCGGTGCATCCCCGTCAGGGGCCCGGGCGGCGGAACCGGCGTCGTCCTTTTTCGCTGGATCGCCGGCGGACTTCGCGGCGCCGAACGTGCTGCTGCTCAGCGCTCCGGCTGCCGCGGCGGGCGCCGAGGTCCCGGCGGCCGGCCGGGGCACGACGTCGACGGCGGCGGTCCGGACGTCATCGCGAGTCGGCTCGGCGATGTCGAGCACCACCACCGTCACGTTGTCCGGGGCTCCCGCCTCCAGCGTCAGTGCAACCAGCAGATCGGCGCATTCGTCCAGGTCCTTCGTCTCCCGAACCGTGCGCTCCACGACGTGGCCGGCGACGTAGTTCAGGCCGTCCGAGCACAGCAGCCAGCGTTCCCCGGCCTGGACAGCCAACGTGTCGAGATCCAGCTCCGGGCTGGCATCGACGTCCCCCAGCACACGCATCAGGACATTCTTGTGCGGATGTGTCTCGGCCTCTTCCGGGCGCAGGCGGCCCTCGTCGATAAGCCGCTGGACAAAGGTGTGGTCGATGCTGACCTGTTCGAACTCGCCGTCGCGCAGACGGTAGGCCCGTGAGTCGCCAATGTGGGCGAAATGAAGCTTGCCCTCGGCCAGGAGGAGAGCCGTGACCGTGGTGCCCATCCCGGCGAGCTTGGGATTGATGTGCACCAGCTCGGACAGCAGGGAGTTGGCCGTCTGGATTTCGTCGGCGAGAACAGTGCCGGCGTCGCCGTCGTAGTCATCGTGGTCGAGGTGGATCATGTCCAGGACGGTCGCCGCGGAGGCGACGTCGCCCCCTGCATGGCCACCCATGCCGTCGGCAACGACGGCGAGGTGCCGGCCGACGTAGGCGGAGTCGTCATTCTTGGCGCGGATGCGGCCGACGTCTGAACGCGCGGCGTAACGCATGATGAGCGGCCGCTTCGCGGGCGCTGTCTTGCCTTCGGCCCTGTCTGCGGGGCGATCCGGGGCAGCCATGGCTACGGCCTCAATTCAATGACCGTCTTGCCGATTCTCACGGGGACACCCAACTCCACCGGGAGGGCCCGGGTCAGCTGCTGGTCTGCCAGATACGTGCCATTGGTGGAGCCGAGGTCCTCGATGAACCAGCGGCTGCCCTGCGGGAACAGGCGGGCGTGGCGGCCCGAGGCGTAGTCGTCTTCCAGTACGAGGGTGGCTTCCTGCGCCCGGCCAAGAAGGATTGGGCTCGCCGCCAGGGGGATGGTGGTGCCCTTGAGCGGTCCCTCGGTCACGACCAGCTGGCGGGCCTGCTGTTTGACGGGGGCGGGCGCGGGCTCGGCAAGGGCCGGATTCTTGCGCACCTGGCGTGCCGTTGGCGCCCCGGCCGCCGCCTTGCGGCCGATCATCAGGTCGCGACGCATGGCAGAGACAATGCTGAAGATCAGCACCCAGAGAAGGATAAGGAACCCGAAACGCAGGGCCGTGATGGTCAGTTCGCTCATGCGCGGCCGCCTGTGTTGGCGGGCAGAAGGCGGAAGATGATTTTGGTCCGTCCCATCATGATCGTGGCGCCGTCAGCAAGTTCGGAACTGCCCACGATCTTTTGGCCGTTGACGTAGCTGCCGTTCGTGGAACCGAGATCGATCGCCTGGGCCGCGCTCGGCCCCGTCCGGATTTCCAGGTGGCGGCGCGAAACGCCGGTGTCGTCAATGAGGATGTCTGCTTCAGAGGACCGTCCGAGGACAATCGAGGGCGCGTTCAGCGAATAGCGCTGACCGTCGATGTCCAATACGGGTTGAAGCCGTGCGGGCCGGCGCGTCGGGGCAGCCGGTACGTTGCCGTGAACTCCCTGCTGGGCAGGGGCGGAAGGGGCAGAGGTTTTCTCGGTCCGCGAGGTGATGTCGAAATTCCCGGCGCGGTGCTCTTCATCGCGGCGGAAACTGATCCGGACCGGCCCCTGGAGGGTGTAGCCCTGGCTGCGGACGTGGTTGATGACGACGTCGCACAGTTCCTCCGCGAGCGGTGTGCCCCATTCTTGGGCGCGCTGGAAGTCGTCGTTGCTGAGGAGAACGTCAAAAACGTTAGGGGCCAGGGTGCGTCCCGCGGCGATCGTGATGGCCTTGTTGTCCACCTCGGTGCGGAGCCGGCTCGCGATCTCGACAGGCTCAACCTGGGCGCGAGAACCGGTGGAGAAGACTCCGCGGACGGCCTTTTCGATGCCGCGCTCGACTTTGTCCAGCAATCCCATGGTCCTTCTCCTTTCCTGTTGGCTGCAGTGCAGCGTTCGTTCCGGAACTCGGTTTCCAACTTTTGCGAGCCCGCGCTCAGCGGACACTCCTACATCAGATACTACTGGGCGCGTCTGGGAATGGCCTCAACGGACGCCGCCGGGCCGATGCCGAAATGAGCGCCGGATGCGCCCTGACGTGCGCGAACGTCCCCGCCGGAGCCACCCCGGCGGGGCCCGGCGTGACGTTCGACTACAGGGCCTGCCTGGTGGGGAAAACACCGGGAACCGGGGCCTGGCCGGCTCGATTGGTGTTTTCCCGCAATTGTCCGTTATGCTTGATCTCGCTGCTTTTACGAGGTTGGCGGTCCGGGAAACCGGCCCTATCCGAGTGGAAGAAGTTGCGCGCGAGTGGCGGAACGGCAGACGCGCTGGCTTCAGGTGCCAGTGTCCGAAAGGGCGTGGGGGTTCAAATCCCCCCTCGCGCACGCAATCGAAAGAACCCCGGTCTTCGGACCGGGGTTCTTTTGTTTAACCCACTGATTTCACCCGGGCTGGCCTCGCCCGGCGGATGCGGTCCGGGGTCACTCTGACACGGACACGCCGCGGACACCGAACCGAGGGCCGGAAATAGTGCCGAATGCCGCCCCGGACGGTGAACGGCGGCGATGCCTGTGGCTCGGTCCGGGCGCCGGCCCGCTAGGCAGCCCGCAGCGCCCCGAGCCCGGCGAGGAGTGCCTCGAGTCCCAGGCTGAAGGCGACGTCGGCCGGTTTTTCATGGCTGTCCGCGGCAAGGCGCTGGACGGCGGAGGTGAAATGCGGTGTCGAGGGGGCCATGGTCCCGGAATCGAAGATGTCCGCCGGTGCCGTGACGTCGTAGGCGGAGCCAAAGATGAACGATTCGAACGCCACGATGGCCGGGATGATGCGCTCCTGCGGAAAGCCCGCGCGGCTGAAACCCGCGCTGACGGCCTCATACATGGCCAGGGTCTTGGGTGCGTCCGTCACAGGCAGCACGGCGATCACCGGGATCAGCGGCGTGTGCTTGGAGAAAACATCACGGTAGCTCCAGGCCCAGTCCCGCACCGCTTGCTCCCAAGGCCCGGTCTCGAAGGCGGCGACGTCCACGAACGACGTCAAGTGGTCCTGGACGAGGACCAGTACGTCCCGTTTGGACGCCACGTGGTTGTACAGCGCCGAAGGCGCCACATTGAGGGTCCTCGCCAGCGCGGCCATGGTGAAGCCGTCGTATCCGCTCTTGCCGATCAGCTGCAGTGCGGCCGCAGTGATGCCGCCCTGATCCAGGACGGCCGCCGCTGGCCGGCCTGCGCGGCGGCGGGGGTTGGCGGCGGGGCTGTATTGATCTGCGGGGCCGTGCGGATCGGCGGGGACGCTGGTTGCTGCCGTCATTCCGGGCCTTTCTACTTTGCTTGGCTGTCGGTTGCGGGACTTAGCCCGTTCTGCCCCCAACTTTACGGGCGAAATTCACTTTGTCAGGGGTCTTCCCTGAAGCGGAGCGAAGGTCTATCATCTAAATGAACGGCATTCATTTAGTGGTCCGCATCACTCTAGCGGCCACGGAGAGGACATCATGCTGGAACTTGACCGCGACGTCGTTGTCGTAGGGGCCGGACCTTCGGGACTGACTGCAGCCCGCGAATTGAAGAAGGCCGGACTCAGTGTGGCGGTGCTCGAGGCACGGGACCGCGTGGGCGGCCGGACCTGGACCGACACGATTGACGGGGCCATGCTCGAAATCGGCGGCCAGTGGGTCTCGCCGGACCAGACGGCACTCCTGGGGCTCCTGGATGAGCTCGGGTTGCAGACCTATTCCCGCTACCGGGACGGCGAATCCGTCTACATCGGCGCAGACGGCAAGCGCACCTTGTACAGCGGTGACACCTTCCCCGTCGGCGAAACCACCGCCGCCGAGATGGACAAGCTCACGGCCCTGCTCGATTCCCTCGCCGCGGAGATCGGCCCCGAGGAGCCGTGGGCACACCCCAAGGCCCGCGAGCTGGACACCATTTCCTTCCACCACTGGCTGCGGCAGAACTCAACGGATGAGGAAGCCTGCAACAACATCGGCCTGTTCATCGCCGGCGGCATGCTGACCAAGCCCGCCCATGCCTTCTCCGCCCTGCAGGCCGTCCTGATGGCCGCCTCCGCGGGGTCCTTCAGCAACCTCACGGATGAGGACTTCATCCTGGACAAGCGGGTTGTCGGCGGGATGCAGCAGGTTTCGCTGCTCCAGGCCGCGGAACTGGGCGGGGACGTGGTTCTCGACAGCCCGGTCCGCACCATCAACTGGGCCGAGGACGCGAGCGGGGGATACCGCGTCACCGCAGTCTCCGAACGAGCCACCGTGAACGCCCGCTACGTGATCATGGCCGTGCCGCCGAACCTCTACTCCCGGGTGTCCTTCAATCCGCCGCTGCCCCGCCGCCAGCACCAGATGCACCAGCACCAGTCCCTTGGCCTGGTGATCAAGGTGCACGCCGTCTACAGCTCCCCGTTCTGGCGCGAGGAGGGCCTCTCCGGGACCGCCTTCGGCGCCGGCGCGATTGTGCAGGAGGTATACGACAACACCAACCACGAGGACCCCCGTGGCACGCTGGTGGGCTTCGTCTCGGACGAGAAGGCCGACGCGATGTTCGAGCTCAGCGGCGCGGACCGCCGCCGCGCCATCCTCGAATCGATTGCGTCCTTCCTCGGCGACAAAGCCTTGGATCCCGAGGTCTACTACGAGTCCGACTGGGGCTCGGAGGAATGGACCCGCGGAGCCTACGCCGCCAGCTATGACCTCGGCGGCCTCCACCGGTACGGGAAGGACCAGCTGAAGCCGGTCGGCCCGATCTACTGGTCTTGCTCCGACCTCGCGGCCGAGGGCTACCAGCATGTCGACGGCGCCGTCCGGATGGGGCAGATCACAGCCGCCCGGATCATCACCGCCGCTGACCGTGCCTCCGTCGTCCAGTAGATAACCGCAGCAGTTCAATTCAGTTCAGTTAGGAGCGGCCAGATGCGTTATGTAGTGGGGTACTCAGCCAATGCCAGAGGCCATGATGCGGTCAATCTGGCCGTCTCCCTGGCCCTCGGGCGCGGAGCAAGCCTGGACCTTGTGCTGGTGGTGCCGGAAGTGCAGCAGTTCGGGCACGCCCACGCACCGAACGTTGGCTTCGAAAACCTGCTCAACGAGCAGGCCCAGGAGTGGCTCGACCAGGCGCTGGCCCTGGTTCCATCCAGTGTCCCGGCACAGGCCCACATCCGCACCGGCGACTCGGACGCTCACACGCTGATCCAGGCGGCCGAGGAACTGGGCGCGGACATGCTCATCATCGGCGCAACCAGCAGCGGAATCTTCAAACGGTTCACTATCGGGTCGGTCGCCAGCGCCCTGCTCCACGCCTCGACCGTACCGGTGGCCCTGGCGCCGCACGGCTACCACCGGCAGGAGGCCTTGACCCGGATCAGCTGCGGGCTCGGCACCAGGGCCGGTGCCGAGAAGCTGCTCGATTTTGCCCTCGGCATGGCTGTGAACCGGGAAGTTCCGCTGCGCGTGGTGTCGCTGCTGGCGATTGACGGCGGCGATGCGGCCGGCGCCGCGGAGGCGGCGCGGGAATACGCTGCCAAGCACCTGGCCGCCGCCCTGCCTGGCCGCGCGCAGGAGGTCCGGGAGGAGGCGAAGACCGAAGTCGTCGTTGCGCAGGGCCGCAGCATCGAGGAGGCGGTGGACCGCCTGGGCTGGGAAGACGGCGAGGTCCTGCTGATCGGATCCAGCAGGCTGGCAACGAGCCGGTCCATCTTCCTCGGCAGCACGGCCAACCGCATTCTGCGCGCCCTACCGGTGCCGATGATCGTGGTCCCCAGTGACTACGAACTCAAGCACCCCAACCAGTCGGCATCCAATGACGTTCCCCGAGAGGCAGAAAAATGAGCACCGAACACGCGATGTCCCAGGCCTCGCACCCCGGACAGCAGCCCGGCCAGCACCACGACCAGCACGGGCTCAGTGAGAAGGGCCTGAAGGCGGGATCGGTGGGCCTGATTGGCGCCGTCGTCATCGGTATTTCCTGTATCGCCCCGGCCTATACGCTCACGGCGGCACTGGGCCCCACCGTGGCCGAGGTCGGCGTGCAGCTGCCCGCGATCTTCCTGGTGGGCTTTATCCCCATGCTCTTGGTGGCGCTTGGCTACCGCGAGTTGAACAACGCCATGCCCGACGCCGGCACGTCCTTCACCTGGGCCTCGCGGGCGTTTGGCCCCTGGATTGGCTGGATGGGCGGGTGGGGGCTGATTGCCGCGACCATCATCGTGCTGTCGAACCTGGCCGCTGTCGCGGTGGACTTCTTCTATCTCATGCTGGCGCAGCTCACCGGCAACGCGGAGCTGGCCGACCTCACCACGAACCTGCCGCTGAACATCGCCACCACGCTGGTGTTCATTGCCCTCGCCTGCTGGATCTCCTACCGCGGGATGGAAACCACCAAGACCGTCCAGTACGTTCTCGTGGGATTCCAGCTGCTGGTCCTTGGCTGGTTCTCCGTGGCTGCGTTCAGCCACGTCGCCAACGGGACTGCCTTTGACGCCACTGCCATTGCCCCGGACTGGTTCAACCCGTTCGCGGTGGGATCCTTCTCCGCTTTCGCCGCCGGCGTTTCGCTGTCCATCTTTATCTACTGGGGGTGGGACGTCACGCTGACCATGAATGAGGAGACCAAGAACCCGGAAAAGACCCCGGGCCGTGCCGCCACGGTCACCGTGCTGGTCATTGTGATCATCTACATGACCGTTGCCCTGGCAACGCTGTCCTTCGCCGGCGTCGGCGACACCGGCCTCGGTGCCGGCAACCCGGAGAACCAGGGCAGCATCTTCGCGGTCCTCGCGGGGCCGGTGATGGGCCCGTTCGCCATCCTGATGTCGCTGGCCATCCTGAGCAGCTCCGCCGCGTCGCTGCAGTCCACGTTCGTCTCGCCCGCGCGCACCCTGCTGTCCATGGGCCATTACAAGGCCCTGCCGCAAAAGTTCGGCAGGATCAGCCCCACGTACAAGTCGCCGAGCTATGCGACGATCGCCTCGGCTGTGGCTGCCGCGGCGTTCTATGTCATTACCCGTACGACGTCGGAGAATGCGCTGTGGGACACCATCACGGCGCTGGGCATGATGATCTGCTTCTACTACGGCATCACCGCGCTGGCCTGTGTCTGGTTTTTCCGGGCCGAGGCGTTCAGCGGGACCAAGGCGTTCTTCTTCAAGTTCCTGGCTCCCCTCCTGGGCGGCGTCATCCTGCTGGTGATGTTCTTCAAGACGGCCTATGACTCCATGGATCCCGCGTACGGTTCCGGCTCCTCGATCGGCGGTGTGGGCCTGGTCTTCATCCTGGGCATGGGCGTCATCCTGCTGGGCGTGGTGCTCATGCTGGTGATGGCCAAGCTCCGCCCGGAGTTCTTCAGGGGCAAGGTCCTGTCCCGCGGGCACTGAGTCCGCGGCCTGGTCTCGGGGAGGTCTCCGTCCGGCAGCCATTGGAAAGTAAGCACACTTACCAATAGGCTGTCCGGAGGGGGACCTTCCCCCGTTGGAACCAGAACGAGGTGAGAGTATGTCGGATGCCGAAAGCATCAGCAAAGTCACGGACATCATTAACGATTCGCACATCGGAATGTTCACCACCATCAACGAAGCCGGCGCGCTCGTCAGCCGGCCGCTGGCCGTCCAGGAGGTCAAGGACGACGGCGACATGTGGTTCTTCACCTCGGCGACCACCTCGCAGGTGGCCCACATCCGCGCCAACCCGGCAGTGAACGTGTCCTTCGGCAAGCGCACCGAGTGGGTTTCGGTGGCCGGTACCGCCGAAGTGGTGACCGACCGCCAGCTGATCCACGACATGTGGAACCAGGTGGTGGAGGCCTGGTTCCCGGACGGACCGGACACCCCCGAGGTGGTCCTGCTCCACGTCGACTCGGATTCCGCCGAGTACTGGACCAGCCCGGGCGGCACGGCGGCCACCGTGCTGCAGTGGGTGAAGTCCAAGGTCACCAACAGCCGGATGAGCGTCGGCGAAAGCGGAACGGTCGAACTCTAGGCCCGCGGAACCGGGCACAGCGTTTTGGCCGACAGCGTCCCGGCCGCTCGCTTCCTAGTCGATGATTTTCAGGCCGGTGCCCCAGTTGAAGGTTGGATACGCGGGGTTGGCCTGCAGCGCCATCACCAGCAGCTGGAACCCCTCCAGTTCGCGGGCGTGGCGTAGCCCGCCCACTTGGAGCGGACGGAGTCCGGCGGCTTCGGCGAAGGCCGCGACCTCGTTGCGGGCCTCTTCGGAGTCAGAGGCAATGAACACATCCATCGGCGGGCCGCCGGCCGTCACGGAGCCGAGCGGGCCCGCGAAGGTGGTGTTGAAGGCCTTCACCACCCGTGCGCCCGGCAGCAGCGCGGCGATTTCCTCGGCCGCCGACGTTTCCGGGGCGACAACCAGCGAATCGAAGGTCTCGGTGTCGACCGGATTGCTGATCTCCACCACGGTCTTGCCGCTGAGCGTATCGCCGAAGTGTGTGGCAATTTCCTTGGCCGGGCCGAAGTAGAGCGCCAGGACGACGATGTCGCCCTCGGGAACCTCGCTCAGGCCGCCGGGGGTGGTGTTGCCGCCAAGTTCAGCAGCGAGCTTGGCGGCATTCTCCGGCGTCCGGTCCAGAATCTGGACGGAACGACCGGCAGCGACAGCCCGGGTGCCGATCGCCCGTGCCATGTTGCCGCTGCCGATGATCGTGATGTCAGTCATGATGGAACCTTTCCGAGGTTGCCGGAAACTGCTTGGGTCAAATTCCGCGAATCAGCGGTGGGCGTGGTCTGGACCGGGCAGTCCGGCGTGGCTGACACCGGCCGCGCGTTCGGCGGCAGCCAAGGCTTCTTCCAGCCGTTCGACCGCCGGGGCGTAGGCGGCATCCGTACAGGTACGATCCGTGCGGCCGCCGAGGCCCTCGGCGGCCTTGATCGCCCGGATCAGGGCTGCCGTTTCCGGCTGCCGGGGGTCGCTCATCGCGGGATAGTCAATCGAGAACCCCGGATCCAGTTCGTACTGCTGCCACCGGGCGAGGGCGCTGCGGTGCCGTGCGGCTGCCGCCTGGTTCCGGAGCTGGGTCTCCCGGCTGGCGCGGCGGGCATCCTGCCTGGCCAGCAGCCGGGGAGCCGCTGCCAGTGCCGCCACGGCCGCCCCTGCGGCCAGCATTCCGAGGGCCAGGCCGGCCCAGGGCCAGGCGGAGGAGGCAAGGATGATGGCGGGCACAACGACGGCGAGTCCGGCGAAAACGTCCCAAAACGCGCCGTCGGCGCCTTCTGAGTGTCCGTCTTTTACGGCCAGGTGCTTGCGGGCAAAGTAGACCGAGGCGAACGCCGCCCCGGCAACCAGGATGGCGAGGGCGAGGAACTGCCAGGCCGCGAGGGCGCCGGATAGTGAAAGCGTCATTGCACACCTCCCCGGAACGGTCCCGGGCGGGCGCTGTTCCGCTAGTTCCATTGGAATCCCTGGCGGCGGGGCCGTCAATGCCCCGCCGGTGGAGGTGGTGCCGGCCGCCGCGCCGCGGTTCCGCCACGGTTCCTCCCGGCGTAGCCTAGGGGCCATGCGACTGAAAATGTGCAGTATCCACGTCAAGGATCCAGCCTCGGCCCATGAGTTCTACACCGGCACGCTGGGGTTCGAAACTCTGATGGCCATGCCGGAGCACAACCTGTTCATCGTCAAGGATCCCGACGGTTCCGGGGGCGCCGGACTGCTGCTGGAGCCCAGTGACAACCCGATCGGAGCGGCCTACATGAATGGCCTGCACGACGCCGGAATTCCAGCGATCGTCTTTGGTGTGCCGGACGTGCGCGCCGAATACGACCGGCTGGCGGCCACGGGCGTGATGTTCCAGGGGGAACCGTCGGAGGGGCCCGGCGGGACCAGCGTGGTGATGGACGACGGCTGCGGGAACTGGGTGCAGCTGCACCAGGACTAGCTACCGGGCCCACCGCACCCTCGGCAGGCCCTAGCGGCGCAGTTTGTCCTTGTCCGGGTGCTCGTCGCCGATATGGCCGGGTGCGTTGGCGGCCAGGACGCGCGCCACGAAGGAGGCATACTCCTCCATGTAGTGGCGCAGCAACTTGGCCGTGGCCTCGTCCTTGACCTCGCCGTCCTCGCCGTAGACCTCCGGGACGAAGCGGATGTATGCCTCCGGCGCGTTCAGCTGCGGCGCGTCCAAGAAGCTCAGCACGCTGCGGAACGAGGACTGCATCACGGCCGTGCCGATGCCGCCGGGGGAGGCGCCGATGATCCCAGTGGGCTTGCGGGCGAACGAGTTGGTGCCCCAGGGCCGGGATCCCCAGTCGATGGCGTTCTTCAGCGCTCCGGGGATGGACCGGTTGTATTCAGGCGAGACGAACAGGATGCCGTCGGACGCGGCGACGGCATCCTTGAGGGCCTGCCCAGCGGGCGGGTACGCGGCATCAAAGTCCGGGCTGTACAACGGCAGGTCCCTGATGGGGATCTCCGTGAACTCCAGCTCCGCGGGTGCAAGCCGGATCAGGGCCTTGGACAAGGTGCGGTTGATGGAACTGCTCGAGAGACTCCCGACAAAGTACCCGATCTTGAAGGCCATGGCCTGTTCCTCCCCGATGCTCCGCCGGAGGCTGGTGGATGGGATACGGAGGGCGATCGGGCCGGCAGTCCCGACTCATTCCGCGAGCATAGTCCTGCGTCCGCGGGATGAAAATAGGGGCCGGAAGGCGGCGCGTGCCGCGCTATTCGGCCTTGGCGCGGGCTTTCTTGGCGTCCTTCTTGGCGGCCTCGTCCTTGACCCGCTGGGCCTCGGCGCGGACGGCGGCGTGGGTGGCGCGCTCGGCCACCAGCCATGCCGGGGGAGCCTGGAGCAGCGCGGTGATTTCCGCCGTCGTCAGCGCATCCTCAACACCGCCGCGGGACAGGCCGCTGATGGAGACGTTGAGCTTCTGCGCCACCACGGGACGCGGGTGCGGGCCGTTGCGGCGCAGTTCCGCGAGCCACTCCGGCGGGTTGGCCTGGAGTTCGGCGAAATCGGCGCGCGTGATGACCGAATCCTGGAACTCCTGGGGTGTCGCCGGCAGGTAGATGCCAAGCTTCTTGGCCACGGTGGCCGGCTTCATGGACTGGGAGTTTGCAGAGGTCATAGTTCAAGGGTATCCGGCGGGCTGCCCGCAGGGCACCAAACCAGCACCAAAACAGCACCAAACCAGCACCAGAACAGCACCAAGCCAGCATCACACCAGCAGGGTGCAGCCGTCAGGGCGGACCCCTGCCCCGCTCCGGGCGGTACTGTGAACATGTGTCCGCAGCAGAAGAAGCACCCCAGACCCCAGACGAAACCGCCGTCGTCCCAGCCCTTGGAGTTGGGCGCGAACTGCGCTTCGCCTACGTCGCCGGTGTGACACCCGGAAAATGGATCCGGCGCTGGGAGGAGCGGATGCCGGATGTGCCGCTGCACTCCTTTATGTCCGACGACGGCGCGCAGCTCGCCGTGCTCCGCGACGGTTCCGCGGACCTGAGCTTTGTCCGGCTCCCGGTGGAACGCGAGGGGCTCAGCGTCATCCCGCTCTACGAGGAACAGCCGGTGGTGGTGGCGCCCAAGGGGCACGAGATTTCTTTGTTTGAGGAAGTGGGCCTGGCGGACCTGTCGGCCGAGACCTTCCTTGACGTGCAGGAACTCGGCGGCCCCGAGATGGCCCTGCAGATGGTGGCATCCGGTGCAGGGCTGGTGATCCTGCCGATGTCCGTGGCCCGGCATTTCAACGTCAAGGACACCGTGGCGCGGAAACTCACGGGGGCGCCCGGAACGGAGATTGCCCTGGCCTGGCCCAGCGACGCCACGGACGAGGTCATCGAGGAATTCATCGGGATTGTCCGCGGACGCACCGCGGCAAGCTCCCGCCAGCCCTCGGCGCAGCAGGAGAAACCCAAACGCGAGCCTAAACCGGACCGGCGCGGCACCGGAGCCGCCAAGAAGCCCAAGGTGGCGCAGCGCTACGCGCCCAACCCGGACAAAGGCCGTGGCAAGGGATCCCGGAAAAAGGGGAAACGCTAAGGCGGTCGCCCGCTCCCAGCGTGGGTTACTTGGCGCAGGCGTCCTGAAGCGCCTTGACGGATTCGGAGGGAACCTGGTCGCCGGAGTCAGCGATCTGGCGCAGCGGGGTGGTGATCTCAGCGGGTGCTCCCGCGGTTTCCGCACCGGCGACAAGGCCGCCCAGCAGTTCCTTGTCCTTAACGCTGATCAGCCCGTCCTCCACGAGGGCGCAGGCCTGCTTCTTCACTTCACTGCCGGCCGCTGTGGCAACCTGGGATGCCCCGTTATTGACGGCCTTTTCGGCAGCGTCCTGCACCTGGCCGCAGCCGGTAAGTGCGATCAGGAAGGCGGCAGCGGCAAGGGCGGCGAGGCGTCGTTTCATTCATCCACCCTAACAAGTTCGGATTGTGCCGATCGCAGGAAAAAGGGGAAACGCCAGGCCGTAGCCGTGCGAGCACCGGCGCGCATAGGCTCGATGAGTGGACATCGTCGAGTTCTTGACCGCACGCATTACAGAAGACGAAGCTGCCGCCCTTAAACTGCTCGGCGACCCCACGCTGGCCGTATCCGGCGAGTGGTATGAACGCCGCCTGCTCCGCGAGTGCGAGGCCAAGCGTCAGCTCATCGGCATCATTGAATCCGCCCGCCAGTCCGTGCTGGCCACTTTGATCAGCGAGGAACCCACCGACGCCGGATGGGTGCCGGACGTCATTGAATGGACCACGCTCTCCCTGCACACACTGGCCCTGCCGTACGCGGACCACCCCGAATTCCAGGCCCGCTGGCGGACCACCGGGTAGCGGCTAACGGCCAATACTGCAGCCGTTCGCGGGCGGCGCCGGCCGCCACGAGGTGCGGATAAAATGTGGCGCCGGAAACCTGCAGGAAATCTCTGCGGCCTACGCTGGTCACACCGCGGCATCTGCGGTCCGCCTGCCGGCCGGTTCTCGAAGGGATTCCGTCATGCACCTCTTGCCCCGTGAGCAGGAAAAGCTCATGATCGTGGTCGCTGCGGACCTCGCCCGCCGCCGCCAGGCCCGCGGACTGAAGCTGAACTTCCCCGAGGCCGTCGCGGTCATCAGCTACGAACTGATGGAGGGCGCCCGGGACGGCCGGACCGTGGCGGAGCTCATGAGTTACGGAACTACCCTCCTTAGCCGTGATGACGTGATGGAGGGCGTGCCGGAAATGATCCACGACGTCCAGGTCGAGGCCACCTTCCCGGACGGCACCAAGCTCGTCACCGTTCACGATCCCATCCGCTAGGGGGCTTCCATGATTCCGGGGGAATACGTTCTCAGCACCACGCCGCTGGTGGTCAACGCCGGCCGCGAGGCGGTGAGCATTGCGGTGACCAACACCGGTGACCGCCCCGTCCAGGTGGGCTCGCACTATCACTTTGCCGAAGCGAATCCGGCGCTGCAGTTTGACCGGCAGGCAGCCTACGGCCGGCGCCTGGATATTCCGGCGGGCACCGCCGCGCGGTTCGAACCTGGGGACAGCAGGACCGTCCGGCTGATTGAACTCGCGGGCAGCCGTGAAGTCTACGGCCTCAGCAACGCCGTCAACGGAGCACTCCAGGAGACCGGACTCCACGTTTCCGAACCCCACGTTTCCGAACCCCACGTTTCCGAACCCCACGTTTCCGAACGGAGAGGTGACGCGCAATGAGTTTCGAATTGTCCCGCAGGCAATACGCCGACCTCTACGGCCCGACCACCGGCGACGCGATCCGCCTCGCCGACACCGATCTGTTCCTTGAGATCGAGAAGGACCTCACCGTCTACGGCGAGGAAGTGGTGTTCGGCGGCGGCAAGGTGATCCGCGACGGCATGGGCCAGAACGGCCAGCTGACCAGGGACGCGGACGGCAGCATTGGCTTCGGCGGTGCTGGTTCCGGCAGTATTGGTTCCGGCGGCGGAGTTCCGGACACCGTGATCACCAACGTGGTGGTGCTGGACTACACCGGCATCTACAAGGCCGACGTCGCGCTCCGCGACGGGCACATCTTCCGGATCGGCAAGGCCGGCAACCCGCAGATCACCGACGGTGTGGACATCGTGATCGGAGCGAGTACCGAGATCATTGCCGGTGAGCGAAAAATCCTCACGGCCGGCGGCGTCGACTCCCACATCCATTTCATCTCCCCGGACCAGGTCCCCGCCGCCCTGTGCAGCGGGGTGACCACCATGGTGGGCGGGGGCACCGGCCCCGCCGAAGGCACCAAGGCCACCACCGTCACCCCCGGCAAATGGCACATCCAGCGGATGCTGCAGGCCGCCGAAGGGCTCCCCATCAACATCGGCCTGTTCGGCAAGGGGCACGCGTCCGCCGTCGAGCCGCTCGCTGAACAGATCCGCGCCGGCGCAATCGGGCTGAAAGTCCACGAGGACTGGGGATCCACCACGTCCTCGATCGACACCTCGCTGAAGGTCGCGGACAAATACGACGTGCAGGTGGCCATCCACACCGACACCCTGAACGAGTGCGGCTTCGTGGAGGACACCATCCGGGCCATCGCCGGCCGCGTGATCCACACCTTCCACACTGAAGGCGCCGGCGGTGGGCACGCCCCGGACATCATCAAGATCGCCGGGCTGCCCAACGTCCTGCCGGCGTCGACCAACCCCACCCTGCCTTACACCCGCAACACCATCGAAGAGCACCTGGACATGCTCATGGTGTGCCACCACCTGAACCCGGACATCCCGGAGGACGTGGCGTTCGCGGACTCCCGCATCCGCGCCGAGACCATCGCCGCCGAGGACGTCCTGCAGGACTTGGGCATCTTCGCGATAACGTCCTCGGACTCCCAGGCCATGGGCCGCGTGGGCGAAGTGATCATCCGGACCTGGCAGGTGGCGGACAAGATGAAGAAGCAGCGCGGCGTGCTCAAGGACCCCGACGGCGGTGAGCACGGCGCGGCCGCCGGTCTGGGGGCCGAGAGCGATAACTTCCGGCTCAAGCGCTACGTGGCGAAATACACCATCAACCCGGCCATTGCGCAGGGCATGGCCGACTCGATCGGCTCGGTGGAGGTCGGAAAGTTCGCGGACCTGGTGCTCTGGGACCCGGCGTTCTTCGGGGTGAAGCCGGAGCTGGTGCTCAAGGGCGGCCAGATCGCCTACGCCCTCATGGGCGACGCCAACGCCTCCATTCCCACCCCGCAGCCGCGCACCATGCGGCCGATGTTCGCCGCCTACGGCAAGGCGCTGCAGCAGTCCTCCATCACCTTCCTTTCCCAGGCCGCCATCGACGCAGGAGTCCCGGCGGAGCTCGGACTGGAGAAGGTCATCCGGCCGGTGTCAGGCATCCGCAGCCTCACCAAGGCGGACCTCAAGTACAACGGCGCCACTCCGGATATCGGGGTGGACCCGGAAACGTACCAGGTGACGGTCGACGGCGAGGACGTCACGTGCGAACCGTCGGACCTTCTGCCGATGGCGCAGCGCTACTTCCTTTTCTAGGCTTCCAGAGGAGACCAGCATGATCATCGAAAAGGTCCTCGGCAACACCTACGACCTGCCGCCCGGTCCGGACCCGTATGCCGGGCTTCACCGGGAAAAGGTGGTGCTGCCCAGCGCCCAGCTGGTTAAACGCATCCAGCGCGTCACCACCGACCACGGGAAGGAACTCGGCATCCGCCTCCCCGCCGGTTCCGGGGACCTGCGCGACGGCGACATCCTGCACGTGGCCGGGACCAACATGATCGTGGTGTCGGTGCTGCCTACGGATGTCCTGGTGATCGCCCCGCGCTCCATCCACGAGATGGGCGTAGTGGCACACTCCCTGGGCAACCGGCACCTGCAGGCCCAGTTCTTCGATGCGTCCTCGGAGTACGGCGCCGAGGTGATGGTCTGCCAGTACGACCACACCGTGGAGGACTATCTCAAACACGTCGGAGCGCCGTATGCCCGCCAGGAGCGCGTGATGCCCGTCCCCTTCCGCCATGCCGAACATTCGCACTAGGCCCGCGTCTAGTTACCAGCTCGCGTTGCAGCAGCTGACGGATTCCGCTCTGCCTACCGGGGCTTTTGCCCACTCGCTGGGGTTTGAGACGTACATTGAGCGCGGGCTGGTGCACGACGAGGAGTCGTTTGGGGTGTGGCTGGCGGCGTTCATTGCACAGCAGCTGACCTACTCGGACGCCCTGGCCATCAGGTTTCTGTACGAGGGTGTGCCCGTTGCTGAACTGGACGCGTTGCTGACCGCGCAGCTCCTGCCCCGGCAGCTGCGCGAGGCCAGCACCAAGATGGGGAGCCGGCTGCTGGAGATCGGGGCCGAGATTTTTCCGTCGCCCGGGCTGGCGACGTACCGGGCGTTAGTGGCTTCCGGCAGTGCCGCCGGGCACCAGCCGCTGGCGTTCGCCGTGATCGCCCGTTCCCTGGCTGTCCCGCGAGGCGAGGCCTTGGCCGCCTACTTGTTCGCCACGGTCACGTCGTTGACGCAGAACGCGGTCCGGGCGATCCCGCTGGGGCAGAACGCCGGCCAGCGGCTCCTGCGGAAGGCGGCCGAGGCCGTCGCTGCCGCGGTTAAGCGGGCCGGCCACCTCACCCTTGACGACTTTGGCGCCGTCAGCCCCGGACTCGAAATTTCGCAAATGCGGCACGAACGCCAGCGCGCCCGCATGTTCATGAGCTAGCCAAGCCGCACGAGAGAAATATGTCTGGAGAAGAATATGTCTGAGCCCATCAAAATTGGCATCGGCGGCCCGGTGGGTGCCGGAAAAACCCAGCTCGTGGAGCGCCTCACCCGCCACATGAGCCGCGATATTTCCATGGCGGCCATCACCAACGACATCTACACGATCGAGGACGCCAAGATCCTCGCCGCCAACGGCATCCTCCCGCTGGACCGGATCATCGGCGTCGAAACCGGCGGCTGCCCGCATACCGCCATCCGCGAGGACACCTCCATGAACACGGCAGCCATCGAGGAGCTGAAGCAGCGGCACCCCGATCTGCAGGTGATCTTTGTGGAATCCGGCGGCGACAACCTCTCCGCCACCTTCAGCCCCGAGCTGGTGGACTTCTCCATCTACATCATCGACGTGGCCCAGGGCGAGAAGATCCCGCGCAAGGCAGGCCAGGGCATGATCAAGGCCGACCTCTTCATCATCAACAAGACCGACCTCGCGCCGCACGTCGGCGCGGACCTCTCCGTCATGGAACGGGACTCACGCGAATTCAGGGGCGAGAAGCCATTCTGCTTCACGAACCTCAAGACCGACGAAGGGCTGGATCGCGTCATCGACTGGGTGCGGCGGGACGTCCTGATGCTCGACCTGGCCTCATGAGCACCCTCGGGGTCAGTGCTGGTGACCTGGTCGCTGAGGCGGCGAGGCCGGATTTTGGGGCCGCGGCGTGGCGGGCACCGCGAAGCGGGCACGGCCCCAAATCCGGCGAAGCCGCCGGAGCCAACCAGAGCGTGCGGGAACCGATGGGGGAGCTCGAACTCGTCGTTGCTGATCGTGGGGGAAGATCGGTGGCCACGCATCAGTACCATCGCGGGGCCTTGAGGGTTTTGCGGCCGCACTACCTGGATGGGAGCGGGCAGGTTTGCTATGTGCTCGTGAATCCGGGCGGGGCTTATTTGGGGGCTGACCTCTATGTGATTGATGTGGAGGTGGCGGACGGGGCGAAGTTGCTGCTCGCGACGCAGTCGGCCACCAAGATCTACCGGACACCGGGATCCTTTGCCGAGCAGCGGATGAGGCTGCGGCTGGGGGAGGGTGCGCGGGTGGAGCTTGCCCCGGACCAGGTGATCGCCTACCGGGGGGCCAGCTACCGGCAAAATACCCACGTTACGGTGCGGCCGTCGTCGAGCCTGATCATGGCTGAAATTATCACCCCCGGGTGGTCTCCGGACGGGGCCTCGTTCCGGTACGAGGAACTGCGGCTGCGGACCGAGATCCGGGTCGAGTCCGGGGAAGCGGGCGGGCTGCTGGCCCTGGACAACGTCCTCATCCGCCCCTCCCTGGGCGACGTCACGGGCATGGCGTTCATGGAGGGCTTCAGCCACCTGGGGTCGCTGATTGTGGTGGACCCGCGCGTGGACCAGGCCCTTGCCGACGAACTCCACGAGATCACCGCCGGGTCCGGCGCCCATACCGGCCTTTCGCTCACCGCCGCCGTGCTGGCAACGGCCGGGCTGGTGCTGAGGTCGCTCTCGAACAGCACGGAGGAACTCAGGCGCGTCCTGGGGGCCGCCACAGAGTTGCTGCGCAAGCGCTGGTATGGCCAGGATCCGCTGGATCTCCGGAAGTACTGATGGCCACGATCGAGCAACTGGCTGCGCTGCACCGGCTCTACCGATCACAGCCGCCGTGCTCCCTCTGCCGGCAGGACGGCGAAGACGTCCGGAGCCCGCAGCCCGCGGGCGGCGAAGCCGGCCAAGACCGCGGACCTGGCCCGGTCGGCGTCGTCGACCGGAACCAGGGCGATGGCCGAGCCGCCGAACCCGCCACCGGTCATCCGGGCACCGATGGCGCCGATGGCGCGGACGGCGTCAACGGCTAGGTTCAGTTCTGGGCAGGAGATCTCGAAGTCGTCCCGCATGGAGCGGTGGCTGGCGTCCAGCAGTTCCCCGATGGCCAGCGGCCCGCGGGTACCAAGCAGGTCCGCGGTCCGGGCCACCCGTTCGTTCTCGGTCACGATGTGCCGGACCCGGCGGAACGTCTCCTCGTCGAGGAGCCGCTCAGCCCTGCCCAGGTCTTCGGCGCCGAGATCACGGAGGGCGCCCACGCCCAGGGCCCGGGCGCCGCGGACGCAGGAGGCCCGGCGATCGGCATATCCGCCGCTGGCATGGGCGTGCGAGACCTTGGTGTCAATGACCAGGCAGACCAGCCCGGCTTCCGCCAGGCCGAGCGGTACCGCGCGGGAGCTGAGGTCGCGGCAGTCCAGGTAGACGGCGCAATCCTTGGTGCCGAGCACCGAGGCCGACTGGTCCATGATGCCGGTGGGGGCACCGACCACATTGTTTTCGGCACGCCGCCCGATATCCGCCAACTCGGCGCGGCCCAGCCCGGCTCCGGTGAGATCGGACAGGGCCAGGGCGACGGCGCACTCCAGGGCGGCGGAGGAGGACAGCCCGGCGCCGACCGGCACATCGGAGGACACGAACAGGTCAAAGCCCGGTACCCGAATGCCGGCGCGTTCGAGTTCCCAGGCGACGCCGGCCGGATACGCGGACCAGCCCGCCGCCCGGTCCGGGGTGAAGGTGTCGAGATCGAATTCGACCGGTTCCGCGCCCCGGAACCCGGAGGCCAGCCGCACGGTGCGGTCTGCCCGGGCTGCCACGGCCACGGTGGTGCTGCGGTTGATGGCGAACGGCAGGACGAGGCCCTCGTTGTAGTCCGTGTGCTCACCGATCAGGTTGACCCTTCCGGGTGCCTGCCACACGCCGTCGGGGTGCCGGCCGAAGTGGCCGGCGAAGGCGCCGGTCAGCGCGTCCGTCACGGCCGTTCCTGTGCTGTCGATGTTGGTCATGGGGTTCCTGTCCTGGCATCCCGGAGCCGGGCGGCGACCTCTTCGGGCGTGGTGTCGTTGATGAAGGCGCCCATGGCGGCCTCGGAGCCGGCCAGGAACTTGAGTTTGTCCGCGGCGCGCCGGGGCGAGGTGAGCTGCAGGTGCAGGTAGCCGGACCGGCGCAGCACCGGGTCAACAGGGGCCTGGTGCCAGGCGCTGATGTACGGCGTCGGGCTGCCATAGAGCGCGTCCAGCCGGCCCAGGAGGTCCGGATACAAGACGGCGAGCTCGTCGCGCTCGACGCCGGTCAGCGCCGCCAGATCCGGAACCTGGCGGTGCGGGACGAGGTGGATTTCCAGCGGCCAGCGGGCCGCGAACGGCACGTAGGCGCTGAAGAATTCCCCCTCGAGCACCATCCGGGCGCCATCGGCACGCTCACCCGCCAAAATGGTCCCGGTCAGGGTGGCCGTCCCGCCCGCGGCGTCGTGGAACTGCCGGGCGGCCGCGGCCATCACCGCGGCCCGCGGCGTGACATAGGGGTAGGCGTAGATCTGGCCGTGCGGGTGGTGCAGTGTCACGCCGATGTCCTGGCCGCGGTTCTCGAAGCAGAACACCTGCGCCACCCCGGGCAGTGCGCTCAGCGCATCGGTCCGGTGCGCCCAGGCGTCGATCACGGTGCGCACACGCCGGGTGCTGAGCGCGGCAAACATTCCGGTGTGCTCCGGGGTGAAGGCGACCACCTCGCACCGGCCCCCGGCGATTCCACGGGTTCCCCAGCCCGGCGACGCCGGGGCGGACGCAAAATCCGGGCCGAGCGACGGGAAGCGGTTTTCAAACACAGCGACGTCGTAATCCGCCGCCGGGATTTCCGAGGGCCGCGCGTCGGTGCTCGGGCACAGCGGGCACTCGTCCGCCGGCGGCAGGTGCGTCCGGTGCTGCCGGTGCGCGGCGACCGCCACCCAGTCCCCGGTCAGTGCGTCGTACCGAATTTCCCCGGAAGGTCCGCGTTCGGGAAGTTCGCGGCGGTCCGTGGACAGCCGCTGCCGGGGATGGGCGGTGTCGTCGAAATAGAGCAGTTCACGCCCGTCGGCGAGGCGGGTGCTGGTGACCGCGGACACCGACGCCGGGGCGTCGCTGCGGCTGATGATGCTGGTCATGGGGTTCCTTCAGGGGACGGGGACCGGGCGGTCAGAGGGCCTGGACGTGCAGGAGCAGGGCGTGCTCCGGGTTCAGGACCGGCATTGGCAGGCCGACATGCTGGAGGAAGGCGCCGGAGGCAACGGCGCCTTCCTCCAGCCAGGCGGGCGGCTGGACCTGGGTGAAGGTGTGCGCGTAGTCGCCGTCGAGCGGCGTGGGCAGCTCGGCCCGGACGCGGTAGCTCCGCTTCGGGTCTAGGCCCGGCAGCGAGGCCAGCCCGGGGACCTCGGCCGGGGCCGATGCCAGGGATACGGCAGCGAACAGGGCCTCGCCGGCGTCGTGCGCAACCACGCCGTGGACACTCAAGGTGGGCTCGGCGGTGTCCGCGTTGACCCGCTTGCCGGAGTGGATCAGTGCGCGGTGGCGCTTGTACAGCGCAATCGCGCGGCGCAGCGTGGCCCGCTCCTGGTCCGTGGCCGCGCGGATGTCCCATTCCATGCCGAAGTGGCCAAAGAGTGCGGTGATGGCGCGGAAGGAGATGTCGTGGGTGCGGGCCGTGGTGTGCGAGGTGGTGGGGCCGATATGGGCGCCAACCAGTTCCGGCGGCAGGATGGCCTGGGTCCAGCGCTGGATGGTCTGGCGCTCCAGGGCGTCGTTGCAGTCCGAGGCCCACACGCGGTCGGTGCGCTGCAGAATGCCGAGGTCCACGCGTGCCCCGCCGGAGGAACAGCTTTCGATCTCCACGTCCGGGTGTGCTGCCTTGAGCGCGTCGAAGAGCCGGTAGGCCGCGAGGGTCTGCTCGTGGACGGACGGGCGGCCGCCGCGGCCGTGCTCGGTGAGGTCCCGGTTCTGGTCCCACTTGAGGTAGGCGATGTTGTTTTCGCGCAGCAGGGCATCGAGGCGGCCATAGATGTACTGCCAGGCCTCGGGGTTGGCGAGGTCCAGGACGTGCTGGTGGCGCCAGGGGGGCGCGAGCCGGCCGCCGTCCTTGTAGGAAAGCGCCGACGGGCCCACGATCCACTCCGGGTGCTCGCGGGCGACGTCGGAGTCCAGGTTGACCATCTCCGGCTCCACCCACAGGCCAAATTCCATGCCGTGCCCGGTGACGGCGTCGATCAGCGGCGTGAGGCCCTCGGGCCACAGCCCCTCGTCGACGTACCAGTCGCCGAGGCCCGCGTGGTCGTCGCGGCGGCCGCGGAACCAGCCGTCGTCGAGGACGAAGCGTTCCACGCCGAGCCCGGCGGCCGATTCGGCGAGTTCCAGCAGGGGTTCGAGGCTGTGGTCAAAGTAGACTGCCTCCCAGGTGTTGAGCACCACGGGGCGTACCCGCCCGGATGTGGTGTCCACGTGCTGCGGCCGGGCACGGAACCAGTCGTAGAAGGCCTCGGTGATGCCGTCCAGGCCGTGGCCGGAGTAGGCGGCAAAGAGCGACGGCGTCCGGTAGCTGCCGCCGGGGTGGAGCACCACTTCGCCGGAGCCGAGCAGTTCCGCGGCGCCGAGCATGCGCCGGCCGTCGGTGAGGCTGTCGAGGTACTGCTCGTGGTTGCCGCTCCAGCCGAAATGCGTGGCCCACACCTGGCCCCGGCGGTTGGAAAAGCCCGCGGTCCCGGCGGCCACCAGCAGTGAGGAATCGTGGCCGGTCCGGCCGTGCCGGCCAGTGCGGACCCAGGTTCCCTGCTGCACGGTGTGCCGCTGCGGGTGGTTTTCGCGGCACCAGCGTCCGGTGAGGTCGAGCAGTTCCGTGGCGTTCCGCGGCACCGGCAGCACCGTGGCCAGTTCCTCGAGCTGGTACGCGGCCGCCCCGCTGTTGGTCAGCGTGTGCGCCAGCTCCAGGAGGCCGCCGGGGTGGAGGGTGAGCTCGGAGCTGACGTCCAGTCCGGCCTCGGAATC
>JBKPBZ010000310.1:0-2982 GCA_046727115.1 Actinomycetota bacterium | reverse complement strand
CCGATTCTCGGTTCCGGCCGAGGACCAGTGGCCCGACACCAGGCCGCGGGACAGCACACCGTACGCGGTAATGCCGACGCCGAGTTCGCGGGCCGTGGGCAGGATGTCCTGCTCGATGCCACGGGAGACGAGCGAGTACTCTTGGTAGCTTCCTGCTGCGATGCGGAACTTCCTTTATTGCCGTAGACAGGTCTGTCTGATAGCGTCTTGCTCACGCGTAGACGAACCTGTCTAGTCCCTGCTTAAGAACTGAGGATGCCATGAAGATTGCAGTACTGGGAACCGGCACGGTGGGGCGCACGATTGCCGTTGCGCTCGCAGACCTGGGGCACGATGTCGTGATGGGCACCCGCGACCCCCAGGCGACGCTCGCCCGGACCGAGCCGGACATGATGGGCACCGCGCCGTTCGCGCAGTGGCACGCCGCGCACACTGGAATCGGCCTCGCACCCTTTGCCGACGCCGCGACCGACGCCGAACTGATCGTCAACGCCACGAACGGCGGCGGCTCCCTGGCGGCCCTCGCCGCCGCGGGCACCGCGAACCTCGCCGGCAAAGTCATCATGGACATCGCCAACCCGCTGGACTTCTCCCAGGGCATGCCGCCGTCGCTGAACCCGGTGAACACGGACAGCCTCGGCGAGGAGATCCAGCGGTCCTTCCCTCAGTCCCGGGTGGTGAAAACCCTCAACACCATGACGGCATCGGTGATGGTGGATCCGGCGCGTGTGGCCGGCGGTGACCACTCGGTGTTCGTCTCCGGAGACGACGCCGACGCCAAGGCCGCCGTCACGGAAATCCTCAAGGGCTTCGGCCACCGCGACGTGATCGACCTCGGGGACATCACGAGTGCCCGCGGCGCGGAAATGCTCCTGCCGATCTGGCTGCGGCTCTGGGGCACGCTGGGCACCGGCGAATTCAACTTCAAGATCGCGCGCTAAGGCCTCACCCAACCACTCGCAGCTGGGGCCGTTTTGAGCTTCCAAAGGGGCCACAGCTGCGGGCTGGTGGGGAGCGGGGGCAGGGAGACGGGGCGGTGCGGCGGGGCCTGACACTATCTGAGACGGAATTCCAGCCGGGAGTGCCTGCGGGTAACATCCCATGGGAAGAAGTAATCGGGCTCACAGTATCCAGCGCAGTGTACGAGCCAAGTCGAACCCTCGAAAGATAGTTTCCATGGCTGACACTGCAATGCATTCCGACACTGATCTTGCCGCCGAACTCCGGGCCGATGTCCGCCGGGTCTCCACCCTCCTCGGCGAATCCCTGGTCCGCCAGCACGGGCCCGAGCTCCTGGACCTCGTCGAGCAGGTGCGCCTGCTGACCAAGGAATCCAAGGAGGCCGCCCGCGGCGGGGCCGACGCCACCGGGCCGTGGAGCTCGTACGACGTCGTCGCCCAGGTCCGCGAACTGCTCGGCTCCCTGCCGCTGGACCAGGCCACCGACCTGGTCCGCGCCTTCGCGTTCTACTTCCACCTGGCGAACGCCGCCGAGCAGGTCCACCGGGTCCGCGGGCTGCGCACCCGGCAGGAGAAGGACGGCTGGCTCGCCAAAGCCGTCGAGGAGATCGCGGACCAGGCCGGCAACTCCGTACTGCAGGAAGTCGTCAACGAACTCGACGTCCGGCCCATCTTCACCGCACACCCCACCGAGGCCTCCCGCCGCTCCGTGCTGGACAAGATCCGCCGGCTCTCGGACATCCTGTCCGAATCCACCGCGGAGGGCACCTCCGCGCGCCGCCGCCAGGACCGCCACCTGTCCGAGGTGATCGACCAGATGTGGCAGACGGACGAGCTCCGCCAGGTCCGGCCCACCCCCGTGGACGAGGCCCGGAACGCCATCTACTACCTCACCGGCATCCTCAGCGACGCCATGCCGGAAATGCTCTCGGACCTCTCCGAGCTGCTCGCCGAGCACGGCGTCACGCTGCCGCCGCAGAAGGCCCCGATCCGCTTCGGCTCCTGGATCGGCGGGGACCGGGACGGCAACCCCAACGTCACCGCCGCCGTCACCCGCGAAATCCTCCAGATCCAGAACCAGCACGCCGTACGGATCAGCATCGGCCTGATCGACGGACTGATCTCCATCCTGTCCAACTCGACCGCGCTGGCCGGGGCGGACCAGGAACTCCTGGACTCGATCGACGTCGACCTGGGGAACCTGCCGGGCCTGGACCGCCGCGTCCTCGAGCTGAACGCGCAGGAGCCGTACCGGCTCAAGCTCACCTGCATCAAGGCCAAGCTGATCAACACCGGCCGGCGGGTCGCCGCCGGATCCGCGCACGAGCCCGGCCGCGACTACACCGCCACCGCGGAACTCCTCGCCGAGCTCGGCCTGCTGGAACGGTCGCTGCGGAACCACCACGCCGCCCTGGCCGCGGACGGCGCCCTGTCCCGGGTCCGCCGCGCCATCGCCTCCTTCGGCCTGCACCTGGCCACCTTGGACATCCGCGAGCACGCGGACCACCACCACGATGCCGTCGGGCAGCTCATGGACCGCCTCGGCGGCCCCGGGGTCCGGTATGCGGAACTCAGCCGCGCCGAGCGGCTCGAGGTGCTGGGCTCCGAACTCGCGTCCCGGCGCCCGCTCTCCGGCCACCCGATCAAGCTCGACGGCGTCGCCGACGGCACGTACGACGTCTTCCGGGAGATCCGGCGTGCCCTGCGCACCTACGGCCCCGACGTGATCGAGACCTACATCATCTCCATGACCCGCGGCGCGGACGACGTCCTGGCCGCGGCCGTGCTGGCCCGCGAGGCCGGGCTGGTCAGCCTCTTCGGCGAGGCGCCCTACGCCAAGATCGGTTTTGCGCCGCTGCTGGAGACCGTTGACGAGCTCCGGGCCTCGGCCGAGATCGTGGACCAGCTGCTCTCCGATTCGTCCTACCGCGAACTGGTCCGGCTCCGCGGCGACGTGCAGGAGATCATGCTCGGCTACTCGGACTCCAACAAGGAATCCGGCGTCATGACCAGCCAGTGGGAA
>JBKPBZ010000309.1:0-16044 GCA_046727115.1 Actinomycetota bacterium | reverse complement strand
CCGCCGCGTACTTCGCCCGTGCCGCGGACGGTGAAGGGCAACGACGACGCCGGACCGCCGTCGGGTGCGTTCACTGCCACACCCAGCCCGGCCAGGGCCTCGATGATGGTGCCCATCGGGCGTTTGCGGGCGTGCGGGTCGCCGTCGAAGCGGGACTCGCCGCGGCGCAGCGCCGCCACCGGCGGCACAAAGCGCATGACCGTGCCGGCCAGGCCGCAGTCGATCGCGGTGTCCGCCGCAGCGGCGTCCAGGCTGATCGGGCTGATTTCCAGGTCGGGGCCGAAGGCGCCGTCGCCGGGAACCTCCGTGACGGTGGCCCCCAGCTGACGCAGGGCCCCAATCATCAGTGCGGAATCGCGGGAGTGCAGGGGGGCCCGCAGCCGGGACGGTCCGTCAGCAAGGGCTGCCAGCACGAGGTACCTGTTGGTCAGCGACTTGGACCCCGGAACGGTGACAGTGGAATCGACCGGCCGCGCGGCGAAGGGTGCGGGCCAGTGCCGACCGACATCGGCGGTAGGGAGGCCGGCAGAGTGAGAAGGGGCAGTTGCAGAGGGGGTGGTGCCAGTCATTACCGTCTTAGGCCCCGGCTGAGTGGTCTACGGCCTTGCGGACAACTTTGTCGGCCTTTTTCAGCTGCTTGTTGGTGGTCTTCCGGGCATCGGCGGCGAGGTGGCTGGCGCTCTTCTTGGCATCCGCAGCCAGGTGGCCGGCGCGCCAGGCCAGGCTGGGCTTGCCGGCGGTATCGACCGCGGCGAGCAGCACGCCGCCGGTGAGGGTGACGTTTTTCAGGAGCTGTTTGCGGCGGGCGTCGCGGGCTTCCTTGGAGGAGATGTCCGCGCTGCGCCATTCCACGTAACCGTTCAGGACCGAAATGACGGCGAGCAGGGTGGCTGCCAGCCGGGCGGACTTGCCCAAGGCAAAGCAGACGCCGGCACCGATCTGGGTGCCGCCGATCACGCGCGCCACGACTTTTTCGTTGGGCTGGAAGGGCAGTGCGTCGGCCGTGCGGCGCAGCAACGGGGACAGCTGGGCCGCAGTGTCATCCGCGTTCTTGAGCTTGTCCATGCCGGCGAGGACGAAACTGGAAGCGAGCATGGGCCGGGCGAGAAAGCGGACAAACGACATGAATTTCCTCCTGGATGGACGAACCGCGGCTTCACTGCGGGAGAACCGGTTCTAGTCTTGCACTTTTGCGGAATATTTGCCCACAGGACGTGGTTGTCAAAGGCAGATCCCAGCGGTTTCCCAGCCGTGTCACAGTGCGCCGCGTTTGAACCGTTGTTCTTCTTGGAGCACCGGTGCAGCGCGGCTGGATGGGCACGGCAGGATATACACCGGCGAACAGACGCAGCTTAGGAAGGCGGAGATTTGACGAGGGTGTTGGACAGGGCGGAACCGGAAGCCGGTCAATCATGGACCCTGGCGCTTCCGGCAGTTCCGGGTGCCCGACGGAAGGTGACAGTAGACTTGAACGCAATGAGCACCATGGACCCGGCCGTAGCGGCCATGCACGAGGTTGCCGGAAACGACGCCACGCCCACCAAGACGCCTGATGCCGGCATGTCCGGCACACCAGAACGGCAGCCTGTCCAGAATCCGCCTGTGCAGATTTCCCCCGTGACGATTCCCGCAGATGGTCACGCTGCGCCGGCTCCCGCTGACGGACCCGCCGCCCTGGAAACGGAGGTCGACGGAAAGCCTCTGGACGTTGCCACCGAGTCCGCGGAGGAGCGCCGCGTGCGCTTTGAACGCGACGCCATGCAGTACGTGGACCAGCTGTATTCGGCGGCCATGAGGATGGCCCGGAATCCCTCCGACGCCGAGGACCTGGTCCAGGAGGCGTACACGAAGGCGTTTTCCGCGTTCCACCAGTACAAGCCCGGAACCAATCTGAAGGCCTGGCTGTACCGCATCCTCACCAACACGTACATCAACCTGTACCGGAAGCGTCAGCGTGAGCCGCTGCAGTCGAACTCGGACACCATCGAGGACTGGCAGCTCGCCCGGGCCGAGTCGCACACGTCCTCGGGGCTGCGATCGGCGGAGGCCGAGGCCCTCGACCACCTGCCCGATTCCGATGTGAAGCGCGCCCTCCAGTCGATTCCGGAGGAGTTCCGGCTGGCCGTGTACTTCGCCGACGTCGAGGGCTTCGCGTACAAAGAAATTTCAGACATCATGAACACCCCCATCGGGACCGTCATGTCCCGGCTGCACCGCGGCCGGAAGATGCTGCGGGACATGCTTGCGGACTATGCCGCCGAACGGGGATTCAAGGGCGCAAGCGAGTCAAGCGCCGCGGCCGACAGCAACAAACAGGAGAACAGGAAATGAGCGACTGCCAGGGACTGGGCGATTGCGACGACGCCCGGATGCAACGTATCTATGAATATCTGGATGGTGCGCTCACGCATGAGGACATCGCAGAGATCAAGGACCACCTGGACAGCTGCCCGGAGTGCCTGGAGCAGTACGACCTCGAATGTGTCATCCGCGTGATGGTCAAGCGTTCGTGCACCGAAGCAGCTCCGGAAAACCTCAAGAACGCCATCCTGGACCGGATTCACTCGATCCGGACTGTGGAAGCCTGAGCCCGGCTCCCTACCTGGATAAACGAATGACCCCGGAAGCCGTAAGGATTCCGGGGTCATTCGTCTAAAGCTGTCATTCCAAGCTTTGCTTAGGCGTTGGGGCGCTTACCGTGGTTCGCGCCGCCACGCTTACGGTCACGACGTTTACGTGCACGTTTGCTCATAGCTGGCCTCCTTAATCTTGGTACTCAAAAGAGCTGCCCTCAAGTCTCCCACATCGCGGCACCCGCCGCGAACCGGGGGCCCGCCGCAACGGTGCTTGGCTGGCTACGCGGGAGGGTCAGTCCTCGAGTGAATTGCGGATTGAGATCCGGGCCTGGTCCAGCACGGTCTTGACCGTTTCGAGCGTGACGGCGGTGACGGGATGGCTCCCGGCGTGGCGCCGCAGTTCCACCCGCATGTCGTCGCGGAAGGCCTGCACCAGCATTTCCGCCTCCTTCAGGCGCCGTTCGCCCTCCGGGGAGTACCACGGGTTCCCCGCGCCGCCGGCAGAGCCTGTGCCGCCGGCAGAGCCCGCGGCGCGGGCCGAGGTCCGCGCCGCCTCCGCCGTTGCCGCGAGATCGGCGCGGAGGCCGCGCATGTTAACGCGGATGTCCTGGCGCAGGTTGTCGGCCAGCCGGCGAACCGAGGCTGAAATGTCGTTCTCGACGCCGGCGAGTTCATCCCGCCGGCGGTTCAGCTCCGTGAGTCCCGCCGGGGTGATGCTGTAGTTGGTGCGGCGGCCCTCCGCGTGGGTGGCAACGAGCCCTTCTTCTTCGAGCTTGCCCAGGCGCGGGTAGATGGTTCCGGCGCTGGGGGAGTAGGTGCCGCCGAAACGCTCGCTGAGCGCCTTGATGAGTTCGTAGCCGTGTTTGGGGCCCGATTCGAGCAGGGCGAGCAGGTACAGCCGCAGCGCGCCGTGGGCGAAGACGGGAGGCATCAGAGGGCCGTTTCGGTGTCCGCGGTGGGCTGGCCGTGGAAGATTGACGTTTTTCCCGAAACCGAGTTGGTCCGGACCAGCATCAGCTTGGCGTCCGGTCCCGCGATGGTCTGCACGGTGCCGCTGGGCTGGGCATACCTCTTGTCATCAATGACCACCGCCCCGCTGGCGGATTTGGCGACGATGTCCACGCCGATGTCGTGCGGAACGCGGATCGTGACATCACCCGAGACCGAATTGGCGCCAAAATCATGGGTGAAGCCCTGCAGATCGAAGTTCAGGTCGCCGCTGACGGTGTTCGCGCGGATGTGGCTGAATTCGCCCGAGGCGGTCACTTCGCCGGAGACGCTCTTGGCGGTCAGGACGCCGTGGTGGTTGCGGGCAATAACTTCGCCGCTGACCGTGTTGACGGCCAATTCCCCGGAGGTGCCGTCGGCGAGCACGGAGCCGGAGACGGTGTTGAGCCGGGCGTGGCCGCTGATCCCGGACACCATGCCGTCGCCGCTCACCGTCCCGGCCTCGACCTCGACGCCGGCGGGCAGGGCGATGCTGATGACCACGGAGTTGCTGCTGACGTTGTTGACGGTACTCATCAGGTTCTTGAACCAGCCCTGCGGCCCGTGCAGCTGGTGGCGCACTTCCAGGCGGCCGTTGACGACGGAAACCGACAGTGGGTCGCCGTCGATTTCGGAGACTTCGATCCTGGCGACGTCCTCGTCATGGGTGACGATGTCGAAGCGGCCGCGGACAATACCGAGCTTGAGCGAGCGGACGCCGTCGACGTCGATGGTCTGCGGGCCGGTCACGGTCCACGTGTTCTCTGGCATGGTTCCTCCGGAAAGGGCGAAAGGTGCTGGACGGCTGAAGATATATCGCGACTATGAAGTCACGATATATCGCGCCTGATGCCAGGTCAAGATATATCGCGAAAGTTCGGGGGGAGTGCAATTGGTACGGCCGGTTGCCGGGTGGCTGACCTATTCGGGGGCGTCCAGGCCGAGCCACTGGAACCAGCCGCGGTGCAGCACGAGCCATGCCATGAGGCCGTAACCGGCCTGGCCGGGCGTGCCGCCGTTGGCCGCGAGGTCCTGGCGCCATTGCTCGTGGTTCAGCAGCGGCGAGAAGGTGTCGACGTAGAGGTGCTTCCGGCGCGTCGTGACGTCGGCGAAGGCGGTGTTGAGGTCACCGAGCCTGCGGTTCTGGGCGGGGTCCAGCGTGGGCGGCGGGCCCACGACGAAGACCTCGATCTTGTTCTGCGAGGCGGAGTCCAGGATGTTGGCGAGGTTCAGGCGGCTGCGGGCCGTGGACAGGCCGAACTCAATGTCGCGGCCGGACAAGCCGATCACCAGGCGGTTATCGTGATGGTTGCCGAAGCGGCGGCCTGCCTCCTCGAGCCAGCGGGCGGCAATTCCCTCCGTGCCTTCTTCCGGGCATGGCAGGGAGTAGCACTCCAGTGCGACGCTGTCCCGCGGCGTGCGGGCCAGGACCCGCCCCCACCAGCCCAAGGCACGCGGATCACCCAGCCCGGCCAACAGCTCGTCCCCAACGGCTGCAATCCGCAGCTTCCGATCTTCCACGACTACCTCTTCACTTCAACGCTGTCCATCAAGCTGACCACTAACAGTCCATTAAACAGAACTGCCCGGCCGGAGTGTTGTGTTTCATTCTCCGGCCGGGCAGCACTGACGCTACTTACGTGCAAATGCCTGCTTGAGCAAGCTGTCCTGTTCTGCCGAGTGGCGCTTCATCGATCCGGCCGCGGTGGAGGCCGAGGCGGGGCGGGAGATGAGGCGGACCTGGCGGTCCAGTGCATCGGGCAGGTTCAGGCCGATGAACGGCCACGGACCCTGGTTGGCCGGTTCGTCCTGCGCCCAGACCACTTCGGCGTTCGGGTACTTGGCCAGCTCCGCAGCGATTTCGTCGGCCGGCAGCGGGTAGAGCTGCTCGACGCGGACGATCGCCGTGGTCTGGTTCTCGGTCTTCTGCCGGGTGGACAGCAGATCGTAGTACAGGCGTCCGGAGACCAGCAGCACGCGTTCGACGGCGTCGGCCTGCAGCGGGGCGTGCTCCGGAATGACCGGGAGGAACGATCCGGTGGTGAAGTCCTCCACGGAGGACGCCGCGGCCTTCAGGCGGAGCAGCTGCTTCGGCGTGAAGATGATGAGCGGCTTGCGCGGCCTGCTGTAGGCCTGGCGGCGCAGCAGGTGGAAGTGCGAGGCCGACGTCGTGGGGTTGGCCACGATCATGTTCTCTTCAGCGCACATCAGCAGGAACCGCTCGATGCGGGCGGACGAGTGGTCCGGCCCCTGGCCCTCGTAGCCGTGCGGCAGCATGAGGACCAGCGAGGACCGCTGGCCCCATTTCTGCTCAGCGGAAGAGATGAACTCATCGATGATGGTCTGCGCGCCGTTGACGAAGTCACCGAACTGCGCCTCCCAGAGCACCAGGGCATCCGGGCGCTCCACGGAGTACCCGTATTCGAAGCCCATGGCGGCGTATTCGGAGAGCAGGGAGTCGTAGATCCACAGCTTCGCCTGGTTGTCCGACAGGTGGGACAGGGGCAGCCACTCGTCGCCGTTGGCACGGTCGTGGAAGACGGCGTGCCGCTGCACGAAGGTGCCGCGGCGCGAGTCCTGCCCGGCGAGCCGGACGGGGACGCCTTCCATGATGAGCGAGCCGAACGCGGCAAGTTCGCCGAAGCCCCAGTCGATGCCGCCTTCGCGGGACATCGCTTCACGCTTCTCCAGCAGCTGCTTGAGCTTGGCGTGGACGGTGAAGCCCTCCGGGATCTCGGTGTGCGCCTTGCCGATGCGGGCCAGGGTCTCCGCAGAGATCGCGGTGGAGACCGGGGCGCTGATCCCGGAATCGGACTGCTGGGCCATGGGTCGTTCGAGATCTGACACCGCGGCGGAATCGGCCGTGATGATCGGAATCGGCGACGTCTGGGCCGCGTGGGTTTCGGCGAAGACGCGCTCCAGGCGTTCCTGGTAGTCGCGCAGCAGCTGCTCGGCCTCTTCCTCGGTGATGTCACCGCGGCCAATGAGCGATTCGGTGTACAGCTTGCGGACCGAGCGCTTGGCTTCGATCAGGTTGTACATCAGCGGCTGGGTCATCGAGGGGTCGTCGCCCTCGTTGTGGCCGCGGCGGCGGTAGCACACCATGTCGATGACAACGTCCTTGTGGAAACGCTGACGGAACTCGTAGGCGAGCTGCCCGATGCGGACCACGGCCTCCGGGTCGTCGCCGTTCACGTGGAACACCGGCGCCTGGATCATCTTTGCGACGTCCGTGGAGTAGGTGGAGGAACGCGAGGACGACGGGGCGGTGGTGAAGCCGACCTGGTTGTTGACCACGATGTGGATGGTGCCGCCGGTGCGGTAGCCGCGCAGCTGGGAGAGGTTGAGCGTTTCCGCGACAACACCCTGGCCTGCGAAAGCGGCGTCGCCGTGCACCATGATCGGCAGCACGGGGAACGCCTCGCCCTGGTCCAGGCGGTCCTGCTTGGCGCGGACGATGCCTTCGAGGACGGGATCCACGGCCTCAAGGTGGGACGGGTTCGCGGCGAGGTAGACCTTGGTCTCCTTGCCGTTGTCCGAGGTGAAGGTGCCCTCGGTGCCGAGGTGGTACTTGACGTCGCCGGAGCCCTGCACGGAGCGCGGGTCCTGGGTGCCTTCGAATTCGCGGAAGACCTGGGCGTAGGTCTTGCCCGCGATGTTGGTCAGCACGTTGAGCCGGCCGCGGTGGGCCATGCCGATCGCGACTTCGTCGAGTTCGTCGTCGGCGGCGTCGGAGATGATCGCGTCCAGCAGCGGAATCAGGGACTCGCCGCCTTCGAGCGAGAAGCGCTTCTGGCCGACGAACTTCGTCTGCAGGAACGTCTCAAAGGCCTCGGCGGCGTTGAGCTTGGAGACGATGCGCAGCTGCTCGTCGCGGCTCGGCTTCGAATACGCGTGCTCCAGCTGGTCCTGGAACCACTTGCGCTCGGCGGGGTCCTGGATGTGCATGTATTCGATGCCGGCGGTGCGGCAGTAGGCGTCGCGGAGGACGCCGAGGATGTCGCGGAACTTGAGCATTGGCCTGCCGCCGAAGCCGCCCGTGGGCCACTCGCGGTCCAGGTCCCACAGGGTCAGGCCGTAGGTCAGGACGTCGAGGTCCGGGTGCTTGCGCTGGACGTACTCGAGCGGATCGGTGTCCGCCATCAGGTGTCCGCGCACGCGGTAGGCGTGGATCAGCTGCTGGATCCGGGCGACCTTGTTGATCTCGTCGGCCGGGTCCACCTGCAGGTCCGGGCTCCAGCGCACGGGCTCGTAGGGGATGCGCAGGGACTCGAAGATCTCGTCGTAGAAGTTCTGCGCACCGAGCAGGAGCTGGTGGACGAGCTTGAGGAATTCGCCGCTGCCGGCACCCTGGATGACGCGGTGGTCATAGGTGGAGGTCAGCGTGAGGACCTTGCTGATCGCGTTCTGGGCGATGATCTTCTCGCTGGCACCCTGGAACTCGGCAGGGTAGTCCAGTGCGCCGACGCCGATGATGGCGGCCTGGCCCTTGGACAGGCGGGGCACCGAGTGGACGGTGCCGATGCCGCCGGGGTTGGTCAGGGACACGGTGGTGCCGGAGTGGTCGTCCGCGGTCAGCTTGCCGGCGCGGGCGCGCTTGATCAGGTCCTCGTAGGTGTGCCAGAACTCGGAGAAGTTGAGGGTCTCCGCCTTCTTGATGTTCGGGACCATGAGCAGGCGGGTGCCGTCGGGCTTGGGCATGTCGATCGCGATGCCGAAGTTCACGTGCGCCGGCTGGACAGCCACCGGCTTGCCGTCGACCTCGTCGTAGTAGACGTTCATCGACGGGAACTGGGACAGGGCGCGGATGACGGCGTAGCCGATCAGGTGCGTGAAGGAGACCTTGCCGCCGCGGGCGCGGGCCAGGTTGGAGTTGATGACCACGCGGTTGTCGATCAGCAGCTTCGCCGGGATGGCGCGGACGCTCGTGGCGGTCGGCACTTCCAGGCTGGTGACCATGTTCGAGGCGATGGCCTTGGCCGGTCCGCGCAGGACCGAGACGACGTCCTCCTCGGGCGCCGTCGGAGCCTTGAGGTTCTTGGGCAGCTGCGCCGGGATCGGCGCGGTTCCGGGGGCGTCCGTGGTCTTGGAGCCGTCCCGGGCGACGGTGGCCGGGGTTCTCTTGGCTGCAGGTGCCGGCGCTGCCGGAGCGGCGGAAGTTGCGGGGGCAGCGGGCGCGGCCGGCGCGGGTGCTGCCGGCGCAGCGGGGGGCGCTACGACGGGAAGTTCACGGGTGGCAGGTTGCACAGCTGTCGCGGTGCCGGACGTTCCGTTGGCGGAAGAGGCGTCACTGGCAGCGAAGGATTCGAACAGCGGCCACCACTTGGCGTCGACCGTGTTCTTGTCCTGCTGGTAACGCTCGTACAGTTCGTCAACGAGCCACTCGTTTCCGCCAAATTCCTCTGGTAGACGGTGGCTAGGCTGCTCTGGCACTTGAAATACGCCTCTTCCATGAGTTTGATTCCCTCTGGCTTCCACGGTGCCTCGGCACAACGATTGAGCCAGTCTCTGCGTCCAGTGAACCCAGACCTTTGCCAGTCTAGTGAGGATTCTTGCCAAACCGCCAATAAGCGTGACCCAAATCATGGTCCGCCTCCGCAGCCGCTGAATTACAGCGAAGAACTGCTCCGGAATCGGCCCGGACGAGGTACCTCACGCGGTGCGTCACACAGTGACTTACACGGTGCCGGCTGCGGTGCCGGCGCCGCCGTGAACCGCCCTAGAATCAAAGAAGAACCCGTTTGGCGCCGAGGGCGCCAGCTGCGGGTGCCAGCAAAGGAGCAGCCGTGCGTTTCCTGAATGAGCCCACCACCGATCTGACCTACTCCGATCTCTTCCTCGTGCCGTCACGGTCGGATGTCATCTCGCGCCTGGACGTCGATCTTGCAGCCGATGACGGGACCGGCTCGGCGATTCCGCTGGTGGCGGCAAACATGACGGCGGTGACGGGGAAGCGGATGGCCGAGACCATGGCCCGCCGCGGCGGCCTGGGAGTCCTGCCGCAGGATGTCCCGCTCGACGTCATCCGGGATGTCACGGCCTGGATCAAGGGCCGCCACCCCGTCCTCGAGACGCCCGTTTCGCTTGCGCCCACTGACACCGTGATCGATGCCCTCCACCTGATGGGCAAGCGGCCGCACGGGGCCGTTGTGGTGGTGGATGAGGCGGGCGCTGTCGCCGGTGTTGTCCGGGCCGCCGACTGCGAGGGCCAGGACCGTTTCGCGTCGCTGGCCTCCGTCCTCCGCCACCAGCCGCTGGTGCTGGAAGCCGGATTGCTTGATGGCGGATTGTCCGGCGGACCGGCCGCGAACCCGGCGGATGCCGCGCAAGCCCTTCGTCGCGCCTTTGAGGCGATGGACGCTGCCGGAACAGACTACGCGCCGGTGCAGCGGGACGGTGTCCTGGCCGGGGTGCTGACCCGCAAGGGCGCGCTGCGGTCCACGCTCTACCGGCCGTCCCTGGACGACGACGGCAAGCTCAAGGTGGCTGCCGCCGTCGGAATCAACGGTGACGTGGCCGGGCGGGCCGCCGAACTCCTGGCTGCCGGCGTCAACGTGCTGGTCCTCGATACCGCACACGGGCACCAGCAGAAAATGTTCGATGCGCTGGCAGCCGTGAAGGGACTCAACCCCGGCGTGCCCGTGGTCGCCGGCAACGTCGTCACCGGGGAGGCAACGCGTGAGCTTATCGAGGCCGGGGCGGACATCGTCAAGGTTGGCGTGGGTCCGGGCGCCATGTGCACTACGCGGATGATGACGGCCGTGGGCCGCCCTCAGTTCAGCGCCGTCCTGGAATGTTCCGCCGCGGCGCGCGAAGCCGGCGGCCGGGTGTGGGCCGACGGCGGGGTGCGCTACCCGCGCGACGTCGCGCTGGCCCTGGCCGCCGGGGCCAGCCAGGTCATGATCGGCTCCTGGTTTGCCGGCACGCACGAAAGCCCCGGGGATTTGCAGCTCGACGCTGCGGGCCGGCAGTACAAAGAGAGCTTCGGCATGGCGTCCGCCCGCGCGGTGCAGAACCGCAACCAGCGCGAGGGCGCGTTTGAAAAGGACCGCAAGGCCTTGTTCGAGGAGGGCATCTCCACGTCCCGCATGTACGTGGACGCGGCGCGGCCCGGCGTCGAGGACCTGCTGGACATGATTACTGCCGGCCTGCGCAGCTCCATGAGCTACGCCGGCGCCGCCGATCTCGCCGCCTTCCGCGAACGTGCCGTGGCCGGCATCCAGTCCGCGGCCGGGTACGAGGAAGGCCGGCCCGTCCCGCAAAGCTGGTGAGTTCGGCGCGGCCGGTGAAACCGGCGGGCGGGGGCTGGCGGCGGCCGCTCCTGTAGACTGAAATTCTTATGGACAGTAAATCTAGGTGCCGGCCTGGGGGCTGTCAGCGGAGAACGGAAACCGTTCCCGCGCAGTCCACCCGAAGAGCCGGCAAACCCCGTTCACGCGCCCATCATTCTCCGGCCACCCGCCACACCGGAGCCTTCCAGGAAACGGGGTCGGCCGCCGCCGACCATCCTCCGCCGGGCAGATCCTTCCAGCATTTACGGTCCCTGCAGCGGCCCTTCCTTTGCGCCGCTGCCGCTGCCGCGGAAGCAGGCCGCTGAGATGGAATGGCTACTCCTAGCGGCAGGCCTGCTCCTCATCCTCGGCACCGGGTTCTTTGTCGCCGTGGAATTTTCCCTGGTCGCTTTGGACCAGGCCACGGTGCAGCGCGCCGTTGACACCGGCGACACCGCTGCCGAGCCCTTGCTCAAATGTCTCAAGTCGCTCTCCACCCAGCTCTCCAGCTGCCAGCTCGGCATCACCATGACCACGCTGCTGACCGGCTACGTCATGGAACCGTCCGTCGGCAAGCTGCTCGAAGGTCCCCTCACTGCGCTTGGGGTCCCGCCCGCGGCGGCTGCCTCGCTGTCCCTCGTCCTCGCGATGGCGGTGGCCACCCTGCTCTCCATGCTGCTCGGTGAGCTGGTGCCCAAGAACATGGCCATCGCGCTGTCCTTCCCGATCGGCAAGGCCGTCGCACGGCCCCAGCTGGTGTTCACCGCCATCTTCAAGCCCGCAATCGTGGTGCTGAACGGTTTCTCCAACAAGGTCCTCAACGTCTTCGGCCTGGAGGCCAAGGAGGAAATCTCCGGCGCCCGCACTCCGGCCGAACTGGCCTCGCTCGTGCGCCGCTCCGCGGCCATGGGCACCCTCGATGCCGGAACGGCCAACTTCATCGCCCGAACACTTAAGTTCTCCGGGCGGACCGCCGCGGACGTCATGACCCCCCGCATCCGTGTGGAGACCATCGACGCCGACCAGCCGGTCTCGGACATTGTCGAGGCCGCCAAGCGCACCGGGTACTCCCGTTTCCCGGTGATCGGGGAGTCCTCCGACGACATCCGCGGCGTGGTCCATATCAAGAAGGCCATCGCCGTGCCGTCGGACCGCCGCGCCAAGCTGCAGGCCGGAGCCATCATGACCGATGTGCTCCAGGTCCCCGAAACCATCCACCTGGACGCCCTCCTCGCCGAACTGCGCGAGGGCAACCTGCAACTGGCCGTCGTCCTCGACGAGTACGGCGGAACGGCCGGCATCACCACGCTGGAAGACCTCGTGGAGGAAATCGTCGGGGAGGTGGCCGATGAACATGACAAGGTCCGCCCCGGCCTGCTCCAGAGCGCTTCGGGGGACTGGTACTTCCCCGGCCTGCTCCGGCCCGATGAACTCTCCGAACAGATCCCGGGCCTGACCGTACCCGACGAAGCTGCCTACGAAACGGTGGGAGGCTACGTCATGAGCCAGCTCGGCCGGATCGCGGCAGTCGGCGACAATGTCGACGTCGTCGGCGGGACACTGAGCGTGACCCGCATGGACGGGCGCCGGATCGACCGGATCTGTTTCCGTCCCACTCGGGTACCCGGCGACGGCCAGCCCGCCAGCCAGGCAGGTGCCGCATGAGCGACTGGGCAGGAATCCTGTGGCTTGCCTTCCTGCTGGTGGGCAACGCCTTCTTCGTGGCAGCGGAATTCGCCATCATGTCCGCCCGCCGGAGCCAGATCGAGCCGCTGGCCGAGGCCGGCTCCAAGCGCGCACAGACAACGCTGCGGGCCATGGAAAGCGTTTCCCTCATGCTTGCCTGCGCCCAGCTCGGTATCACCGTCTGCTCGCTGTTGATTCTGCAGGTGGCCGAGCCTGCGATCCACCACCTCCTGGCCGTGCCGTTGGAAGCGGCAGGCATCCCTGTGGGGGCGGCGGATATTGTGGCCTTCACCGTCGCGCTGCTGGTGGTGACGTTCCTGCACGTCACCTTCGGTGAAATGGTGCCCAAGAACATCTCCGTGTCGGTCGCGGACAAGGCGGCGCTGTTGCTGGCGCCGCCGCTGATGTTCATCGCGCGACTGGTCAAGCCCGTCATTACGGCGCTTAACTGGTCCGCGAACCACATCCTGAAGCTGATGCGGATTGAGCCCCAGAATGAGGTCACGTCCTCCTTCACCCTCGAAGAAGTGCAGTCGATCGTGCAGGAGTCCACCCGCCACGGGCTCGTGGACGACGACGCCGGACTCATTACCGGAGCGCTGGAATTCTCCGAACACGCGGCGTCCCACGTGATGGTGCCGTTGGGCAAGCTCGTGATGCTGAAGGCGGCCACCACGCCGGCGGAGTTCGAAAAGGCCGTGAGCCGGACCGGGTTCTCGCGCTTCCCGATGCTCGATGACGACGGCATGCTCTCCGGGTACCTCCACATCAAGGACGTGCTGTCCATTCCGGACGCCGGTTACCACCAGCCGATCGCCGAGAGCCGCATCCGCTCGCTGGCGAACCTGGCCATGGACGACGAAATCGAGAAGGCCATGTCCGTCATGCAGCGCACGGGCTCGCACCTTGCCCGCGTGATCGGCCCCGACGGGCTGACCCAGGGGGTGCTGTTCCTGGAAGACGTGATCGAGCAGCTCGTCGGCGAAATCCGGGACGCGACGCAGGCCACCGGCTACCGCCGGCTGGGCCAAGATCAGTAGCGGACAGACCAATAACGGACAGCCCGGTAACGGACAGCCCACTACCGGACAGGCGGCCGCATGGCACCCCGTGTATCCCTAAATAGGAATGATTCCTATTTAGGGATACACTCAGGCTGTTGCTATTGCTCCTGATTCTCAATAACAGATCTGAGGTTCCCGTGCGTCGTCCCGCTGCCCGAGCCATGCTGGCTGGTCTGGCCGGCCTAGGCCTCCTGCTCACCGCGTGCAGTCCGACGCCGGGCGGCTCGCGGGGGACCGCCGGCGACGGCGTGATTGACGTCGTCGCCTCCACCAGCGTTTATGGCGACATCGTCTCCAGCATCGGCGGCGACAAGGTCCGGGTCAGCTCGATCATCAACCGCACCAGCCAGGACCCGCATTCCTACGAGGCCACCACGCAGGACAAACTGGCCGTCTCCAAGGCCGAGCTCGTGGTGGAGAACGGTGGGGGATACGACGCCTTCATCGACACGCTGGCAGTCGACACCGGGCTGGAGGACAGCAACATCATCAACGCCGTGGACGTCTCCGGCCTGGCCACCGAAAGCCCGGCGGCGGCAAGCCCCGACGCCGCCGGCCACACCCACGAGCACACCGGGCTGAACGAACACGTCTGGTACAGCCTGCCGGCCATGTCCCGCCTCGCGGACGCCGTCGCCGACAAGCTGGGCACCCTGGAACCGGGCTCGGCGCAGACATTCCGGACCAACGCGGCGGCTTTCAAGGACTCGCTCGGCGGCCTGGAAACCAAGCTCGCCGCCATCAAGTCCTCGGCAGGCCACGTGCCCGTGGCCGTCACCGAGCCGGTACCGCTGTACCTGCTCGAGGACGCTGGACTGGAGAACGAGACCCCGGCGGAATACACGGCGGCGATCGAGGAAGACGCCGACGTCCCGCCCGCCGTGCTCAAGGCCGCCGTCGATCTCGTGGCATCCCGTGGCGTCCGGCTCCTGGCCTACAATACCCAGACCGAGGGGCCGCAGACGGTGGCGCTGAAAAAAGCCGCCGAGACCGCCGGCGTCCCGGTAGTGAACTTCAGCGAAACCCTCCCCGACGGCCGGTCTTACCTGCAGTGGATGACCGGGAACGTGGAGAGCATCGGCAAGGCCCTAGGATGATCGCAACAGTCGGAGCAGCCGTCTCCGCGGAAAATCGAGGAACCCCCTTTTGACACCGGTAGTGAGCCTCCGCGGCGCCTCTTTGGCGTTTGGCCAACGGACTCTGTGGGAGGGCCTGGACCTGGACATCAACCCGGGTGAATTCTTTGCCGTGCTCGGTCCCAACGGCAGCGGCAAGACCACCTTCCTGAAGGTCCTGCTCGGCCTGCAGGAACTGAGCACGGGTACCGCCGTGCTCGACGGCCATCCCGTTGAACGGGGAAGCCGCCGGATCGGCTACGTGCCCCAGCAGAAATCATTCGACCCGGATACGCCCCTGCGCGCCCGCGACCTCGTGGCCCTCGGCGTCGACGGCCACCGCTGGGGCATCCGCCTGGGCAACGCAAAAGTGAACCGGAAGGTCGATGAGCTCCTGGACCTCGTGGGCGCCACCGACTACGCCAAGGTGCCGGTGGGGCAGCTCTCCGGCGGTGAGCAGCAGCGCCTGCGCGTGGCCCAGGCCCTGGCCACGGATCCCAAAGAGCTGCTGTGCGATGAACCGCTGCTCTCCCTCGACCTTCAGCACCAGCAGGGCGTCAGCGCGCTGATTAACAAGCAATGCCGTGAGGCGGACAGCGCCGTGGTGTTCGTGACCCACGAGATCAACCCGATCATGGACTACGTGGACCGGGTCCTGTACCTTGCCGGCGGCCGGTTCCGGGTGGGCACGCCCGGCGAGGTCATGACCACCGAGGTGCTCTCCGATTTGTACGACAGCCACGTTGAAGTCATCCAGGCCAATGGCCGTTTGATCGTTGTGGGGCTGCCGGATGCCGCGTCCCACCACCACGAGGACGCGCACTCTGTCGCGGGGGAGGTGGGCTGAGTGGATCTGGGCAACCTGCTGCATTCCATCTTCAATTTCGAAAACTACGGCGAGCTGCTGGTCCTGGTGCAGAACTCCATCTGGGCCGGCGCCGTCCTTGGTCTGCTGGGCGGACTCATGGGCACCTTCGTGATGAAACGCGACCTGGCGTTCGCGGTCCACGGAATCTCGGAGCTCTCCTTTGCCGGAGCGGCATTCGCGCTGCTGATCGGCGCGAACATCATCCTCGGCTCACTGGCAGGATCGGTTCTGGCCGCCGTGGTGCTGGGGGTCATGGGCGTCCGGGCACGGGACAAGAACTCGATCATCGGCGTCATCATGCCGTTCGGGCTGGGCCTGGGCATCCTCTTCCTGTCCCTGTACGAGGGCCGGGCGGCCAACAAGTTCGGCCTGCTCACCGGGCAGATCGTGTCGGTGGGAACGGTCCAGCTGCAGGTCTTGGCGTTCGCCGCCGTCGTGGTGATGTTGGCGCTTGTCGCCATCTGGCGGCCGTTGACC
>JBKPBZ010000308.1:0-11827 GCA_046727115.1 Actinomycetota bacterium | reverse complement strand
GCAGCAGCGCGGCGCCGAGCAGCAGCAGGTTGAGGGATTCGGCGTAGGGCACCTGCAGGACCGGCGCCACCGGGAAGGTCGCCAGGAACACCGTCCCCCACAGCGCCGTGCGGTGTGTGGCCCGGTGCCGGAAAATCCTGTAGGCCACGAGGGCCGCCCCCAGCCCGGCGACCAGCGCGATGGCCGTCAGCGACCACCCCGGGCCCGTGCCCGTGAGCCCGGAAACCACCCGGCCCAGCACGGGAAACAGGGGGTAAAACGCCCACGTGTTCTCCTGGACAGTGCCGGCAGCGTCGGTCGGCAGAAGCGCCGGATACCCCTGCTGGAGCGCTTCGGCGTACCAGCGGGCGTCCCAGATATTGATGAAATTCCAATAGTCGGGCTTGGCGGGAAACCACGGATTGACGCCCTGGTGCAGGGCGGCAGCCATGAAGATACAGGCGCTGACCAGCCGGGCGGCGATGTACAGGCCGGCCACTTGCACCCACCACGGCCACCGTGCCATCCTGGCGCCGGCGGCTGCGATGCGGCTCCACAGCGCCGCGTTCAACCCCTGCGGTTTCAGGGTTTCAGGCGCCGCGACAGTCTCCGGGTCTTCCACGTGGCTCACGGACGTTCTTCGGTAGGCGGACGGAGGCGTTCCAGTTCCTCCCCGAGTGCCTCGATCTTCTCGTCCTTGGCGATGATCTGGTCCCGCAGGTCATCAAGGACCTGATCCACCTGGTCCATCCGGTAGCCGCGGAGTCCGATCGCGAAACGTAGACGGTCGATATCGGCCGCGGCTGCGCGCTCGGGCAGCAGAACCGGCGGCAGGGAGGCGACCGGTTCGTCGAAGCCGTCGTCAAAGGAGCCGGCTGCACCGCCGTCCCGGTGTCGGCGGAAGATTTTCGGCGCCAGGCCGGCGCCCAGGAGGACGGCGACGCCGATCAGCGCAATCGCCAGGAAGACCAGGAAGAGACTCACTAGACCATCGTGCCAGACGCCGGCGGCCGGGAGGGGTCAGCCCCGGGTTCCTGCGCCGTTTCCCTTGGTGTTCGCGTTGCCGGTCCCGTTGGCGGAGCCGCCGTTCGGGTTCCGGTGGCGGGCCGCGCCCTCCACGACCAGCTCGACGGCCAGAGCGGGGTCATCGACCACCTGCACGAGGTCCAGGTCTTCCGCCGAGACCATCCCCTCCGCGACGAGGGTGTCACGGACCCACGCAAGCAGGGGGCTCCAGAAAGCGGTTCCCACCAGCACGATCGGGAAGGAGGTGACCTTGCGGGTCTGGACCAGGACCATGGCCTCGAAGAGCTCATCCAGGGTGCCGAGGCCGCCGGGGAGCACGATAAAGCCCTGGGCGTACTTGACGAACATGGTTTTGCGGGCGAAGAAGTACCGGAAATTGATGCCCAGGTCCACCCACTGGTTCATGCCCTGCTCGAAGGGCAGTTCGATCCCGAGCCCCACGGAGACGCCGTTGCCCTGCACTGCGCCCTTGTTCGCGGCCTCCATCGACCCGGGGCCGCCGCCTGTGATCACGGCTAGTCCGGCCTCGGCCAAACGGCGTCCAACCTCGACGCCGAGTTCGTAATTCGGGCTGCCCGGAACGGTGCGGGCGGAGCCGAAGACGCTGACCGCAGGACCGAGATCGGCCAGGGCGCCAAATCCTTCCACGAACTCACTCTGGATCCGCAGGACGCGCCAGGGGTCGGTGTGGACGAACTGGCCCGGGCCCTTGGTGTCCAGCAATGTCTGATCAGACATCGTGACCTTCGCGGCCTTGCGGCGCAGCTCAAGCGGGCCCTTGTGGCGGATCCCGTTAGGCGCCGGAGTGGTGCGGGCCTCGCGGGCCGGCTTGCCGGCGGGCTTCTGTTCGGCATCTTGCTTGGGGCCCTGCTGCGGATCGGTACTCATGCCCATAGGCTAGCGCGGAACTGAACCGCCGCCGCGTCGGCGCGTCGACGCGGGAGCGGCAGCAGGCGGCGGCCGGGACCGGGGCGGGAGGCCTGCGGCGGCCTAGCAGGGGACGCTGACGTGCAGGTATCTCTTGAATCACGATCTGCACCAATCAGCGTGATTGGGGTCATATGGCGTCAATCTTCGCTAGATTCTTTCTATGACTACTCAAGTGCCCGGCGATGCCCTCGTCTCCCTGAAGGCCGTGAACAAGCATTACGGCCAGTTGCACGTCCTGAAGGACATCAACCTGAACGTCCGCAAGGGTGAGGTTGTTGTTGTCATCGGCCCCTCGGGTTCCGGCAAGTCGACGCTCTGCCGCGCCATCAACCGCCTCGAGACCATCGACGACGGCGACATCAAGATCGATGGCAAGGAGCTGCCCGCGGAGGGCAAGGAACTGGCAAAGCTGCGCGCCGACGTCGGCATGGTTTTCCAGTCCTTCAACCTGTTCGCCCACAAGACGATCCTGGAAAACGTGACCCTCGGCCCCATCAAGGTCAAGGGCGTCGCCAAGGGCGAGGCCGACAAGGACGCCATGGCGCTGCTGGAGCGCGTCGGCGTCGGGCATCAGGCCCCCAAACTTCCGGCCCAGCTCTCCGGTGGCCAGCAACAGCGCGTCGCAATCGCCCGCGCCCTGGCCATGAAGCCCAAGGTGATGCTCTTCGACGAGCCCACCTCGGCCCTCGACCCGGAAATGATCAACGAGGTCCTGGACGTGATGGTCCAGCTGGCCAAGGAAGGCATGACCATGATCGTGGTCACCCACGAGATGGGCTTCGCCCGCAAGGCGGCGGACCGGGTTGTGTTCATGGCCGACGGCCAGATCGTCGAGGACGCAACGCCCGAGGAATTCTTCACCAACCCCAAGAGCAGCCGGGCCAAGGACTTCCTGTCCAAGCTGCTAACGCACTGACCGGCTACGAACCCGTACCCTGGCCGCCGGACGGCGGCCGCCCAATGAAAGGAATGTCATGAAGGCATTTTTGACCCGAAGGAAATCCCTTCTGGTTGCAGCATCCGCAGCACTGGCGCTCAGCCTGAGTGCCTGTGGCGGCAGCTCCCCCACGACCACCAACCCGCCTGTAGCCGAGAAGCCGAGCTTTGCCGCCGATTCCACCATGGCCAAGCTTGCCTCCGCAGGCAAGATCACCATCGGCACCAAGTTCGATCAGCCGCTCTTCGGCCAGAAGGGCCTCGACGGCAAGCCTGTCGGCTTCGACGTCGAAATGGGCAAGCTGATTGCCGCAAAGCTGGGCATCCCCGCCGACAAGATCGAGTGGGTTGAAACGGTCTCCGCCAACCGCGAGCAGTTCATCAAGCAGGGCAAGGTGGACATGATCGTCGCCACCTACACGATCAACGACAAGCGCAAAAAAGAAGTCGACTTCGCCGGCCCGTACTACGAGGCCGGTCAGGCACTCATGGTGAACAAGGACAATAACAGCATCACCAAGCCCGAGGACGTCAAGGGCAAGAACGTCTGCTCCGTGACCGGTTCCACGCCGGCCTCCACGATCGTCGAGAAGTACGGAGCTGTCCTGGTGCCGGCTGCGACCTACTCCGCCTGCCTTGAGCCGCTGCGGAACAAGCAGGTTGAAGCGATCACCACCGACAACGTCATCCTGGCCGGTTTCGTGGCCAAGGAGCCGGACGCGTTCAAGCTGGCATCGGATCAGACCTTCACCAAGGAGCCCTACGGCATCGGCCTGAAGAAGGACGACACCGCCTTCCGCATGTGGATCAATGACCAGCTGGAGGCCTTCGACAAGGACGGGTCCTACAAGAAGGCCTGGGAAGACACCGCCGGCACGGTCATCAAGACCGCTCCGTCGCTTCCCACGATCGACCGCTACTAGTCGGCTGTGGCGGTTGCCGGGCCTGCGGATCCTCTGCAGCCCGGCGGCCGCCACTCCCGTCTTTCGCCTTGAATCCCCTCAACGCAGCTGAAGGAACTTATGGACGTCATCATTGAAAACCTCCCCCAGTATTGGGACGGTTTTCTCCGAACCCTCTTCCTGTCCTTGGTCTCGGGGTTAATCGCCTTGGTCTTCGGCACCGTGCTGGCTGCCGCCCGCGTCTCGCCAGTCGCTGCGTTGCGCGGCTTCAGCATGGCGTACGTCGAGATCGTCCGGAACACCCCGCTGACCATTGCATTCTTCTTCGCGGCGGTGGTTCTGCCCCGCCTCGGCGTCACGTTCCAGCAGTTCGAGGTCGCCGCCATCATCGCCTTGAGCGCCTACACCTCGGCCTTCATCGCCGAGGCCGTGCGCTCCGGCGTCAACAGTGTCCCGGTGGGCCAGGCGGAGGCCGCCCGCAGCATCGGCATGAAGTTCAGCCAGGTGCTCTCCCTGATCATCCTGCCGCAGGCCCTGCGCACCGTGATCCCGCCGTTGATCAACATTCTGATCGCCCTGGTCAAGAACTCCTCGGTGGCCGGCGCGTTCTATGTGCTGGAACTCTTCGGCCAGGGCAAGCAGCTGGCCAACGCCAACGGCGACGCAGTCATGTGGGTTCTGGTCGGCGTCGCATTCTTCTACCTGCTGATAACCATCCCGCTGGGCTACATCGCCAGCGTCGTTGAACGAAAGGTGGCAATCGCGCGATGAGCTCTGTTCTCTACGACGTCCCAGGCCCCAAAGCCCGCCGCGTTTCGCTGATCGGCTCCATCATCGGCGTGATCGTGATCGGCGGCCTCCTCGTCCTGGCAGTCATGACCCTCGCCCAGCAGGGCATCTTCGACCCCAAACGCTGGGCGGTCTTCCAGCTGCCCGAGGTCTGGGCCCTGATCGGCGCCGGAATCGGTGCCACGCTCGCCGCCGCTGCGATCGCGGCAGTGATCGCCTTCCCGCTGGGCCTGCTCCTGTGCCTGATGCGCATCTCGGACAACGCCTGGGTCCGGGTGCCCACCCGGGTCGTGCTGGAATTCCTGCGTGGCATGCCCGTCGTGCTCATGATGCTGTTCGTGCTGCTCGTCTTTGCCACCAGCTCCTTCGTCGCCGTCGTCGCCGGCCTGGTCCTGTACAACTCGGCGATCTTCGCCGAGATCATCCGCGCCGGCGTCCAGTCGCTGCCCAAGGGCCAGCGTGAAGCCGGCCTGGCGATCGGCCTCACGAGTTTCCAGTCCCGGCTGACCATCGAACTGCCGCAGGCCATCCGGCGCATGCTGCCCTCGCTGGTTGCGCAGCTCGTGGTGCTGCTGAAGGACACCTCGCTCGGCTACATCGTCGCCTACGGCGAGCTGCTCCGGGCCGTGCAGGTCATGGCCGACTTCCTCGGCCCGCAGTACCTGTTCCCGGTGTTCTTCGTGGCCGCGGCCATCTACATCGCGATCGACCTGGCGGTCTCCCGCCTGGCCATCTGGCTCGAACGCCGCGGTTCCAAGCGGGCCGCCGGCGGCGTGGCGCACGTGCCGGTCGCCGGAATCCCGGCAGCCAAGTAAAGCCCCACCACCCACCAAGGGTCCGGAACCTCTCGGAGGTTCCGGACCCTTTGTGCGTTGCGGGCTGTGTCGTGCGTGCTGTGTTGTTAGGCGCTGAGCCAGGTCCGCAGCGCCCGCAGGCATTCCCGGATGGCGTCCGCCTCGACGTGTTCGTTGTCCTTGTGCGCCAGCAGCGCATCGCCGGGTCCGAAGTTCACTGCCGGGATGCCCAGCTCACTGAACCGTGCGACGTCGGTCCAGCCGTACTTGGGCTTCGGCTCCGCCCCCACGGCGGCGACGAAGGACGCGGCGGCGGGGTGGTGGAGTCCCGGCCGCGCCCCGGCGGCGCTGTCGGTGCGCACGACGTCGAATCCGGCCAGCAGCTCGCGCACGACCGCCTCGGCCCCGTCCGGGGTCTTGTCCGGGGCGAAGCGGTAATTAATTTCAATGACGCACTTGTCCGGGATGACGTTTCCGGCCGTGCCACCATGAATCTTCACGGCGTTGAGGCTTTCGCGGTAGTCCAGGCCGTCGACTGTTACAGTCTGCGGTTCATACGCCGCCAGCCGGGCCAGGATCGGGGCCGCGGCGTGGATGGCGTTGCTGCCCATCCAGGCCCGGGCCGAGTGGGCGGCCTCGCCGTTCGTGGTCACCTCGAAGCGGCTGGTGCCGTTGCAGCCGCCCTCCACCGTCCCGTCGGTTGGCTCGAGCAGGATCGCGAAGTCCCCGCCAAGCAGGGATCCGTGGTTGCGCACCAGCCGGCCGAGGCCGCTCTTCACGGCCTCGACTTCCTCGTGGTCGTAGAAGACGAACGTGACGTCCTTGTTCGGCTCGGCCCCGGCGTCGAACATGGTGGCCGCGAGCGCCAGCTGCACGGCCACGCCGCTCTTCATGTCGGTGGCGCCGCGGCCGTAGAGGATCCCCTCCCCCGGGGCCCCGGAGGGCCAATACGACGGCACCGTGCCCAGCGAGCCCTCGGTGGTGGGAAGCGGCACGGTGTCCAGGTGCCCCGCCAGGATGACGCGCTCGGGGCGGCCGAGGTTGGTGCGGGCGATGATCGAATCGCCGTCGCGGACCAGTTCCAGCTGAGGCAGCAGGCGCAAGGCTTGTTCCACGGCGTCGGCCAGGGCCCTTTCGTTGCCGGAGACGCTGTTGACGTCAATCAGGGCTGCCGTGAGCAGGGCGACGTCCTGGCGGAGGTCCAAATGGACAGGCGTGTGGACGGGGGTGCGGACGGGGACGCTGGCAGTGGCACTGGGGGTGCGCGGGTTCGTGGGAGTCACCGTCCCACTTTATCCGTTCCTCTTCCCGGGATTCGAAGCAGCTGCCGGCCCGATATGGAGGTGGCGAGCGTCTCCTGTCACTTGGGCGTCTCACGTTTCAGCGCCCGCGGCCCTCTCGTTAGACTTGGGCCATGACTGAAACTGCTGCTTCCGCTGTGCCCACCGACGCCCGCTCCGCCTATGGCTACGGGGTGGCCACCGTGTCCACCCGCAACGGTGACGCCGCCGTGCTGGACGTATGGTTTCCGGCACCGGCACTTGGAGTCGCAGCGGAGCACCTGCGTGAGGTGGAGAACGCGGACCAGTCGCTGATCGACATCGCCGCCAGCGGCACCGACCCGGACCGCGGCACGGAGCAGCGGGTTGTCTTTGCCCAGATCAACCTCGACGAGGCACCCGCGGACACGGCGGACGCCTACCTTCGCCTGCACCTGCTCTCCCACCGGCTCGTCCAGCCCAACACCATCAACCTTGACGGCATCTTCGGCAAGCTCCCCAACGTGGTGTGGACCAACTTCGGTCCCGCCGCCGTGGAGGACTTCGAACTGACCCGGGCGCGTCTGCGCAAGCGCGGCGCTGTCACCGTCTTCGGCGTGGACAAGTTCCCCCGGATGGTGGACTACGTGGTTCCCTCCGGCGTCCGGATCGCAGACGCCGACCGTGTCCGGCTGGGTGCGCACCTGGCAGAAGGCACCACGGTCATGCACGAGGGCTTCGTGAACTTCAATGCCGGAACCCTGGGTACGTCCATGGTCGAAGGCCGGATCTCGGCCGGCGTCGTCACCGGTGACGGTTCCGACGTCGGCGGCGGGGCCTCGATCATGGGAACGCTCTCCGGCGGCGGCAAGGAAAAGATCGCCATTGGTGAGCGGGTCCTCCTCGGGGCCAACTCCGGCGTCGGCATCAGCCTGGGCGATGACTCGGTGGTGGAGGCGGGCCTCTACGTCACCGCCGGTACGCGCGTGCGCGTCATCAGCCCGCGCGATGCCGACGGCGAGGACACCAGCCGGATCGTCAAGGCCGTGGAGCTTTCCGGGGTTCCGAACCTGCTCTTCCGCCGCAACTCCACTACCGGAGCCGTCGAGGCGCTCCCCCGCAAGGGCCAAACCGTTGAGCTCAACGCGGACCTGCACACCAACTGACAGCACCGGCTGGTACGGTGTGGCGGGCGGCGAAGTCCGTCCCGGCGGGACCGATCCGCAACGACGAAGCAGCCGATGATGCAGCCCGCGAGGGCCCGAGGGAGTATGTCCGTGGCACGACGAGGGAGCTGGCGGCGCCGGATCGTGCTTCTGCTGACCCTGGCGATGGTCGCGGGCGCGATCTACACCGCGGTGGGATTCCTGCAGCGGTCTGAAACGTTGATCGTCGAGCGCTGCACGGCCGCGGGCAGCGGGGGCGATGACCTCGCCCCCGACCAGGCGGCCAACGCTTCCCTCATCACCGCCGTCGCGGTCCGGCGCGGGCTTCCCGCCAGGGCCGCCAGCATCGCGCTGGCCACCTCCATGCAGGAATCCAAACTGCGCAACATCGGCCATGGCGACCAGGCCGGCCCCGACTCGCGCGGATTGTTCCAGCAGCGGCCGTCCCAGGGCTGGGGCACCACGGCGCAGGTGATGGACCCGTACCACGCCAGCAATGCCTTCTACGATGCCCTCGTCGAGATTTCCGGGTACGAGTCGCTGGAGATCACCGATGCCGCCCAGCAGGTCCAGCGTTCGGCGTATCCGGAGGCCTATGCCCAGCATGAGCTGATGGCCCGTGCCTTCGCCTCCTCCCTGAGCGGCCAGACGCCGGCAGGCCTGGATTGCTCGCTGCGGTCTCCCGACACCGCCGGGGATCCTGCGACGGTCGCTGCGGAGCTGACCGCGGCGCTCGGGAACGTCCAGACCTCCAGCAGCGGCCGGACGCTGCTGGTGGATGCCGAAGGCCCGCAGGCCTGGGCCGTGGGGCAGTGGGCCGTGGCCAACGCCAAGGAGCTCGGCATCACCAGCGTGGAAGTCGACGGCCGCGCCTGGAACCGGCAGTCCCGCGACGGCTGGCAGCCGGCCTCAGTCCCGGCCGGCCAAGTCCGGGTAACCGTCGCCGACGCGCCCGCCACCTGACCGCCAGACACCAACGCGGGGTCAATTACGGCCCAACCGCGGCGGCAACATGGGCCGTAGCTGACCCTGCGTTGGACTATTTTGCCGTCCCGGACACCGACGCGGCTTAGACCAGAAGGTCGACCACAGGTTGCACGTAGCTGCGGAAAAGCTCCGGCTGGGACAACAGCTCGTGGCTCATGAGGATCTTGTCCGGCTCGAGGTACCAGGCCCGCGGCTCCGCAAGCGGCAGCTCGATGATCGTCAGACCGAAATCCTGAGATGCGCGTCCCACTTCAAGCAGGCGGTCCTCCACCATGTCGGCCAGCAGCTCATTGCTGCCGTTGGCCTCACGCTCCGCTTCGAGGGCCAGGTATTCGCCGCGGCGTTCCCGGGCCCACGACAGGGCCGCCCCGAAGTGGGCCTGCAGCACGCGCCGGAGGGCCGGCGAATTGCCAAAGGCACGGAAGGCCGGCGGGGCAAGCTCGGGGGACATTTCCGGGTGGGCCTTCAGCAGCTGCTCCCACCAGGCCTCCCATTCTGTCTTAAGTGCAGCCGGGCCGCCGACCTCGGCGGTCAGATGGGAGTGGTCCGCGGCACGGATCTTCGGAGCCACGTGGCACAGCGCGGGATGCCCCGCAGTGTCCAGACCGGCAACGTCACGAATATAAAGGGCGATGAGCATGGGACCAGAAGTGTCCATCGTGATCCGCCAGCCAGGTCCGCCGGTGTGGTGCATCCAATTGCCTCCTTGGCATGCCGTACCTTCTCAGTCTATTCCTGTTGTTATGGCGCGTTAACGGCTGGCTGCCCGGCCGCCAGCCGGCGGTTCAGGCCTTCCAGATGGGCCTCGAGCACGTCCTTGCACATCAGGGCCGTCATCCACTCGGGCTGCAGGAGGGCGTGCATCGTCAGGCCGTCCAGGACGGCCAGCAACAGCTCCGCCTCAGTGACCAGCACCTGCTGGCTGATACCGGCCGACCCGTCGGTGCCGCCGTCGTGGGGGTCCGTGCCGCTGCTCTCCGCCCCGTCGGCAAGGCCCAGGATAAGCCCGCCCACCACTGCGGCCACCGCGCGGTGGCTTCGGTCGGCCTCGGCAGCCAGGAACGGCTTGGTCCGGGCGGCATTCTTAAAGGCCATCCAGACGCAGGCATCGACGGCCTGTTCCTCGTCCAGCGGAAGAAACTCCCCCAGCAGTGCCATGACGGCAACATGGTGCTCCGCCGACCCCGGCGGCAGCTCCCGCAGCCTGGACTCCGCCGCGGTGACGCGGCCGACGATCCGATCCACCACGACGGCGAAGGCGTGGGTCAGGAGTTCGTCGCTGCTGGCGAAATAGTGCCGCACCGAGCCGACGGCCAGCTGCGCTTCGTCTGCAACCTCCCGCAGCGAGGCCCGCTCGAGACCATCCGCGGCGATGATCCTGAAGACTGCGTCAACTACTTCCTGGCGCCGGATTACGGCGTCGACAAATTTAGGCACTGGTCTTTTTTAGCACGTCTGTGCCGCCGCCGCCGCGGGGCACACCGATCCCCCCAGAGGCATGGCGCGGGTCACAGCGACACCGCGCGCCTGGGAACGACGACGGCCGCGCGCCTCCAGGAGGTGCGCGGCCGGCGTCGTGCGTGCTAGTGCGTGCCTGCCGTGGCAGGCGTGCGGGCTACAGCGACGGGTAGTTGCGTTCCGGTTCGCCGACGTAGAGCTGGCGCGGGCGGCCGATCTTGGTGTTGGGGTCGCTGATCATCTCGCGCCACTGGGCGATCCAGCCAGGCAGGCGTCCGATGGCGAACAGCACCGTGAACATCTTTTCGGGGAAGCCCATGGCCTTGTAGATCAGGCCCGTGTAGAAGTCCACGTTGGGGTAGAGCTTGCGCTGGATGAAGTAGTCGTCGCCCAGGGCCTTCTCTTCAAGGCGCATGGCGATGTCGAGGAGCTCGTCATTCCCGCCGAGCTTGCTGAGGACTTCGTGGGCGGTGGCCTTGATGATCTTGGCGCGCGGGTCGTAGTTCTTGTAGACGCGGTGCCCGAAGCCCATGAGGCGGACGCCGTCTTCCTTGTTCTTGACCTTCTCCATGTAGTCCTCCGGCTTGACGCCGTCGGCCTGGATCTGGCGCAGCATCTTCAGGACGGCCTCGTTGGCACCGCCGTGGGCGGGGCCGAAGAGGGCGTTGATGCCTGCCGAGACGGACGCGAACAGGTTGGCGTTCGAGGAGCCGACCAGGCGGACAGTCGACGTGGAACAGTTCTGCTCGTGGTCGGCGTGCAGGATCAGGAGCAGGTCCAGGGCCTTGGCGACCACCGGGTCCACCTCGTACTGCTCGGCCGGCAGGCCGAAGCTGAGGCGCAGGAAGTTCTCCACCAGGTTCATCGAGTTGTCCGGGTACAGCATCGGCTGGCCGATCGACTTCTTGTGGGCGTAGGCGGCAATGACGGGCATCTTGGCCATGAGGCGGATGGTGGAGACCTCCACCTGCTCGGCGTTGAACGGATCCAACGAGTCCTGGTAGAACGTCGAGAGCGCGGACACGGCCGAGGACAGTACCGGCATCGGGTGGGCGTCGCGGGGGAAGCCGCTGAAGAAGCCCTTGAGCTCCTCATGCAGCAGGGTGTGGTGGCGGATCCTCTGGTCGAAGGCTTCCAGCTCCGTGGGGGTCGGCAGGTTGCCGTAGATCAGCAGGTAGGAGACTTCCAGGAAGCTTGAGTGCTGGGCCAGCTGCTCGATCGGATAGCCGCGGTAGCGCAGGATGCCGGCGTCACCGTCGATGTAGGTGATGGCCGAGGTGGTGGCTGCGGTGTTCATGAAACCGGGGTCGAAGGCGACGGCGCCGGTCTGCTTCAGCAGCTTGGAAACGTCGTAGCCTTCGTTTCCTTCTACAACCTTGATGCGCGGGAGTTCGAGTTCGCCGCCGGCATGGCGCAGGGTTGCGCTGGTGGTTTCAGTCATGGAGTCTCCTCATGAGGCATCGGGGCCTCTGTCGAAAGCTGGTCCAACATCTGGTGAAGCTGCCCGCGGATCCTGTGCGGACAGGATTTCCAAAGGCTGCGCTGCCTTCTTGTGGAAAGCCACCATTGATCGTCAGTTAAAAAGTACCTTCACTTCGCGG
>JBKPBZ010000307.1:0-11202 GCA_046727115.1 Actinomycetota bacterium | reverse complement strand
GGGGCGTTGTGGGCCACGCTGTTCGCAACGCTCCCCAGGACCCGGCCGATCCCGCTCATGCGGCGGTTGCCGACCACGATCATCCGGGCACCGGTCCGTTCGGCTTCCCGGATCAGGGCCTCGGCGGGCTTGCCCCGGGCGGCGGCATGGGTGACGTTGGTGTCCGGGCGGCGCAGGCCGTCCGCCACCGTCCGCGCAACCTTCTCCGCGTTGCCGGCGTCGGAAACGATCCACTCGTCACTGCCGCTGCCGAAGACCTGGGTCCTGTCGCTGTCAAAGGCGCTGACCACATGAAGCGTCGCCCCCATGGAAACGGCGAGATCGCGCGCGGTCTGCGCAGCCCGCAGGGCAGTTTCACTGCCGTCAACGCCGACAACGATAATTCCGGTCATGGACTGCTCCTCTTCAACGAGTAATGCTGCTCAATGTGCCTGTGCGCCCGGCCCCGCTGTTTAAGGACCAGCGCTGTTCAACGCTTGGTGCTGCTGAACAAGCCCGGCGAAATCTGCCGGCGTCCACGCTACAGTTTTTCAATCTACAGTGCGGCCAACGCTTCCCGCAGGACCGGCGCGAGCCGCCGCACGCCCTCACGGATCGACTCGGGCGGCACGGCGCTGAACGCCAGCCGGATCTTGTTCGAAGTGTCGTCCGACGGCGTGAAGGCCGCTCCCGGGATGAAGACGACGCCGGCGTCGATGGCCTTCTTCAGCAGCGGGTAGGTGTCCACGCCTTCAGGCAGCGTGACCCACACGAAGAAGCCGCCGTCGGGCTGCGTCCAGCTCAGTCCGTCCGGCATGTACTCGGCCAGGGCGGCCAGCATTGCCTCGCAGCGTTCCTTGTACAGCCCGCGGTACGTCTCGATCTGCCCGCGCCAGTCGTAATCGCGCAGATAGGCCGATACCAGCATCTGGTTCAGGGTCGGCGGGCACAGGGTGACGGCCTCTGATGCCAGGTAATACCGGCGTTGCAGGTGGGCCGGGACGAGGGCCCAGCCGATCCGCAGGCCCGGGGCGAAGATCTTGGAAAAGGACCCCATGTAGATGACGTCGTCCGGGTTGGCTGCGCGCAAGGGGGTGAGCGGCTTGCCGTCAAAGCGCAGCAGGCCGTAGGGGTTGTCCTCCAGCACCAAGATATTCGCGTTTCGGCATATATCCACCACCGCCTGCCGGCGGTCTGCGGACAGGGTGATGCCGGACGGGTTGTTGAAGCTGGGGATGGTGTAGAGGAACTTGACGTTCCTGCCGGCGGTCTGGAGCGCGGCTATTTTCGCCTCCAGCAGGTCCGGGACGATGCCGTCGCCGTCCATCGGCACGGCCTCGACTCCCACCTGGTAGGCCTCGAAGGTGTTGAGGGCGCCCACATAGGTGGGATCCTCCACGAGCACCACATCTCCTGGGTTGCAGAAGACTTTGGCGGCCACATCCTGGGCGGACTGCGAACCGGCCGTAATCACGATGTTCGCGGGGTCGGCGTCGAGGATCCCCTCTGCTGCCATGACCTCGCAGATCTGGGCGCGGAGTTCTTCAGTACCCTGGCCGCTGCCGTACTGCAGGGCGGTCATCCCCTGTTCGGCGATGATCTTCGCGGCGGTCTGGCCAAGGCGTTCCAGCGGCAGGGACTGCAGGTAGGGGCTTCCGCCGGCGAGGGAAACGAGGCCGGGGCGCATCGAAATGTCGAAGACGTCCCGGACTGCCGACTGCTTGATATTTGCTGCGCGCTCCGAGAACAGGATCTCGTGGCGGTGGGCGGACGTAGCCGCACGTTCGATTGCGTCAATGGCCTCGGCCGGAAGTACTGCTGCGGCGGCATCAAGTGTTTCGTGGGTCACAGACCCAAGGATACTACCCATGTTGCACTGGAGGAAACGATTGTTTTCAATGGCTCGTTTTCAGGCGGCTACTGCGGCGCCCGCCGCGGGGTGGACCTGGAATGCCCGAGGCCCCCGAACAGCTGTAGAGCTGCCGGGGGCCTCAGCGGTGTTGTGGCGTGGAGTTGCGGAGGCCCTAGGCCGCTGCGGCGGCGGGGGCTTCGGCCAGTGCGTCGAACACGCCCTTGATCTGCTCGACAACTTCGGCGTCATCCTTGGGGTGGACCTCGGCGAAGCGGACCATCGAGCCGGGGACTGCCAGCTTGACGTTCTCGAGGACCTGGGCGCCGGCGATGCCGACGGCCTTACGGGCCTCGTCCTGGGCCCAAACGCCGCCGAACTGGCCAAAGGCGGTTCCGACAACGGCAGTGGGCTTGCCGGACAGGGCGCCGGCGCCGAACGGGCGGGACAGCCAGTCAATGGCGTTCTTCAGCGAGGCCGGGACGGTGCCGTTGTGTTCCGGAGTCACCAGCAGGATGGTATCGGCGTCGTTGGCGGCGGCGCGCAGGGCGGCGGCGGCCGCGGGCACCTGGCCTTCGACGTCGATGTCCTCGTTGTAGAACGGGATGTTGCCCAGATTCTCGTGGATGACCACGTCCACCTGCTCCGGCGCGTTGAGCGCGATGGCCTCGGCCAGCTGCAGGTTGGTGGAGCCGGCGCGAAGGCTGCCGACGAGGGCGAGGATGGTCTTCTTGGACATGTGTACTCCTGTGCATTGCACCGCAGGATGGTTCCGGCGGCTGGCGGATCGTGGGCCTTTGGGGGCCTTCATCCATGCTAAACGGACTGTGGTCCGGTTATATTCCAAGGCGCTAGACTCAGCGGTGTGAGCCTCATCCCGATCCGTCCCGGTGCCCAGCCAGGGGGAGGGCGCCCCGCCGCGCCCGCCGCAGAAACCGGGCGCCGTGACGCGGCGCGCAACAGGGAACTGCTCCTCTGCGCCGCCCGGGAAATCGTGGAGGAATCCAGCGTCGACGCCCTCACCATGGACCGCCTGGCGCAGCGCGCCGGAGTTGGCAAAGGGACCGTCTTCCGCCGATTCGGCAGCCGTGCCGGGCTGATGATGGCCCTCCTCAGTGACGCCGAGGCCGAATTCCAGGGCCGGTTCATCTTCGGTCCGCCCCCGGTGGGGCCCGGTGCGCCGCCGCTGGAGCGGTTGATCGCCGTGGGTGCCGCCCGCATTGCCTGGACCCTGGAGTTCGGCGAGCTGGCCCGGGCGGCCGACGCCTCGGCCTACAACAGGTTCGATGTACCGCCGGCCGTCCTCTGGCACCGCCACCTTGAGATGCTGCTGCGCGAGGCCGGCGTGACGGCAGACCCGTGGCTCATGGCGTCGGCCCTGGGGGCGGCCCTGGAGCCGGAACTGTTGCTCCATTCAGTCGGCGTGCACGGGATTGCGCCCGAGCGGCTGGCGGAAACCTGGCGGGAACTTGTCACGCGCGTAGTGGGCGGACAATAGCGCGGCGATGCCGATTCCGCGAGTCAAATCCATTCCACGGAGTTATTCATAACGATCTGTAGTGCACCGTGCGTGTCGCGGCCGCCGGGAGCGCGGCGCGGCCCGGCGCATGTGATAGCTTCCTCTGGAATGTGACCCGCAGCATAGCCCACCAGGACTCAGCCGCAAGGCTTGCGGGCGGCCGGAAACCAGCTGGCCCATGATCCCGAAACCGGCGGCGGAACCCGCTGCCGGATGGGGGACGACGGAAGGACCGCAGTTGTGAATACTCTTCTCACCCCGGCAGGCAGGCCGGCCCGTCCGGCCGCCGCCTCGGCGCCCGGAGCCGCCCAGGCCACGGCGATCCAGAACTAGCCGCTCCGTGCTTCGATATCTCGCCAAACGGGCCGTCACGTATGTCTTCATGATCTTCCTGACCACCAGCGCCGGCTACCTCCTGGCGGTGAGCACACTGCAGCCGGCACTGCTCGAGCAGGAGCGGATCCCGCGGCCCACCCCCGAACAGGTGGCCAACTCCTTCCGGCTCAAGGGGCTCGATCCGACACTCAACCCGTGGGAGCGTTACGTCGACTGGCTCACGGGCATCCTTACCCGCTGGGACTGGGGCCGGAGCCCCAACGGCGCCTTCATCAATGCCGAGTTCGGCGACCGGGTCTGGATCTCAACCCGGCTGTTCCTCGCCTCGATCATCCTGACCCTGGTGATCGGCGTCGCCCTCGGCGTGTACACCGCCGCCCGCCAGTACAAGGCCTCGGACAGGGTCATCACCTCGTACAGCTACCTCATGTACATCGTCCCCGCCCCGATCGCCTACTTCCTGGTGCAGCTGGGCGCCATCAACATCAATGAGTCAGTCGGGGAGCGCGTCTTCTTTGTCACCGGGATCTCAACTCCGGGCCTCGACGGCGGGGGCTGGGCCCAGTTCGTCGACATGCTCGCCCACTACGCCGTGCCCACATTCGCCATCACGGTTGTGGGCTGGGGCGCATACCAGATCGCCCAGCGCCAGTACCTGCTGGACAACGTCAACGCCGATTTCGTAAGGACGGCACGGGCCAAGGGCCTGACCCGGAACCAGGCCATCAGCCGCCACGCCCTGCGGGTGTCCTTCATCCCCGTGGCGCAGAGCATTGCGTTCACCATCCCGGCCATCTTTGCCGGCGGCTTCTTCGCCGAGAAGATCTTCGCGTGGCACGGCGTCGGATCCTGGTCCATCGACGCGATCGCGCTGCAGGACGTCAACGCGGCCACCGCCACCCTCGCCTACGGTTCCGTCATCTTCGCAGTCGGGGCCATCCTCGCCGACTTCGCCACCACGCTCGTCGACCCGAGAGTGCGGGTGCAGTAATCATGACCAACCTCAACACAATTGACCCGGCCGCCATTCTCGACGAAGAAAAGCTCGAAAACGACGACGTCGTGATCGGCAAGTCGCGGATCATCCTGCGGCGCTTCCTGCGCAACCGGACAGCCGTCGCCGGCCTGGTCATCTTCCTGACCCTGACCCTTTTCTCCTTCATCGGCGGCTTCTTCAGCAGCTGGGACAAGGAGACCATCGACCCGTTCAGCATCGGCATGCCGCCCTCCGCGGAGCATCTGCTGGGCACCTCGCAGGCCGGGATCGACCTCTACGCCCTGACCGTCGAGGGCACCCGCGTCTCCATCCTGATCGGCGTCGTCGTCGGCCTCGTCTCGGTGCTGATCGCAGCCGTCTACGGCTGCACCATGGCGTACTTCGGCCGCAAGGTGGACAAGATCATGCTGTTCATCCTCGAAGCCCTGATCATGATGCCGGCCCTGCTGGTGGTCGCGGTGGCAACGAGCGGCGGCGCCAACGGCCTGAAGAACACCCTTCCAAGCTGGCTGCTGCTCATCATCGTGCTGCTGGTCTTTAGCTGGATGGGCACCGCGCGTCTGATCCGGTCCCTGTCGCTGTCGCTCATGCAGCGTGATTTCGTCAAAGCCGCCCAGTACATGGGCATCCCGCCGCGCCGGATCGTCTGGCGGCACCTCGTGCCGAACATCGGCTCCCTGCTGGTCCTCGAAGTCACCCGCGGGGTCACGGGCGCCATTCTCGCCGAGGTCGCGTTTTCCTTCATCGGCATCGGCATCAAGGTCCCGGACGTGAGCCTGGGCGTGCTGATCGGCCAGTCCACCGCCCAGGTCTCCACCTTTCCGTGGATGTTCTGGGCTCCCCTGATCGTGATGTTCCTGCTGACCGGCTCGCTGGCCATGATGAACGATGGCCTCCGCGACGCGTTCGACCCCACTTCCAGCTCCGTTGGCCGCGCCAAGCGGGGCAGCCGAATCGGCAAGGCCCATTCGGGCAGAGCACAGTCGGGCAGAGCACAGTCTCGCAAAACACAGTCTGGCAAAACACAGAAGACGAGCAAATGACCAGCAATACCACCGCACCGGACACCGCCCGGGGCACCGCCGAGCGTCTCCGCGTCGCCGGGCTGCACGCCGCCACCGACGCGGTCCTCTCCGTCCGCGACCTCAACGTCCGCTTCAACACGGAAAACGGCGTGGTGCACGCGGTGCGCGGCATCGACTTCGACGTGCTGCCCGGCAAGACGCTGGGGATCGTGGGCGAGTCCGGCTCCGGCAAATCGGTCACGTCCATGGCGATCATGGGCCTGCTGCCCCCGACGGCGGAAATCAGCGGATCCGTCCGGCTCAACGGCAAGGAACTGCTGGGTCTCAGCGACAAGGCCATGTGCCGGCACCGCGGCAACGACCTGGCGATGGTGTTCCAGGACCCGCTGTCCTCCCTGACCCCCGTCTACACGGTCGGCACCCAGATCGTCGAGGCCCTGACCGTCCACAACCCGGCCATGAGCAAGCAGGCCAAGGAGGCCCGCGCCGTCGAACTCCTGGGGTTGGTCGGCATCCCCAGCCCGAAGGACCGGCTCAAGGCGTTTCCGCACGAGTTCTCCGGCGGCATGCGCCAGCGCGTCATGATCGCCATCGCGATCGCCAACAACCCGCGGGTTTTGATCGCTGATGAGCCGACGACGGCGCTGGACGTCACCATCCAGGCGCAGGTCCTCGAGGTGCTCCACGCCGCGCAGGAGGAGACCGGCGCCGCCGTCGTCATGATCACGCACGACCTCGGCGTGGTCGCCGGCATGGCGGACGACATCATGGTGATGTACGCCGGCAGGCCGGTGGAGACCGGCAGCGTCGACGACATCTACTACAGCCCGCGGATGCCGTACACCATGGGCCTGCTCGGCGCGGTCCCGCGCGTGGACATCGCGGAAAAGACCTCGCTGGTGCCGATCGAGGGCATCCCCCCGAACCTCGCCCACCCGCCCACCGGCTGCTCCTTTGCGCCGCGTTGCCCGCTGGCCAGCGAGGCCTGCCTTGACGGTGAACCGGAGCTTCGGGACGTGGTGCCCGGTGCGGGGCACCGCGCCGCGTGCATCAAGACCGAGGCCCTTGCCGGCGTCGACGCCCACGCGATTTTTGCCGCCCCGGCCGTGCCGGTCTCCCGCTTCGACCGCCTGCCGCGGCACGAGCGCAAGACTGTCCTGGAACTCCGTGACGTCAGGAAGCACTTCCCGCTCATGAAGGGCGCCCTGCTCAAGCGCAGGATCGGCACGGTGAAGGCTGTGGACGGGCTGAGCTTCGACATCCGCGAGGGCGAGTGCTTCTCCATCGTGGGAGAGTCCGGCTGCGGAAAGACCACCACCCTGCTGGAAATCATGGAATTCCACAAGGACCAGGACGGCGAGGTGGTCATTGGCGGGCTGAGCAACAAGCAGGCCGCCGATGCCCGGACCAAGGGCGCCATGCGCAGGGAACTGCAGATGGTGTTCCAGGATCCCACCGGGGCGCTGGATCCGCGCTTCACCGTCTACGAGGTCCTGGCCGAGCCGATGGAAAACCTGGGCATGCCCAAGCCGGCCATCCGGAAGCGGATCATGGAGCTCATGGAGCTGGTGGGCCTGCAGGCGGACCACGTCAACCGTTTCCCCAACCAGTTCTCTGGCGGCCAGCGCCAGCGCATCGGCATTGCCCGCGCTCTCGCCGTGAACCCCCGGCTGGTGGTCCTGGACGAACCCGTCTCCGCCCTCGACGTGTCCGTGCAGGCCGGCGTCATCAACCTCCTGGACAAGCTCCGCGCCGAACTGGGCCTGAGCTACCTGATGGTGGCGCATGACCTCTCCGTGGTCCGGCACATCTCCAACCGCGTTGCCGTCATGTATCTGGGCAAGATCGTGGAGATCGGAGACGTCGACGCCGTCTTCGACAACGCCCGCCACCCCTATACCCGGGCCCTGCTCTCCGCGATTCCCGTACCGGATCCGGAGCTGGAGCGCACCCGCGAACGGATCATCCTCCAGGGCGACCTGCCCTCGCCGTTGGAGGCGCCGGCAGGCTGCAACTTCGCCACCCGGTGTCCCGTGTTTGCGGCCCTGCCGCCGGCCAAGCAGGAGAAGTGCCTGACCCTGGAGCCCGCCCTGGAACCGGCCGCCATTGACCAGCGGTTCGCGTGCTTCTACCCGGACGGCGAACTGGACGCGGACATGGTCGTGGTCCACGAAGACCACTGACTGCCCGACCATCAACAGCCGGGCTCAGTTCGCCGGACAAGCAGGCCGCCAGACCTCCCATGCATCACACTCGCACAAAAATTGAAGGGGATCTCATGAAGAATCGCACCAAAATCGGCGGCATCACTGCCGTCGTGGCGGCGCTTGCGCTGACTGCCTGCGGCAGCGGTGGCGCCTCCACCACCGCCGAGAGCGCCAAGGCACAGGATGCCTCCGGCGACCTCAGCAAGCTCGTCAGCGTCAATGCCAAGAAGGCCGGCGACCTGCAGCAGGGCGGCACCGTGACGCTGCCCCTGGGCAACATCGGACCGGACTTCAACGGCTTCTCCAACGCGGGCAACTCGGCGGACAACACTGAGCTGCACTACCCGATCGACGAGGCCGGCTACGTCGGCTGCTGGAAGCTGGACTTCGACGGCACCGCCAACCTCAACAAGAACTTCTGCGAGGACTTCAAGAGCGAGGTCAAAGCCGGCAAGCAGACCATCACCATCAAGATCAACCCGAAGGCCGCCTACAACGACGGCACTCCGATCAATGCCGCCACGTTCGAAAACACCTGGAAGATGCTCAACGGCAAGAACAAGGACATCGACATCGTCTCGTCCGGCGCCTACGAGTTCATCGACTCCGTCAAGGCCGGAAGCAGCGACAAGGAAGTCGTTGTGACCACCACGCAGCCGGTGTACCCGCTCAGCGACATGTTCGGCGGATTCATCCCGCAGGCCGTCAACACCCCGGAACTGTTCAACACCGGCTTCAGCGGCGACATGCACCCCGAATGGATGGCCGGCCCGTTCAAGCTCGAGAAGTTCGACTCTGCCGCGAAGACTGTCTCCCTTGTTCCGAACGACAAGTGGTGGGGCGAGAAGCCGGTCCTGGAGAAGGTCATCTTCCGACAGCTGGAGGCCAGCGCCGAGATCGCCGCCTTCAAGAACGGTGAGGTCGACATGGCCGACGGCCGTACGCTGACCAAGTACAAGCAGCTGGAAGGCACCAAGAACGCCGAAGTCCGCCGCGGTCAGCGCCTCTTCGCGGGCGGCCTGAACCTCAACGCGCTGAAGGCACCGCTCACCGACGTCGCCGTCCGCAAGGCGATCTTCACCGCCGTCGACCGTCCCGCCATCCGTGCCGTCCGCTTCGGCGGCCTGAACTGGGACGAGAACAGCTCGGGCTCGATGATGCTCATGCCGTTCTCGAAGTACTACCAGGACAACTACCCGGTCAAGGAAACCGGCGCCGATGCCGCCAAGAAGGTCCTGGCCGATGCCGGCTACACGGCCAACGCCAAGGGCATCATGGAAAAGGCCGGCGTTCCGGCGTCGTTCAAGATCACCAACTTCGGTGACGACCCCACCGCGCTGGCCACCGTGCAGACGCTGCAGAAGCAGCTGCAGGCGGCCGGCATGGAGGTTGGCATTGACCAGCGCGGCGACGCCGACTTCGGCAAGGTGGTTGGCAGCCGCGACTTCCAGCTCACCATCAGCGGCTACACGGTGGGCGCCGACGCCACCGCCGCCGTGAAGCAGTTCTACGAGTCCGCCACCAACGAGAACAGCCTCGGCGACGCCGAACTGGACAAGGCCATCAAGGACCTCGCGTCCATCCAGGATGACGCCCAGCGCAACAAGGCCGCCATGGACGTCGAGAAGAAGCACATGGAAAAGTACTTCTCCATGGGCGTGATCATGAACGGCCCGCAGATCTACTTCGCCCGCACCGGCCTGGCCAACTACGGCGCCAGTCTGTTCCAGACCCCGGACTGGAGCGTCGTGGGCTGGGACAAGAAGTAAGCCCTGCCGACTGAGCAATACCGAGCAATACTGAGCAATACCGAGCAGCACTGAGCACACGGCCGAGGCCGGCGCCCCCGGAAGCATCCGGGCGGCGCCGGCCTCGTTCGCTTAACCTGCCGCCCGCTTAACCAACGCGCCGGATCCAACAAGCGGGCAGGGCGGTAGCCTAGGCACCATGACCAACGATTCAACCCGGCCCATCCGCACCGCCGTCGCCGGTTTCGGCCTCTCTGGCAGCGTCTTCCATGCCCCGTTCATCTCCGCAAACCCCGCCTATTCACTGGCTGCCATCTCCACCTCCGACGCCGGCAGGCAGTCTGCCGCCGCCCAGCGCTATCCCGCGGCCAGGATCGTCGATACCCCGGCGGAGATCCTCGAGCTCGCCGGCGAACTGGATCTGGTGGTGCTTGGCACGCCGCCCGCCACGCATTACCCGCTGGCGAAAGCTGCGCTGGAAGCCGGCCTCGACGTCGTCGTCGACAAGCCGTTCGCCGTCAGCAGCGCCGAGGGGCAGGAACTCATCGACCTGGCCGCGCGGCTGGGCCGGGTGCTCACCGTGTTCCAAAACCGGCGCTGGGACGGCGACTTCCTCACGGTCAAAGCCCTCATGGACGCGGGAGCCTTCGGCGCCGTGTCCCGCTTTGAGTCCCGCTTTGAGCGTTGGTCGCCGGACGTCCCCAAGGCCTGGAAGGCGGCAGCCACGGCGGATGACGGCGGCGGGGTGCTCTTTGACCTCGGCACGCACCTGTTGGACCAGGCCGTGCAGCTTTTCGGGCCGGCCACGGTCACGCACGCGGAACTCGCGGCCCGGCGGCCGGGAGGTGTGGCTGACGACGACGTCTTCGTGGCCCTGCGGCACAGCTCCGGGGTGACCAGCCACCTGTGGATGAACATGCTCTGCGCGCAGCAGGGTCCGCGCTACCGGATCCTGGGCAGCGCGGGCGGCTTCACCAAGCACGGGGTGGACCCGCAGGAGCCCTACATCGTGGCCGGCGGAAGCCCGCTGGACGCCGACTACGGCGTGGAAGATCCGGACTGGGCCGGGCTGCTGGGGCGCGACGGGCATCTGGACCGGCTGCCCACCGAGCGCGGCGCCTACCCGGAGTTCTACCGGATCCTGGCTGCAAAGATCGCCGACGGCGGGGCCGCCTCGGCACTGCCCGTCCCCGTCGACCCCGCGGGCCCGCTCCAGGTGCTGCGGCTGATCGAGCAGGCCCGGTCCCTCGCTTAAACCACAATCGGCTGCTCCGTAACTGCCGTTCTGGGGGTCCAAAAGGGCGGTTACGGAGCAGCCGATGCAGTGTTGGCTACGCGGAGACCGGTAGGTTACGCGGAGACCAGCTCGTGCCAGTCGGCAACGAGGGGCAGGTTGTGCGCCTCGGAGACCGAGCGGTGTGCAACCTTGCCACCGGCGATGTTCAGGCCGGAGGCCAGGGCGGCGTCGCGCTCGAACGCAGCCTTGACGCCCAGGTTCGCCAGGGAGACGGCGTAGCGCAGGGTGACGTTGGTCAGCGCGTA
>JBKPBZ010000306.1:0-4857 GCA_046727115.1 Actinomycetota bacterium | reverse complement strand
ACGGAGGGCGTAGGCCTCCTCGACGGGATGGTTCACCGCGTAGGGCGTCACCGTGAACGGGCCGACGCTCACAGGCTTGCGCTCGGACCAGTTGCTGAAGTCGAATTCCTCGTGCATGCCCGGATCCAGGTCCAGGCCGTAGGCCGTGGCCATCCGGTCGGCCGTGGCGGCGGGCCCCCACACCGGAATCCTGCCCCGTCCCCAGCCGCCCGGCTTCCAGCGCACGGCGACGTGGAGCCCGCACAGGTCCATGCAGTGGTCCGGGTGCAGATGCGTGAGGAAGACCGCGTCAATGTCCTCCAGGTCCGTGTAGCGCTGGATGGCGCCGAGCGCCCCGCTGCCGAGGTCCAGGACGATCTTCCAGTTCCGCTCGCCGTCGTTGGCGGTCAGCAGGTAGCACGACGCCGGCGAGCCAGGCCCCGGGAAGGACCCGGTGCAGCCCACGATGGTCAGCTTCACAGCAGTTTTCCCCCGCCCGCGGATCCGCCCACGAAGTTGGAGATCCGTGGCCGGCCCGCACCGGCCTGCGAGGTGGCGGCCTGGGCGGCGGCGATCATCTCCGGAGTGATCCGGGCGAGGCTGCCGGTGGGGTACTGCGCCGCGACGTGGTCGACGTGGCGGACGCTGAGGACCTCGGGGCCCAGGAAGCGGCGGGCGAGGTGCTCGAACTGGGCGGCGTCGCCGGTGGCAATGAAATTGTGCTCGGGGGGCGTGGCGTCGGTGCGCTCGAGGCCCCGGGAGGCCAAGGCCCGGTAGACGTCCTTGGCGGTTTCCTCGGCGCTGGAGACCAGCGTGACGTCTTCGCCCAGGACGAAGGAGATCACGCCGGTGAGCAGCGGGTAGTGGGTGCAGCCGAGCACCACGGTGTCCACCCCGGCGGCAATGAGCGGTGCCAGGTAGTCGCGGGCGACGGCCAGCAGTTCCGGTCCCGTGGTGATCCCGGCCTCCACGTACGGCACGAACGCCGGGCAGGCCACGGACGTGATCGACAAGTCCGGGGCCGCGGCGAAGGTGTCCTCGTAGGCGCGCGAGCCCACGGTGGCCGAGGTCCCGATCACGCCCACCCGGCCCGTGCGGGTTGCCGCGACGGCGCGCCGCACGGCGGGCTGGATCACCTCGATCACGGGAATCCCGTACCGGGCCGTGTACCGTTCGCGGGCGTCGCGCAGCACGGCGGCTGACGCGGAGTTGCAGGCGATGGTCAGCAGCTTCACGCCGGAATCCACGAGCTCGTCCATGACGCCGAGGGCGTTTGCCCGGACTTCGGCGATGGGAAGCGGGCCGTAGGGCCCGTGCGCGGTGTCACCGACGTACAGGATGGATTCGTTGGGCAGCTGGTCGATGATCGACCGGGCCACCGTGAGGCCGCCGACGCCGGAGTCGAAGACGCCGATGGGGCGTGACCCCAGCTCGGATGCCGGTTCGGGTCCTGTGGGGCCGATTGCGGTGCTGCTCGCTGGGGAGTCCGCAGCAGCCACTGCCGGATCCATACTCGATGCTGAAGTCATGATTATTCGAGGATAGGACAACGCCTGCGGGGGGGCCATCACATTGTGGCGTGCAACTCGTGTCTCATGGGTCACACGCTCGGGCTCAGCGCCGGGCATCGAGCGAGTGCACCATCGCCTGGACCAGCGACTCCTGCAACCACGTGGTGAAGTTGTACACGAGGGCCAGGTAGCTGTCCACGTCCTCGGCCTGGGCCCAGTCCTGCATGAGGTGGACGTTGTCGGCGTCGGCGTCGTCGCGGATGTCGAGGCGTTCGGCCAGCACCAGCCGGACATCGTTGAGCGCGGTGGCCCAGTGCCGGGCGTCGTCGGGAGTCAGGACGAGGTGTTCCCGGTCCAGGCTCAGGGCGGCCGCCTTCAGCGCGCCAATCTTGTTTTCGCGCAGCGACCGTTCGGTGTACCGGCGGAATTCAAGGGAGGCGTCGGCGTCGTTCTTCATCACGTTCGGCAGCAGCCGGCGCAGGGCGCGGTCCGAAGGTTCGCGGGCTTCGGAATCCAGGCCCACCAGGGCCGCCAGCGGGTCCTCGTTGGATCGTTCCTCCGGCTCCAGCATGGAGATCACGTCGTCAAAAAGGCTGCGCAGCAGTTCCCGCTCGGCCGGCTCCAGATAACCCCTGATGCCCTTGAGCCCGTACTTGAATGCCTTAGCCACGTTTTCCCTTGCCTTTGCCGGAACCGCCGGCGTTGCCGCCCGTGGCCTTTTCCACCGTCGCCCAGAGGCCGTAGCCATGCATGGCGACGGCGTGCTGCTCCACCTGCTCCTTGCTGCCGTGCGCCACGATGGAGCGGCCCTTCTTGTGGACCTCCATCATGAGCTTGTTGGCCTTGGACTCCGAGTAGCCGAAATAGCTGCGGAACACGAAGCTCACGTAGCTCATCAGGTTCACGGGATCGTTCCAGATCACGAGGTTCCAGGGAATGTCCGGGGCGGTCAGCACGTCGCCGGACGTCACTGTTCCGGTCTGGGTGCTCTCCCGTGTGTCGGGGCCGAGCGCAACGCTGAGGGTCATCTGTCCATTCTATGGGGATGCACACTAGAGTGAATTTGTGAGTACCTCCGCCGGCTGGGACCGTCCCCGCACGTCCCTGTACACCGACCACTATGAGCTGACCATGCTGCAGGGTGCCCTGCAGTCCGGCGCGGCCCACCGGAAATCGGTCTTCGAGGCCTTTGCCCGGAGGCTCCCGGACGGGCGCCGCTACGGGATCGTGGCCGGCACCGGCCGGCTGCTGGAGGGGATCGCGAACTTCCGCTTCGGCGAGCCGGAACTGGACTACCTGCGCCGCACCAAGGTGGTCAACGACCAGACCCTGGAGTACCTGGCCGATTACAGCTTTTCCGGCGACATCTGGGGCTATCCGGAGGGTGAGGCGTACTTCCCGAACTCCCCCGTGCTGATCGTGGAGTCCACGTTCGCCGAGGCCTGCATCCTTGAGACGTACCTGCTCTCCGTGCTCAACCACGACTGCGCGATCGCGTCGGCCGCCTCCCGGATGATCACCGCGGCCGGAACCCGCCCGTGCATCGAGATGGGCTCACGCCGGACGCACGAGGAATCGGCGGCCGCCGCTGCCCGGGCCGCGGTCATTGCCGGGTTCGACAGCACCTCCAATCTGGAGGCCGGATTGCGCTACGGGCTGAAGACGGTGGGCACGGCCGCCCACTCCTTCACCCTCCTCCATGACAGCGAGCGGGAGGCCTTTGAGGCCCAGATCGCCGCCTTCGGGCCGGGCACTTCCCTCCTGGTGGACACGTACGACGTCGAAACGGCCGTCCGCACCGCCGTCGACCTCGCCGGGGACAAGCTGGGCGCTGTCCGGCTGGACTCCGGTGACCTCGTGGCTCAGGCCCAGTGGGTGCGGCAGCTGCTCGACGAACTCGGCAACGACCGCACCAAAATCGTGGTGACCTCAGACCTCGACGAATTCGCCATCGCGGCGCTGGCGTCCGCCCCGGTGGACTCCTACGGCGTGGGCACCTCGCTCGTGACCGGTTCCGGGGCACCGACGGCGAGCATGGTCTACAAGCTCGTCAGCCGCACCGACGCCACCGGGGACTTCATCTCCGTCGCCAAAGCCGCCAAGAACAAAGCCAGCAAGGGCGGCCGGAAGTACGCGCTGCGCAAGCTCAACGAGCGCGGGACCGCAACAGCGGAAATCGTCGGCGTCGGCCGCCACCCGGAGGATGACGGCAACGACCGGCCGCTGCTGGAGCAGTTCGTCAAGAACGGCGAGCTCCTGCCCGGGTGGACCGGTCCCGAGGGGGTCCAGCGCGCGCGCCGGCGCCACGCGGAGAGCATGCGGGAGCTTCCCGCGGTGGTCAACCGGCTGCAGCGCGGCGAGGCGGCCATCCCCACCATTTACGAGGAGGACTAATGTCCCGCGCCCTGATCATCGTTGACGTCCAAAACGATTTCTGTGAGGGAGGTGCCCTGCCCGTCGTCGGCGGGGCGAACCTCGCCGGCGAGATCAGCGAGTACGTTGACGCACACCACGGCCAGTTTGACCACGTTGTGGCCACCCAGGATTGGCACATCGATCCCGGTGCGCATTTCTCGGAGGAGCCTGACTTCGTGGACAGCTGGCCGCCGCACTGCGTGGCGGGCACCCGCGGGGCCGAACTGCATCCCGATCTCGATCCCGAACACATCCAGGCGTACTTCCGCAAAGGCCAGTTCGCCGCGGCGTACTCCGGCTTCGAAGGCCTCCTGGCCCCCGAGGACGACGTCCCCACCGGAGACCGCAAGCCCGGCGCCATGCCCGGATCCGGCACCGGCACCGGCACTGGCACCGATACAGGCACCGACGACGCCGGGAGTCTTTTCTCCGGCAGTGATTTCGCCGCTGACGAGGATGCGATCGGACTGGATGACTGGCTGCAGAGCCACGACGTGGAGGACATCGTCGTTGTGGGAATCGCCACGGACTACTGCGTCAAGGCGACCGCCCTGGATGCCGTCCAGGCCGGCTATTCCGTCACGGTGCTGCGCGGATTGACGGTCGGAATCGCCGAGGACCTGGACGACGCCGTGGCCGAGATGGAGCTCGGCGGCGTCGATGTCCTCTGAACGCCCGTTCCCGGGGAGCCGGGCGGGCTTAAGGGCTGCCGGGAAAAGGCCGCCGCCGCAGTAGACTCGAAATCCTTGCCCTATCGCCAGTCTTGCCATATTGACAGACCCGTAGAACCCCGGAGTACACCATGAAGAAGTCCCTGACCGTTCTGATTGCCGCCGGAGCGCTGCTCGGCGCGGCCGGCTGCTCGGCCACGCCGCAGCTGACCAACGAAGAAACCTGCGCCCGGGTCAAGACCGTCGTCTCCGCCCAGACGGCCACGTCGGACAAGGCCGGC
>JBKPBZ010000305.1:0-18751 GCA_046727115.1 Actinomycetota bacterium | reverse complement strand
TGAAGTTGCTGGTCGCGCTGGCCCCAAATGGCCACGTTCGCGACCCCCGGTACGGCCAAGAGCCCGGGCTTCATGGTCCAGCGGGCCAGGACGGACATGTCGATGGCGGACATGTTTTTCGAGGTCAGCCGGACCATCATGACCCGGCTGGTCGAGGACAGCGGCTGCATGAGCACTGGAGCCGCCGAGACATTCGGCAGTGCGCGCGCCTGGGTCAGCCGTTCCGAGACGAGCTGGCGTGCACGTAAGAGGTCTGTCCCCGGCTTGAAGACCATCTGAATCGATGAAAGGCCTGGCACGGATTTGGACCTGATTGCCTCAACCCAGGCCACCCCGTTCAGCAGGTCGGCCTCCATGGGAGAGGTGATGAGTTGCTCCACCTCGGCCGCCGAGAGTCCCAGGGCTTCAGTCTGGATCTCTACCTGCGGTGGGGCGAACTCCGGAAAGGCGTCCACGGACATGCTTGGCAGGTTGGTGAGCCCGAGGGCAAGGATTCCTGCCGCGGCTGCGAGGACCAAGAGCCTGAACTGAAGAGTCCAGCGCACGATTGCACTCATCATGGCCGTTACCCCACATGCCACGCAGTGGTGCCCGGACCAGGAGAATGGCACTCAAGGCTACGGCGTCGTCGGTAGCCGGGGCCGCCGGGGCGGGCCTGAGGAGAGTGCGGGCCGTGCGGGGGCCCTGCCGCGGAAGCGGTTTCTGGGAAAACGGTGCTGACTACTTTTCCTGTGTGGCGGACTGCCGATATTCCATTCACGGCGCGGCTCCTCAACCTAAAGCCATAGCGCCCCCCAGCCGTCAAGAGCAATAATGATCTTCGGGCACACAGGCGTCAATAGAGATACAGGTGATCGCCATGAAAGCAGTCGCAGGGGACCGAATCATCATTCGGGGGACCACGGTCGAGTCCACGGACCGGCACGGCCAGATCCTTGAGGTGAGAGGGGTCGATGGTGCGCCGCCGTACCTCGTCAGGTTCGATGACGGCCACGAGACGATCATGTTTCCCGGCGGTGATTTCGTCGTCGAACGGCCCGCGAGCGGGCAGTAGAAACTCCGCACTGGAAACTCGGACTTAGAAACTCGACGAGCTCCCGGACCCGGAGAAGCTGCCACCGCTGGACCCGTACCCGGTGGTGGTGCCGCCGCCGCGCGCGCTGCTGACGCTGCTCACGCCGCTGGTGAAGCCGCTGTTGAAGCTCGGCACCGAGAAGAAGTAGTAGGACGGGTACACCGTTCCAAGAATGCTTGGCTCGTACGCGCGGCCGTATCTGGCCTTGGACCCTGACTGCGCACTGTCCATTTCCTGGCGCATAAGTCCGGCTTCCTTGTCATTGCGGGCATAGGCGTCGATCAAGGTGTCGGCGTGGTTCTTCAGGAGCTCCGAGAGGTGGGTCCGGGCGTCACGGAGCCGGTCCAACGCCGTCTCGGGAGTGATTGAGCCGTCGGCCAGTTCTGCCGACCAGCGCTCCACATCACGCCGGCTTTCATCGCGGAAGAACCGCAGTGCCGCCGCCGTCGCCGAGGTTCCCTCGGCGCGGCGCTGGCTGAGCAGGTTTTCCAGGTCATCCAGGTCATGACGAAACGGCTCGAGCTGGCGGTCCCAGGCGGCGGGCCACGCTGAGCCGCGGTTGAGCAAGGCATTGGTATCGGCGATCACGTCGTCCAGTGCGTCGAGTTCGGCCGCGGCGTCGGCGTAGCTCCGGACCAGTTTGAGGTTGGGCCGGCGGCTCAGGTCCCGGCTGCTGAGGGCATGTACCTGGTTGGAAAGTTCGGTGGCTGTGTTGTAGCGGTTCACGAAGGTGCGGTGTTTCTCCAGGACGGTGCTCCCGTACCGGGACAACTCAGGAATGGTGCTGGCGTTGAGCTCGGTGACCTGCAGGTCCATGCTGACGTTGGCGTAGCTGGCGTCGCCCCGGGCCAGTTCCTTCCGGCTGGACACCCGGGTCCGCCACCGCACGATCAGCCACGCCGCAGCCCCGCAGACCGCGGCGGCCACTGCCGTCCAGGCCGTGACGAGGAATGCCGTGGAACGGTACCACGGCTGATTGATGAGTTCGGCGCCGCGGCGGATCCCGGCAACGGTGCCGTCGGTCCACTGCGCATCGCGGAGCAGCTCCTTGGAGGCGTTCTGGATGTCCTCGCGCTGTTCGGGCGAGACCTTCCGGTCCTCACCCATGTACGTCCCCACATGCCGGCCCACCGGATCGAGGGCGAAGATGAACAGCCCGTCCGCCCACTTCTGCCCGTCGGCGCTGATCCATTCGGGGTGCTCGGTGCGGGCGAACCGCAGGACTTCCGCGTTCAGGTTGTCCGCGGCCGTGCCGTTGTACGTGTAGATCGCAACTTTGGTGGGTTCGTAAAAGTCGGTGGACCGTACCGCCGGCAGCAGCGTCCTTTGGTCCAAGACCCCGGCGCGGTCTTCAACCACGACGGCGGTCGGCGTCACGGCCAGCGCCACGGAGGCTCCGCCGAGAAGGCCGGCCATCAGCACAACCAGAGCGGCGAAGGCTTTGCGCGAGATTCCCATTTTCTGAGCGTAGTGGCTGGCTCCAGCCGCGTCGAGAAGGGATGAAACCGCAGGTCAGGTGTCCAGATGGGACCCGGCACCGCCTAGGATTACGGCATGTCTACCTTTGAAGTTACCCGCAGCGCAGTCATTCCGGCACCGGCCCAGGACATCTTTCCGTTGGTCAACAGCTTCCACGAATGGACCAAGTGGTCCCCCTGGGAGGCCGTAGATCCCGCCATGGAACGGAGCTACTCCGGCAGTGAATCCGGCGTCGGCGCCAAGTACGCCTGGAGCGGGAACCGCAAAGCCGGCTCCGGCACCATGGAAATTGTCGAGACCGCCGTGCCGCGCGACATCAAGATCCGGCTGGAGTTCACCAAGCCCTTCAAGGCGGTCAACCCCACCTCATTCACGTTCACGCCCTCAGGCAACGGCACCCAGGTCACCTGGACCATGACGGGGGAAAACAAGGGCATCGGCAAGGTCTTCGCGCTGTTCATGAATATGGACAAGATGGTCGGCGCGGACTTCGAAAAGGGACTGGCCTCGCTCGCCGGTGCCGTCGCACAGCGACACGCCTGATCCGGGACTCCGCCGGAGGCCCGGCGACGGGCGGGTAATGCCGGGTGGCCCTGGTGACCGGGCCGTCAGGGCTGCCCGGCGGTCCGGACGAGTTCACGCTTTCCCAGCCGCCAGTCAGGGTCCTTGCGGGTTTTGTTGACCGTGGTGTGAAAGAGTGCAACTGCTGGAGCCGCCAAGGCCACGCTGATCGGTCAACGAGAAAGCCGGAATCCATGAGCCGGAAAGCCGCTAGAGGTCATCCACGAATCGCCGTGCGGCTGCTTGTTGCTGCAGTCCTCGTGGTGTCGGCTGCGGCGTGCGAGCCGTCGCCACCGGGCGGTCACCCGGCCCCCACTGCCGGGGGCACGGCCACCGCGGGGGCGGGGACGAAGCCGGGACACGTGTTCGTGATCAATCTCGAGAATAAGGGCTACAACAAGGTGTGGGGCGCAGGCTCTGAGGCCCCCTACCTGTCGCAGACGCTTCGCAAACAGGGTGTCCTGCTGTCCAAGTACTACGGGATCGCCCACGATTCGAACCCGAATTACCTGGCCCAGATCTCCGGTCAGGCATCGAACGCCATGACCCGCGACGACTGCCCCACCTACGCCGCGTTCCAGCTGACCGGGACCGGCTCGCTGGGCCAGGCGGAGGGCACCGGCTGCGTCTATCCGGCCTCGGTCCCGACGGTCGCCGGGCAGCTCAGCGCCGCCGGAAAGACCTGGAAGGGCTACATGGAGGACATGGGCACGCCGTGCCGCCATCCCGAACTTGGCGGGCAGGACACCAGCCAGGGGGCCAAGGTGGGCGACCAGTACGCCACGCGGCACAACCCGTTCGTGTATTTCCAGGCCATTACTTCGTCTCCGGAATGCCAGCGCAACGTGGTGGATTTTAGTGAACTCCGCGGCGACCTGCAGTCCGTCGCCAGCACGCCTAACCTGTCCTACATCTCGCCCAATCTTTGCAATGACGGTCACGACAACCCCTGCGTCGATGGCACAGCGGGCGGACTGGCCGCGGCCGACCGGTGGCTGAGCCAGCAGGTCCCGGCCATCCTGGACTCCCCGGCCTTCCGGCAGGACGGGATGCTGGTCGTCACCTTCGACGAGTCCGAGGGCAAAACGGTCGGGCCGTCAGGGCTGCTGCCCGGAGGGACGGCCGGCGGCAGGATTGGTGCCCTGGTCCTCTCGCCGTTCACCATGGGCGGCACGACGTCGGACCGGGCCTACAACCACTTCAGCCTCCTGGCGAGCATCGAAGACGCGTTCTCCCTCCCGCGCCTCGGGTATGCCGGGGCACCGGGCCTGAACAGCTTCGGCGACGACGTCTTCAACGCGGGCTCCTAGCGGCCGGCCCGGCAGGTGCGGCAGCTAGCTGGCCGTGGGCGCCGCGCCGTTGCCGTTGCCGTTGGAGTCCTGGCCGTACTCGGCCGAGATCAGGATGGGAAGGTGGTCCGAGGCGCCGCGGGGCAGCGTTTCCACGCTTTCGATCTCAAGCCCCTGGGAGGTGGCAAAGTCGAAGTGGCCCTTGAAGACTTTGTACCGGGTGTAGGTCCGGCGGTCACTCATGGTGAGGTCGTAGCCGGCGTCCTTCATCTTCGCTGTCAGGGACTTGGTGAAGAACGGATAGTTGAAGTCACCCACCATCAGCGACATCAGGCCGCCGCCCATGCTGAGCAGCTCCGCGTGGGCGGCATGGATCTGGTTCCGCCGCAGGGAGTTTGACGCCGTCAACGGCGCCGCGTGGAAGGAAGCGATGACGAGGCCGTGGTCGGTCTCGTTGTCGGTCACGCGCGTGCCGATGAGGCGCTCATGCGCGGGGGCCAGGACCCGGTCGTGGAGGGACTTCTTCAAGGCGAACGTCTGCGTCTCGTAGGCCGTAAAGCGGTCCTTGCGGTAGTAGATCGCCAAGCCCAGCCGGTTGCCCCGGGTGGAGTCGGCAAGGTGCAGGTCCCCTATGGTATCTGGCAGATCGTCCGTGTCGCACTCCTGGAGGCACAAAGCGTCAATCTCGAAATCGCGGGCCAGATCGACCAGCTCGCCGCTGGCCGCGTGCTTGCGGAGGTTGTAGCTGATCACTCTAAGCAGGGGGAGCACCTCTTCGGTGGATAGTGGTTTGAATCTCACCCGAGTCTACCCAGTCACAGCGGATCGAGTGGGAATGTCCGCAACGCGCGTCCGGATCAGGACCCTGAAACACAGCGGCCGGCGTGTCCTCCGCCGGCCGCCGTGGGCACCGGGTCCGCAGTGCCAGCCCACTGGGTTCAGGGGCGGGCGCCGGGGCCTCGCGCCGCGGTGTACTGGCCTGCGGTGACGGTGCCCTGCTGCTGCGCGCCGTCCAGGGATCCCTCACCCAGGCCCGCCGAAACCTGCGCCGTTCCGCCGGTGTAGACGGTGTACTGCTCGCCAGCCGTTATCGCGGCGGAGGAAAACACGAGGGACGCCGGGTGCCGCCGGCCCGAAAGGATAGTGTGTTCTGGAATCACCAGCCACGCGAAAGGGCGGACGTTGACTGCTGCACTACCGGAACTTGCCAAGGGCGATTTCTACTATGAGACTCTGGGCGGCGGGCGGTTCCGCTCCACGATCCATGCCCAGGGTGCCTGGAACGAACACGAGCAGCACATGGCCCCCGCGTCCGGCATCATGGCCGACGCCCTGGCCAGACATGAGCCCCGCGATGACATGCGCATGGCGCGGCTCAGCTATGAAATCCTCGGGCTGATCCCGGGCGGGGAGTTCGAGGTGGTGACGTCCACCCTCCGTCCTGGCCGGACCATCGAACTGGTGCAGGCCGAGCTCGTGGCCGGCGGCCGCACGGCCATCCGCGCCACGGCCTGGCGGATGATCACCTCGGACACGTCCGCCATCGCGGCTTTCGAGGATCCCCGGATCCCCGCGCCGGAGGACTGCGAACCGTACGACGCCGCACGCATCTGGCCCGGCGGCTACATCGCCTCACTGCACATGCGGATCGCCGAGGGCCACCGGGCGGGCTCGGGGACTGTCTGGCTGCGCACCGACTACCCGCTGACCGACCAGGCAGACAGCGGCGACCTCGCCCGGCTGGTCGGCCTGGTGGATACGGCCAACGGAATCGCCGCCCGGGTCCCGCCGGGCAAGGGCAGCTACGCATTCCCCAACCTGGACCTGCAGATCCACATGTACCGGCAGCCGGAGGGGGAGTGGCTGGGGCTGGACAACGAGGTCTCGTTCGGCACGGACGGGATCGGGCTGACCTCCACGGTGCTGCATGACCTCACCGGCCCGTTCGGGCGCGCCGAACAGATCCTGACGCTGCGGAAGTCCTAGGCGCTGCGGCAGGGCCCTAGCTGGTGTGGAAGACGAGCCAGCCGGCCAGCGTGGCCAGTGCCGTCAGGGCGGCGCCCCAGAGGATGTCGACAACAACCAGCTGCCACGGCCACGTCTTGAGCGTGGCGGCGTTGGTGAGGTCGTAGGTGGCGTAGGCGAACGCGCCCAGGGCGGCACCGTAGCCGACGGCGCTGAGCCAGCTGCCGCCGTCGAGCGTTGGCCGCAGGGCAAAGAACACGATTCCGGCAATGTAGATCACGTAGAACACCACCGCGTACCCTAGATTGGGCTTGTCGGCCATCAGGTCACCAATCTGGCGGCGGTAGAACGGGTTCATCGTCTTGAGCCAGATGGCGTCGATGATGGCGAACGCGGCGGCTACGACGAGGAATTGCAGAATGACCATAAGGGAGCATAACAACATGCCGCAGGCGCCAGCCGGGCCACGGACCTTGACGGTGGTGCGGCAGCAGGAGTCACTCGGTGCCGCCGCCGACCTCGACTTCGCGCTAGGGCTCCTCCAGAAGGTCAAGACCGGCTCATTGGGCCCCACCCTGCGGCTTTACCGTCCGGTTCCCACGGTCGCTTTCGGGCAGCGCGACACGCACCTGCCCGGGTTCGAGGCCGCCGCCGCGGCCTGCAGGCTCCTCGGCTTCGAGCCGCTGGTCCGGAAGGCCGGGGGCCGGGCGGCGGCGTACCACGAGCGGACGCTCGTCATCGATCACCTGGAGCCCGATGCGGACGCGATTGCCGGGGCCAAGGGGCGGTTTTCGCGCTTTGGTGAACTGCTCGCCCAGGCGCTGCGGGACGCCGGCGTGGATGCCGGCGTCGGTGAGATCCCGGGGGAGTATTGCCCCGGCGAGTTCAGCGTACATGGCAGCGACCCGGCCCTCCCGGAGCGCCGGATCAAGCTTGTCGGCACCGCCCAGCGGGTGGTCGCCGGCGGCTGGCTCTTCAGCTCCGTGATCGTGGTTGCGGACTCCGCCCCGATCCGCGCGGTCCTGGAGGCCAGTTACGCAGCCCTCGGCCTCGAGTGGGATCCGGCGACGGCGGGCGCGGCCGACGACCTCGTTCCGGGCCTGGACGTCGACGCTGTTGAGGCTGCGGTGGTCGCCGCCTACGGTCGCTACGCACCGCTCAGCTACGCGGAGTTCCCGAGCCTGGTCTAGAGCGCGCTGCCAAGGTTGCGGTATTTCGCCAGGCGCCGGAGGAGCAGTTTGTCCACCCCGGTGCTGGCGAGCGTGGCGAGTTCGTATTCGATGGCCCGGCCAAGGCGCCGGCAGAAGGCTTGGGCCTCCTCGGCCGCATCGGGGCGTTCGTCCACAATGTGTTCCACGAGACCATTCGCGTGCAGGGATGCGACGTTGACGCCTTGGGCCTCGGACATGGCCGGGGCGAAATCAGTGTTCCGGTGCACGATGGCGCTGGCGCCTTCGGGCGGCAGCGGGGACAGCCAGGCGTGCTGGGCCGCGATGGTGCGGTCCGCGGGCAGGAGCGCCAGTGCCCCGCCGCCGGCGCCCTGTCCGAGCAGCACGGACACCGTGGGCGCGTTGAGCCCGATGAGATCGTGCAGGGAGCGGGCGATCTCGCCGGCCAGGCCGCCCTCCTCGGCCTCTTGGGACAGGGCGGCGCCGGCGGTGTCGATGACAGTGAGCAGAGGGAGCCCGAGTTCCTCTGCGAGGCGCATGCCGCGCCGGGCCTCCCGGAGGGACGCCGGCCCCATCGCCGTCGGCCGCGTCGGCCTGGGCCGGGTGTGGCCGATGACGACGCAGGATTGCTGGCCGAAACGGGCCAGGGCCAGCTGAAGGCCGGGGTCCTTTTCACCCTGTCCGGTGCCGTTGAGCGGAAGCACGTCCCGGGCGCCGTGCGCCAGCAACTGCCGCACGTCCGGCCGGCGGGAATTGCGGGAGATGCGGATCGATTCCCAGGCGCCGGCGCCGGAGGGCTGCACGGAGAGCGTAGCGGGCGCGGCGACCGGTGCCTGGGGGCCGGTGACCAGGATGCTCAAGGCACGGTCGACGACGTCGGACAGCTGCCAGGGCGGGACCACCGCGTCAATCAGCCCTTTGTCGAAAAGGTTCTCGGCGGTCTGGACGTTCTCCGGGAACGGGATGCCGTGCAGCGCCTCGTAGACCCGGGGTCCAAGGAAGCCGAGCAGGGCGCCGGGCTCGGCAGCGGTGATGTGGCCCAGGGACCCCCACGAGGCCATGACCCCTCCCGTGGTGGGATGGCGCAGGTAGACGAGGTAGGGCAGACCCGCCTTCCGGTGGGTGCGAACGGCGGCGCTGATCTTGACCATGGACAGGAACGCGATGGTTCCTTCCTGCATGCGGGTGCCGCCCGAGGCAGGTCCGGCCAGGAGGGGCAGGCCTTCGCTGGTGGCGCGTTCGACCGCGTTGACGATCCGTTCCGCCGCGGCCTGGCCGATGGAGCCGGCGAGGAACCGGAACTCGCTGATGATGACAGCGACCCGGCGGCCGCGGATCAGGCCTTCGCCGGTGAGGACGGATTCGTCCACGCCGCTCTTGGCCCGGGCGGCGGCCAGTTCCTGCCGGTACTCGGGGCCGGGGTCAGGGTCCGTGACGGGCGCATCCCAGCTCCGGTAGGACCCGGGATCGAGCACAGCGGTGATGAGTTCGGTGGCGCCGAGGTGCCGGATCTTCTCCTGGGTCAGCATGCCCGGTCAGCCTCCTGTGCCGGGCCGGATTCTGTGGGCCTTCCGGCCGTGGTGGCAGCTGTCAGCCCGAGCCACCGGCGGATCCGGTCGCCGTCCTGGTCCAGCAGCGGCGGCGCAGTGTGGGCCTTCAGCGTCGTTTCTGCGGTGTCGGCGGCACTGAAGAACCGTAGCGGCGGGCCGGGCAGGCTAACGGTGCCGAGGATTTTATGGTCGACGTCGATCACGAGACCCTGCGAGTGGACCTGTTCCCATTCGTAGACTTCATCCAGGGTCCTGACCTTGCCGGCCGGGATGCCGGCGTCGCTGAGTTTGGTGAGCAGCGGCTCCGCCTCGAAATCGGAGAACACCCGCTCCACTTCCTCGACGACCTTCTCGCGGTTGCGCACGCGGTCCGCGTTGGTGGCGAACTCCGGCCGCGCGGCGTCGATCCCGAATGTCGAAGCGAACGTGGTCCAGAGCTTCTCGCTTCCCACGCTGATCTGTACGCTGCCCTGCCGGCAGTGAAACAGGCCGTAGGGGGCAATCGAGGGGTGGTGGTTGCCTTGGGCCTTCGGGATTTCCCCCGCAACCGTGGCCCTGGTGCCCTGGAAGGCGTGGACCCCGATCAGCGCAGCGAGCAATGACGTGCGGACGATCTGGCCCTGGCCGGTGCGCTCACGCTGCAGCAGCGCCGCAAGGGTGCCGAAGGCCCCGTACATGCCGGAAAGGAGGTCGGCGATGGGGACCCCGACGCGCTGCGGATCGTCCGGACCGGACCCGGTCAGGGACATCAGTCCCGCCTCGCCCTGGAGGATCTGGTCGTACCCGCTGCGCCGGGATTCCGGGCCGTCGTGGCCGAACCCGGTGATGGAGAGGACCACCAGCGCCGGATTCAGGGCATGCATCTCCGCCGCCGAGAACCCGAGCCGGTCCAGGACGCCGGGGCGGAAGTTCTCGATGACCACATCGGCGCGCTCCAGCAGCTCACGCAGCACCGCCCGCCCGTCGTCGCTCTTCAAGTCCAGGGCAATGGATTCCTTGTTGCGGTTGCAGGACAAGAAGTACGTGGCCTGCGGATCATCCTCCGGGCCCACGAACGGCGGGCCCCAGCCGCGGGTGTCGTCTCCGGTGCCGGGGTTCTCCACCTTGATCACCCGGGCGCCGAGGTCAGCCAGCATCATCCCGGCATGCGGGCCGGCCAGGGCGCGGCTCAGATCAACGACGAGATAGCCGGTGAGGGGGCCTTCGGCGTCGGGCAGGGGTTCGGTGCTCATTGGCGTGTTCCTTCTCTGGTCGGTCTTTGCGGGGCGCGGGCGCCTGCGGTGTGCCTACGCGGTTGGCTGAGGTGCCGGCGACATCCAGCGGTCACATCCAGCCGGGCACCACCATGACCAGCCAGGCGATGGCCGGCCCGACGGCGACGACGATGCCGCTGTACGCCAGGATCTGCTTGTAGAACCTGTCTTTGTCCACGTCCTCTGGCGCGTTGGCCAGGACCAGGGCGCCGTTGGTGGAGAACGGGGAAACATCCACGATCGTGGAGGCCACGGCCAGGGCCGCGATCACGCCGACCGCGCCGACCTCGCCGGTGGCCAGGAAAGGCACCGCCAGTGGGATGAGGGCCGCGAGGATGGCCGTGGAGGAGGCGAAGGCAGACACGATGGCGCCGATGTAGCAGATCAGCAGGGCGGCGAGCAGGGGCATGCCAAGCTCCGCCACCCCGCCGGACACGAATGCGATGGTGCCGGCTTCTTCGAGGACCCCCACGAACGTGAGCATGCCGCAGATGAGCAGGACGGTGGACCAGCTGATCTTGTTGACGGCGCCCTTCTGTGCCGCGGGGGACACGAGGGCGAGGACGATTGCGATGGTGATCGAAACGAAGCCGACGTCCACCTTGAATCCGAGCGAGATGACGGCCAAGGCGATCAGGCCCAGGATGGTGATGAGCTGGGGCGCGGAAGCCCGGGCTCCGCTGGCCGGCGGTGCGCCTGCCCCGGCGGGGGCGGACGCCGAGGATGCACCGGAGCCGCCTGAAGTGCCTTTGGCCGAGACTCCGGCAGCGGAGATGTCGGAGCCGGAGCCCTGCAGAGTGACGCCGGCCGCGCGGGCACCCACGCTGACGGACATGCGCTTTTCTGCCGCCTGTTCCACGAATCGCCCGCCCGGGGTGGACAACAGTTTGCCGCCGCCGAGGACGACAAACAGCACCAGTGCGATGGCGAGGTTGAAGAGGAAACTCGCCAGGAAGATGGCCATCGGGTTGGCGTCCAGCTCCGTCTTGGCAATGATGCTGTTAACGGTGACGCCATAGACGGCGATGGGGGAGAAGCCGCCGGCCTGCGCGCCGTGGACCACCATCATGCCCATCATGAGCGGATTGATTTTGTGCTTGGCGGCGAAGCTCAGGGCGATCGGCGCGATGATGGCCACGGCGGCCGGGGAGAGGGCACCGACGGCGGTGATGACCGCGGTGATGGCGAACATGACCCACGGGATCAGGGCAACCTTGCTGCCGACCAACCGAACCGCGCCCCGGACCAGCAGGTCGATGGTGCCGTTGTTCTGCGCGATGGCGAACAGGTAGGTGACCCCGACGATGGTCAGGAACAGGCCGCCGGGGAAGTTGGCCAGAATGTCGTTGGTAGACATCCCCAGCACCACGGAGCCCAGCAGGAAGGCACCCACAAAGGCCAGGGCACCCATGTTGAGCGGCAGCACCGTGGCCAGCAGGAACATCACCGCCAGGATGATGATGGACAGGACAGGAGCGGACATCGTTGTTCCTCCGGATCGAAGTGGTTCATTGACTGGCTTAGTGGCCTAGCCTCCTAGACACTAGGTGTCTTTGTCAATAGTTCTCCGCTAGTCTTAGGGGTCAGAACACGCTGGAAGGACGCGCATGGCAAAGCAGGCAGCAACGCACCAGATTTCCCGCGTTTCGCGGCCCCGGCTCTACGAGCAGCTGGTGGAGCAGATCATGGACTTCATCGAGTCCGCCGAGCTGGGTCCCGGCGACACGCTGCCTGCTGAACGGGAGCTTGCCGAGCGGCTGGGGGTTTCGCGGGCAACCCTGGCGCAGGCCCTGGTGGCCCTCGAAGTGCTCGGCGTGATCGACGTGCAGCACGGCACCGGAGCGGTCCTGGTCTACCGGCCCAACGTTCCGTCCGTGATTAGGGGCCTCCGCGAGCACCGCAGCCGGCTGCCCGAGATCGTTGAAGCGCGGAGCACGCTGGAGGTCAAGCTCGCCGAGCTGGCCGCGGCCCGTCGCACCGAGCAGGACATGGACGCCATCGATCACGCCCTCGTCGCCATGGCCGCGGAAGTCGCCTCGGGAGAACGGGGTGCGCGGGGCGATGAGCTGTTCCACCAGGCCGTAACCGCCGCGGCCCACTCGGCAGTCTTGGCACAGTTGATGACTTTCATCGCCGGTATGGTGCTGGAAACGCGCCTTGAATCCCTGGGACAACCCGGCCGGCCGGAGCAGTCGCTCGCCTCCCACCGCAAGATCGCCGACGCGATCAGGTCCCGGGATTCGGCGGCCGCCGCAGCGGCGATGCTCGAACACATTGAACTTGTCTCCGACGTTGCCCTGCTGAAGAACAGCTAAGCCGGTATGAATGTGAACCTTTCCTTCGATCCGCCGTGCGGTCCGGTCACCGGATGGCGCGACGGCGCCGTCGTGCGTGCCACTGGCATTCCCTACGCCACCGCGGAACGGTTTCAGCCGCCCCAACCGGCCAGCGATTGGTCCGAGACGCTCGAGGCGACATCCCTGTCTCCGGCCTGCCCGCAGGCCCCGGTGCCCTTCCTGGACGACGTGCTCGGCACCCGCTACGGCGAACTGCCAGGCAGCGAGGATTGCCAGCGGCTGTCCATCACCCTGCCTTCCGATCTCGTCGACGGTGAGCGGCTGCCGGTGATGGTGTGGCTGCACGGCGGATCCTACACATCCGGATCGGGGGATCTGGCGATCTTCGACCCGGCAGCGCTGGTTGCCGAAACCCGGGTGATCGTCGTCTCGGTGACCTACCGGCTTGGCCTCTTCGGATACTTGTCCACCAGCACGGGGCGGCCAGCCAATCTGGGCCTGCTGGACCAGATTGAGGCGTTCCAGTGGGTGCAGCGCAACATCGCATCGTTCGGCGGTGATCCAAGCAGGGTCACCGCGTTCGGGCAATCCGCAGGGGGCGACGCCGTCGCGCATCTCATGGCGACGCCGGGCGCCGCGTCGCTCTTCCAGCGGGCCATCATTCAAAGTGCCCCGCTGGGTATTACCCGGGGGCGGGAAAAGATGAACGCCGCCATGGGTGTCGCCGCGGAAGCGGTCAACGCCGGCACTCCGGCGATGGACGTCGTCGCCCTCGAGGACGATGTTGCGCGGGCGGCGCGGAAGTTCGGGCTGATGGCTGCCATGCCGTTCGGGATCCAGTACGGGCATGCACCCTTGCCGGAGGAATCCGGGCTTGACGGCGCCTGGAATGCGGCTGCCCCAGGGATCGAGATCCTGATCGGCCACACCGCGGAGGAGGCCAGGCTGTTTCTGCCGCGAAGTCCGCACCTGGGCCGCGTGGCGAGGATTCCCGTGGTGGGCAGCGCGGTGCTCAAGGCCGTCACGTGGGTGGTCACGGAAATGGTGTACGGCAAAGCGGCCAGGCAGTTTGCCAGGCGGCACGTGCGTGCGGGCGGGCGGGCCCACCGCTACGTGCTGTCCTGGCGCGCACCGGGAAATCTCTACGGCGCCGCGCACACGGTCGACCTGCCGCTGCTGTTCGGCCACCAACGGACCTGGGAGGGTGCCGGCCTGCTGGCGGGGGCCACCTGGGAGGACATCAATGCGCACGGCCGGGCGATGCGGGCACTGTGGGCGCGGTTCGCCTATGGGGAGGGCTTGGGGACCCGGGGAGAGATTCCCGGCTCACTGCGGTACCGCTCGGTCTAGAACAGCTGGGCGGCGATCACCCAGAGGAGCGCAATCTACCGCACGCGGTGTCCGACTCGGTGGTCAAGGGTGAAGCCCGGGTACTCGGGAAAGTCGCCAACTCGATCGGCCGTGAACCCCAGGGCCTCGTCGAAGCCGATGGCTGACGCACTTGCCTGCCAGTCCAGGATCATTGGCTGTGCGGAAGCTCTGCTGCCTCGGCGGCCTAGGCCTCTGCGCGAAGCTGGGCGATCCGCAACTTCAGGAACGTGTTCAGCCGGAACACGGTTCGCGCCAGAACGAAAAACGCAGCCACGGGAAAAGCCCTAGTCAATTTTCAGCTGCGGGGATCCTCGCGCGGCACGGGAGCGTTTACTCGGTGAGTTCGGCCAGGATTTCGGCGGCGTCCGTATTTCCGGCGGATGCCAGGCGCCGCAGCTCCTCGAAGTCTTCCTTCTCAGCTGCGAGTTCAACGAGCTGATCCTCGGCGTCTTTGCTGCCGCCGTCGGCAAGATGCCGCAGTTCGTCGAAGTCTTCCCGTTCCGCGGCAAGCTCGATGAGTTCACCTATGGCGTCATTGTCACCACGGGCAGCCCGCTCCCGGAGAGCTGAAAGTTCGGAATCTGACATCGCGTTTACCTTCCAAGAAATGATTCTGCGAGGTCAGTGAAGGGTACCGCGCGGGAGGAATCGGCCCTACGGTGATGCGGGACGAGTGCTCTACGGGCTGGCTCCATTACGGAGCTGCGGAGGGGGAATCGTGGACGAAACGCCTCAACTGCGCCGGCGTCCAGGGCGGCCCTGGGCCTTGGCCATTGTGCTGGTGATCGCCGTCGACGCCTTGCTGATCGGCTCTCGGACTGGCGAGTGCATCGACTACACCGCGGAGTCGGGCGCCGGCAGTACCTGCACCTCCGGCCCGGTCCTGGGGCCCGCAGGCACGTGGCTCCTTGCCGCGGCCAGCGTTGTTGTCGCCCTTTACCTTGCCCGCCGTCTCGCGCGCGCCGCGCGGCAGCGCTGAGCTGGGTTGATAGATTCGGGATCATGACCACTCCGGATATCCGCGTCAGGGCAGCGACCGAAGACGACGCCGCCCGGCTGGCCGAGATTCATGTTGCGGCCTGGCGGGCCGCTTACCGCGGAGTCATGACCGATGAGTACCTTGACGGTCTCGACGCCGGGCGGGCAGCGTCTGCGTGGCGCCGAAACATCCTGAAGCCCAGGGAAGGGACTGTCCACCTCGTCGCCCAACGAGGCACTGAGGTTGTGGGTTTCGCCATCCTCGGTCCTGCGGACGGCGACTCGGACCCGGAAATCGGCCAGCTCCACGCGATCAATGTGCATCCGGACTGCTGGGCGGGGGGCGCGGGCTCCGTCCTGTTCGCGGCCGCAGAACAAAAGCTCGTCGAACTCGGCTACCGGCGGGCATTTCTCTGGGTGGAGAAAAGCAACAATCGGGCCATTAGCTTTTACACCAACCGCCGCTGGGTCGACGACGGCGGGACCCTGGAAGACACCAGATTCGATCCGCCCGTGGCCGCGAACCGCCACAGCCGGATCTTCCCGCCCGGAATGGCCCCGTCCGACACGCTGTGAGCGCTCGTGCGTGAACAATCGGCACCCGCTTCAAGCCGCGGTCCGGCCTTGCCTCATGCGCCCGTCCAGCGCCGCAGCGTGCTGTTGAGCAGTCCGACCAGCACGGACGTCCACCAGCAGGTTTGCGAGATGCACAAAGCCGCGAGCAATCGGGCCCGCAGCCCGGCTGCCATTGCCGTGAACATGGTTCCGGGCGGCAGCCGGTGCAGTTGTTTCATGGTCTGGGTAAGGACCAGCCCGTTGAGCATGAGGACCAGGATGCTGACGAGTTTGATCTGCGTTGGAGGGCCGGACAGTTCGGGGTGCAGCAGGGCGCCGGAAATGAGCAGGATGGCCAGCCCACCCCAGATCAGCGGTTGTGCGGCGGAATCGAGCCGATGGGTGTCGTGGACGTCGCGGCGGCCAAGGAGCCACAGCAGACCTACCCAGTCGAGCACCAGGATGGCTCCGAAGGACAGCACGAGGGCCAGGATGTGGGCCGCGAGGGCGATCCGGTGGATCGCCGGCCCGGGGTCGAGGTACCCGCCGATCAGCACGGATGCCAGCCACGCCGCGGAGCACCCCAGTCCCAGCAGCACGGGTTTCAGGGTTGGCTTTCCGGTGGGCCGGCCGGGCCCGCTGATGCCGGGTCCGGGATGTTCGGTGCCTTTGGGTTCTGCGCCGTTGGGTTGACCCGGTCCCTCGCTTGCGGGCGGAAGTCCGGCATCGGTGACGGCCGCCGTCACGCGAAGAGCCCTTCGCCGATGAAGCCCCCCGCGCTGGTTCCCGGGGGAACCGCGAACAGGCCCGAGCCGGTGTGTTTAAGGTATTCCACGGCCAGCGTGTCTTCCTTCGCCATGGCCAGCTGCATGGGCACGTAGTGCGTCCTGGGGTCTGTAACGAAGGCGATGAAGAACAGCCCGGCGTCGAGGTGGCCCAGGCCGTCCGATCCATCGGTGTAGTTGTAGCCGCGCCGGAGCATCTTGACGCCGTCGTTCCGGCTTGAGTGGGCAAGCCGGACGTGGGCGTCCAGGGGGATCAGTGGTTCGCCGCCGTGCCCTGTCATGTCGAAATCGGGGGCGGCGAATTCCTCGCCGCCCGAGAGCGGGGATCCCGTGCCCTTGGTGCGCCCGATCAGGCCTTCCTGTTCGCGCAGTGAGGTCCGGTCCCAGATTTCGATGTGCATCCGGATCCGGCGCGCCACGAGGTACGTGCCGCCGGCCATCCACGCCTCGTCCGGCCGGGTTCCCGGGCCGGCCCACACGTGCTCTTCCAGCAGGGCGGTATCCTCGGCTTTGAGGTTGCTGGTGCCGTCCTTGAAACCGAAGAGATTCCGCGGAGTGGTTTGTGCCCGTGAGGTCGAGGAGGTCCGGCCGAACCCCAGCTGTGACCAGCGCACGCGCGTCTGCCCGAACCCGATCCGGGCCAGGTTCCGGATGGCATGGACTGCCACTTGGGGGTCGTCGGCGCAGGCCTGCACCACGATGTCGCCGCCGGTGCGTCCGGGCTGGAGATCATCGCCGGGGAAGTGCGGCAGGTCGATCAGGGCGTCCGGGCGGCGCCCGTCCAGGCCAAAGCGGGACTTCCCGTCTCTTTCGAACAGGCCCGCGCCGAACCCGAAGGTGAGGGTGAGCTTGCCGGCCCCGAGGTCCAGGGTTTCGCCCGTGTCCTCCGGAGGCGCGTCGTAGGGGCCGTCGACGGCGCCGCTGCTGCCCGCGCCGCGCCCTGCGGTCATCGCCGCGGCGGCGGCGGTCCAGTCCTTCAGGAGCCGGATAAGCTCTGCGCGGTCCTCCGTGACGACGTCGAACGCCGCAATGTGAAGGCGGTCCTGGGCCGGCGTGACGATGCCGGCCTGGCGGACGCCGTGGAAGGGGATGATGTCGCCGGGCGCCTCCAGCGGAGCAACCGCTGCCTCGACGGAGTCGTGGCCGAGGAAACCTGCCGCCAGTCCGGCGACGGCGCCCGCGCCGCCGGCGCCCGCGAGGGACAAGAGTCCGCGGCGGGACAGCCCCCGGCGGACGAGACCGCTGTTCCCGGAGGCGGCCGCTGCCGGCGGTTCCGCAGCGGCCGCCGCCTCCGGGGTTCCGGCGTCGGGCGTCTGGCCGGTGCTGCCGAAGGGGCAGCCGCTCACAGGACCACTGCCGCCGTGAGCTTGGCGAGCGGTTCGCCCAGGGCATCAACCAGGGAAGCGAGCTGTTGGACTTGGGTCTGGCTGAGCTGGTTGTAGTAGGCGAAGCCTTCGCCCTTGGAGTGCTGTTTGAGCCCGGCCTGCAAGGCCGCGAACTTTGCCTCGAGTGCCTCGGCCAGCGCCGGGTCCTTCCGCTGCAGCACAGGCTTCAGGCTTTCAAACCCGACCCGGGCCCCGTCCACGTTGGCCTGGAAGTCCCAGAGATCGGTGTGCGACCAGATTTCTTCCTCTCCGGTGACTTTGCCGGTGGCTACTTCGTCCAGGAGTTCCTTGGCGCCGTTGCCGATCTTTTCCGCGGAGAGTTCCACGGTGCTGGTCCGCTGGGCCAGGTCCTCGGTGTCGGCAACGAGTTGCCTGGCGAGGTCGGCGCGCTCCGCCACGGTGAGGGGGGTGTGGCCGGAGGGCGGGAACAGGTCCTTTTCGGCCCGGTGCCAGCCGGTCCATTCCTGGCCTGGTTCAAGGTCGGCCTCGCGGGCGTCGAGCTTGGGGTCAAGGTCCCCGAAGGACTCGGCCACCGGCTCGATGCGTTCCCAGTGCATGCGGGTGGCGGCATAGAGCCCGCGGGCCTTCGCCGCGTCCCCGGCGGCGTAGGCCTCCGCAAACGCCTTCGTGCCGTCCAGGAGCTGGGTGGTCTGATCTTTTACGTACGCGGAGTACTGCCGGGTGCCGGTATCCAGGAGCGCCTGGAGCCCGGCGTCGACGGCCTGTGTGCTGGTTACCGGGTTCGATCCGTCGGCCGCGCCCTGGGTTTTTGAGCTGTCCACGCAGCCGGTCAGGGCCAGCGGAAGCGCGGTGGCCGCCGCGACCAGGGCAAGCATCTTCCGGACCCGTGGGGCGGTTTTGGGCAAGGGGATACTGGGCATGGGTGTTTCCTTTGGTCGGGGGCGGAACGAGTGGCGGTTGAGGGGCGGAAGGGTGGGGGCCACTGGCCTACGGATTCCTCCAGCGACGACGCTGGGGGAACCTGAACTTAGGGGCGCCTAAGTAAGGAGGATACCCACTGCGGACGATTACGCAAACC
>JBKPBZ010000304.1:0-5059 GCA_046727115.1 Actinomycetota bacterium | reverse complement strand
CACAAGCTCGGCCGCTTCCGGGAAATCGCTCGCCGTGGCCAGCGCCCGGCGGTTGGGTGTGCCGGCCGGCGTGCCGTCCGTGGTGATCTGGGAGGACCTGATGTGGTTGAAGGCCTTGGCCACCTTGGACTGGGGCAGGTGCTCCTGCAGCAGTCCGGACGTGGTGGCCTCTCCGGCATCCAAGGCCGGGAAATGCCCGTCCCGTTCCCAATAGTAGTTGTTGGTGTCGAGGACGATCTTGCCCGCCAGCGGCTCCACGGGCACGTCCCGGATGCTCCTCAGCGGCACGGAGACGACGGCGAAGTCGCCGGCAGCCGCCGCTTCGGCCGGCGTCGCGGCCCGGGCTTTGGGCCCCAGTTCCGCGACGAGATCCGCCAGGGTTTCCGGGCCCCGCGAGTTGCTGATCACGACGTCGTAGCCGAGCTCCACGGCCTTGCGGGCGACCTGGCCGCCGATGTGTCCTGCACCGATGATTCCGATAGTTGTCATGTGGGGGCCAACACGCCCGCACGCGAAGATATTTCGCCCGTGACCGGCTGTGTCAGGCCAGGAACGTCAGGCCACTGGCGTCGGGGCACTGGCCGGGGCACTGGCCGGGCCGCGCGCGTCGGGGACGCCAATTCGTGGGCCGGTGAGGCCAATTCGCGCTTTGCGGGGGCTAATTTCACGTGTCTGGACCGAAGCTACGGCCCTGTCCTGCCGCCCGGCGCGGCGTTGCCCTTGACCCCGGTGTCAGGTTCGTCCTCGATGTCCGGGCCTTCTGCCGCGTCCTGGGAATGGGCCCGGTCATCAAAGGGTTCAGCCGTGGCGTCGCCCTCGGCGGGCGTCTCGCTGTGGGCGCGCTCCGGCGCCTGAGACTCTTCGCTCATGTCCGCTCCTCTGCTGCGAATCCTGCGGTGTTGTCGGCCTCTGAACATCTAGCGCCCGCAGCAAGAGGGCTGTCAAGGCCTCCCGCATGCGCGCACCAGAGGCGGCTGGCTCGAAAGATGAAACTTCTGGCCCAGAGGTTGAGTATGGCGTGATTCGCCGGGCGAGCGTCCACTCCCGTGGATAGGGTGACAGTCATGGAAGCACTACTGAAAGTCTTGCGGCATTGGGGCGCCCCCGCGGCGGCCGTTCTCTTTTTCACTCTGTGGTGCGTGGCCGAGGCGGGCAGGATGGGGTCAGGCCTCCACACGTGGCCGGGGACGTGGCCATTGATCCTCATGACAGCAGCCATTGCCCTGGCCGCTTGGAAACCTTACGCGTCGCTTGGATGCACGGCGGGTCTGCTCGCTGGCCAGCTCGGGCACGCCATTCCAGCGATGTATGACAACGACTGGGCCATCTACCTCGGCTCGTTCATTGCCTTGGGGATCATGGCGTGGACGGCACGTCCGCGCACGCGGCTGATCGCGGCCGTGGCCAATGCATCCTTCGCGGGCGTCATGACGGTGCTCATGCTTTCCTGGCGTTACAGCGACCGGCTCGGCTGGTACGCGCCCACGTTCTATGGGGACCGATACACCCTCACGAAGTACGGCTGGCAACTCTTCGCCCTCCTGACCGTCATCGCCGGCGCGTGTGCCGCCGTCGGGCTGGCACTGGCCCTCTATCAGGAGCGCGGCAGCCTCTTCCGTGACCGGACCGTGGCCCAGACCAGCCTCCGGCAAGCCGAGGTGGACCTGATTGTGGAGCAGGAGCGGACGCGGATCGGCCGCGACTTGCACGATGTGCTGGCCCATTCCCTCGCCGTGATCGCGGCCCAGGCCGATGGCACCCGCTACCTGAGCAAGGACCAGCCCCGGGCCGTGTTGAACGCCCTGGAAAACATCTCGACGTCGGCCCGGAGCGCCCTGGTGGACGCGCAGCGCGTCATCGAGGGAGTGCACGACGACGGCGCGGTCACCCCCCAGCCCCGGCTCAGCGACGTCGGACCGCTGGTTGCGCGCATGCAGGACAGCCTCGCCATCGAGCAGAGTGAGTCCGGCGCGCCCGCGGGGCTCTCCGCCGGGCAGCAGCTCGCGGTCTTCCGGATCATCCAGGAATGCCTCACCAATGCCCTGAAACATGGCGGCCGCGGCACGGCAGTGCGGCTGCACCTGGACTGGAGTGGCCCAGGGCTGACCCTGCATGTGGCATCCGCGATCCCGGCCGCGCCGGACAACCCGGACCGCGCCGCCGAAACACGAGTGGGCCGCGGCCTCGCGGGAATGCGGGAACGCGCCCACCTCGCAGGGGGCTGGATGACGGCCGGTCCCGACGGCGAGCAGTACCGGGTGACCGTTTTTATCCCCTACGGCACAATGCTGGCCGACACAATGCTGGCCGACACAATAATTGCCGACGCCGCCGCGGTCACCAGCGCGGAGCCAGACCTGGTACCCGCGGGAAGTCCTGCAGGGGGCGCGGGCGTGTCGCCGGAGGAAGCCGGCCACCGTGGCTGATGCCGGGGCGGCCATCACAGTGGCGATCGTCGATGACCAGGCGCTGTTCCGGGCGGGGATCCGGATGCTGGTGGAAAGCCAGCCGGACATGGCGATGTCCTGGGAAGCCGGCGACGGCGCGCAGGCAGCGGCATTCGCCGTCGATCGGTGCCCGGACGTGATGCTCATGGATCTGCGCATGCCGGTCCTGGACGGCGTCGGCGCCACGCGGCGGATCGTGCAGCAGGCGGAAGCCGCAGGCACGGGAGCGCCGAAGATTATCGCGCTGACCACCTTTAATCGGGACCAGGCGGTGGTCGACGCCGTGCACGCCGGGGCCAGCGGTTACCTGCTCAAGAGCGCCGAACCGGAGTTCCTGCTCGCCGCGATCCGGACCGTGTACTCGGGATACTCCGTGATTGCGCCGGGCTCAGTCCAGGATTTGTTCCAGCATGCCGCCCGGACCGTGCCGGCCGGGGGACCGGACCTGTCCGTGCTGGAGGTGCTCTCGGCCCGGGAACGGGACGTCTTCCTGCTTGCGGCCAAGGGGCTGGCCAACGGTGAGATAGCTGGAAGCCTGTTCGTGTCCGAGGCGACCGTCAAGACACACCTCAGGAGCGTGCTGGGCAAGCTGGGTCTCGGCACCCGGCTTCAGCTGGTGGCCTTCGCCTATGAACGCCGGCTCCTGGGCTGAGGCCCAGGCAGCTGAGACCCCCGCAGGCTGAGACCCGATGGGCTGAGGCCCCGGCAGCTGAGACCCGCGGGCTGAGACCCGCAGCTGATGTTTACCACTGAGACGAGCGACGGAGACCCGCCGGCATGGGGTCGGCGACCGCGACCACGACGGCGGCCGGCGGCCTCATGCCTGTTGCGTCAGAAGCTCGTCGTCTGTGTCAGATAGCCGTAGTAGTGCGATGCGATCGGGTGGACAGGATCGCCGCCGAAACCGTAGTCGTGGTGCCGCTTCGTGTACGACTTGGTCGCGTGCAGGTAATCCGCCATGACCTGCTCGGCTGAACCCGTGCATTCGTTCTGGCTGATGCACAGGGCCACGGACCCTGCCACTGCCGGGCTGGCGAAGCTGGTGCCGTTGCTGACGTTGTAGCCGCCGGGCCAGGTGGAGAGCATGCACATTCCGGGTCCGGCGACCGTGTGGGCCTTGTCCTCGCTCGTGGTGGCGAAGTTGGAGAAGAATGCCGGCTGGTCATCCTTTTGGCCGTACTTCGAAAAGTCGTCGGGGCCGCAGGTCGGGGCAGCGTCGCCGCCTGCCTTTCCGTCGAAGTCGCCCATGGCGGTGGCGGTCAGCACCTGGTCGTAAGTGGCCGGCACTGTGTTGGCGAAGTCCTCGCCGGCGTTGCCGGCAGCGACGGCGTAGGTGACGCCGGCACGGACAGAACGGCAGATGGCGTAGTGCATCGCGTCCGTGCCCTTGCCGCAATTGGGTGTGTCAGCGGCGCCGCCGGCGATGCTGATGTTGGCCACGGCAATGTCGTTGTCCTCGTTCGCGTCCTTGTGCGTCGACGTCACCCAGTCAATGGCGCAGATCAGGCTCTGCTCGGAGATCAGGCCGTTATCGTCAACCACCCGGACGGACCACAGCGGCGTGCCCGGGGCGGTGCCGATGACGCCTTGGCGGTTATTCCGGGCGCCGATGACGCCTGCAACAAATGTCCCGTGCCCCATAACGTCGACGGGGGTCACGTCCACAGGCGAGCCGGACTGGCAGTCAACGCCCCCCTTGACGTTCAGGTCCGGGTGGGTCGCATCGATGCCGCTGTCGATCACGGCGACGTTGACATTGATCTTGGACGGCCCCCGGTCGAGGGCCTTCCGGACGTCTGAGTCGGTTCCGGCGATCCGCTTCCGCCAGAACGGCGTCTCCTGGGTGGCCGCGGACCCAAGGTCCCGCGGTTGTTGGAATGTTCGGCCCGCGGTGACGAAGTCGACGCTGGGGTCGGCCTGGAGGCGTTGCGCCTGGGATGCCGTCATGGTTGCCGAGTAGCCATTCACGGCGTTGCTGTAGAGCTTGGAGGCCGTGAACCCGTAGGCGCGTTGCTGGGCAGCCGCCGCTGCGCCGGCGTTCACGACGCCGTCCTTGAGCACCACGATGTAGCTTTGCGCCCTCTGGGCCGCGGACGAGGGCGCGGCTGCCGCCAAGCCGAAGCAGGAGACCAGCGCAACGACTGTCAGCGAGGCCAGTGCCCGCCGAAAGGGGAGCCGGTCAGGTCTGGGCAGGGCGCTGCGCCGGTATCTGCGCGGGACCCCCGCCACCGATGTTAACTGCGGGTCTGATGCCTTGCGGCTGGCTTGGCTGAACATCGTGGCCTCCCATTAAGCGAGTTCGCTAATTCGAGTGCCCCCCGCGCATATCTTAAGCCTCCGGCCGCGTCTTACACCCGGGCCCTTTGGAAAAACTTGCGCCGCGGCGTTCGGCCGCTGCCTCAGACGAGGCTGTCTTCCTTTGCCGGTGCGGGTGCGTTCTCCTGTACCCGGGCGGCCCCGTGGGCTGCCGTCGCGGCGTGCATGGCGTGCGCCGCGCGGACGTGGTGGCCGAACGGGTTGAACCGGCTGGAACCGAGTTCGGCAAAGGCATACGCGGTCTCGGCGTGCTCGGACCGGTCCACTCCGGCGAGCTCGTCCTCGCGGCTGACCCG
>JBKPBZ010000303.1:0-5715 GCA_046727115.1 Actinomycetota bacterium | reverse complement strand
TCCTACAGGCCGGCCACCGGCGAGAGCGCCAGCTGAAGGACGAACGCGGCGGCGGCGGTGGCGATCGGGGTCAGGACCCAGAACGCCAGGATGCGGATCACCAGCCGCCGGTTGGTGCCGGGGAAGCACTGGTTGGCGCCGGCGCCAAGGGTTGCCGCCGTCACCGTGTGGGTGGTGGAGACGGGCCAGTGCAGCCCGATCGCGCCCACGAGCAGCATCACCGCCGTGTACATCTGCGCGACGAATCCGCGCAGGGGGTCGATCCGGGTCAGCCGGTAGCCGATGGTGTAGGAAATCCGCCAGCCGCCGGCCAGGGTTCCTGCCGACAGCATGATGGCCGTCAGCAGGGCCACCCACACCGGCACGGAACCGCCGTCGGCGAGCCCGGCCGCCAGCAGCGCCAGGATCACGACCGCGCTGGTGCGCTGGCCGTCCTGCAGCCCGTGGCCGAAGGCGACGGCGCCGGCAGCAATGGCCTGGGCCCGGCGGGAGCGGGTGTTGACGACGTTGGGCGGCGTATAGCGGGCGGCCCAGCTGGCAGGCCAGACCAGCAGGTACGACCCGACATAGGCGATCACCGGTGAAACCAGCAGCGGTAGCACCACCTGGGACAGGAGCGAGGCGTCGACCCCGGTGACGGGGTTGCCGCCGACGGCGACGCTCGCGACCCCCGCCCCGGCGAGCCCGCCGACCAGGGCGTGCGTGGAGGAGGCCGGGATCCCGCGCCACCACATGTACAGGCCCCACAGGATGGCGCTGAGCAGCCCGGCCAGGAGGATCGTCAGGCCGTTCGTGCCAGGCGGCAGCGACAACCACGCCTGGCTCACGGCCAGCGCCAGGGCGGCGCTGAGCCCGGCGCCGATGAAGTTGAAAAGGCTTGCCAGCAGCACGGCCACTGTTGGGGTCAGCGCCCGCGTCCTCACAGCCAGTGCCACCGACGCGGACGCGTCCCTGAAGCCGTTGAGAAATGCGTAGGCCCCGGCGCAGAGCAGCACCAGGGCCAGGAAGAACATCATCACGTCAGGATTCCTTGACGATGATGCTGCCCACCTGGGTGGCGATCCGCCGCATGTCCTTCGTGACCTCCACGAGCTGGTTCGCGACGTCACGGTTGCGCGCGTACTGCATCGCCTTCATCTCGTGGAGCATGTCCGCGACCCACACCCGGTGCGTGCGTTCGGCGCGTTTGGCCAGGCGCAGGATCTCGATCCAGTAGTCCTCGAGGTCGTCCAGATTGTTCAGCTTCCGCATGGCATCAACCGTGAGTTCGGCCTGGCGGCTGATGATTTCCAGCTGGTCCGCGGCGCGTTTGGGCAGCCGTTCGAGCTTGTAGAGGGACACCAGCTCGGCGGCGGCGTCGAGCTTCTCCATGGCCTCGTTGAGGAAGCGGGACAGCGTGTACATGTCCTCGCGGGGCAGCGGGTTTACGAAGCTGGTCCGCATGTGGGTCAGGAGGGCAAAGTGCAGCTCCGCCGATTTGGCCTCGTGGTTGTGCATGTCTTCCACGAGCCGGGCATGCTCACTGGCCGGGGCGCCGAGGATCTCCGAGAGGGTTCCGGTCGCCAGCACGATCTGGCGCGCCATTTGGGAGAGCAGGTTCAGTCCGGCGGACTCCTGCGGGAACAGGCGCAGCTTCACGTGGTGTCACCGGTCTTCCGAAGAGGGGCTCGCGGGTGGAGTCCGCCGGCCGTGTGACTTGACGGTGACCAGCGCATACGCATTACTTTACCGTCCGAGTCTGGCCCGGACCGGCTGGACGCGGCGTGTGACGGCGCAGGCAAGGGCGCAGCCAAGGAGGCGGCTAAAGCCGGAGGCAAAGAAGGCATGAAAATGGTGCCGAACCGGATACGCCTCTCGGCGGTAGGCCGCTCTAGGCGGCTAAATGTTGAAGCCCGGGGGTTTCGCGGTTCGGCACCGCTTTCAGTTTTCTACGTAGGTTCCTGCAAGTCAACATTGACAGCCTGCCCTTGCCGTGCGTGTCGGGGGTGGTTTCGGCGCCTCATCCGGGCGCCCGCGGCCCCCGCCGGCTGGCTCTTTAGTCCAGTTCGCCCAGCCGCCACGCATTGGCGGCGTGCTCCAGGTCCTCCGCCGTCTTGACCAGAAGATGCGAGTTGCGGGTCAGCTTGCTGGCGTGGTTCTCGTTGCTGTGCTCGGCGTTGTCGGCAAGCGTCGCCTGACCCAGGGCCACCACGCGGCAGAACGCGGCAGAACGTTCTAGCGCGACGTCGAATTCGCCGTCGAACGCCCCGGAGAGAATGGCGTCCGCCATGGACTTCATCTCATCCGCGCCCGGCGGTTCGGCGGCACCGGCCACCACATGCGAAACCTGGGCCGTGTCCTTGCCCGCCTTGAAGTAGACGGAAATCCGCTCGGGATCCTGGATGGTGGCTGCCCGCAGGGCGTACAGGCGCCACAGGGCGCCGGGGAGGGACCGGGCGGGGCTTTCGGCCCACATTTCCGCGATCGCTTCCAGGCCCTGCTCGTCGGCCAGTTTCACGAGCCGCTTGGTGACCTTCGGGTCGTCGCTGTCGCGGCCGCGGCGCACCAGCGCCTGCGCGGCCAGATGGGCCGCTTCCGAGACGCGGGCGGGATCGGCCCCGCCGGCGAAGGGTTCAAAGTCGATCGGCGCGAAGGGTTTCGGCTTGTGGTGCCGCGGGCCGGTGGCGCTTGATCCTGCTTGCTCGCTCATGCCCCCACGCTACTCCAGTGCCGCAAGGGAATCGAGGATCGGCCGGCGCTGTTGCCGGTGCCGCTGGTGACCGACGACGCCGGTCCGGGGAATGTGAAAAAGCTGGTCCAGGTCTGGGGTACAGTGTTAACGTCCAGAAATGGACTGGGCTGAAACGCACCGCAGTAGTGGATTCATCCGCTGGTACGGAGCTATCGGCTGGGGCCTTTAGCTCAGTTGGTAGAGCATCGGACTTTTAATCCGTGGGTCGTGGGTTCGATCCCCACAGGGCCCACTCTTTTAGCGAAGAGTGGAAAATCCCCGGTTTCCTGGCAACAGGAGACCGGGGATTTTTGTGCCTGCCCCCGGTCCCTTCCCGTTGCGCATGGCCCGGCGCTCCGGGGCCGGCGCGGCCGGGTGCGGGGATGGCGGGCACCTGGATTGTACGGCTGGCTAGTTACCAGTTCGGCTAGGCTTGGCGAATGGACTCCCACGACGCCTCCGGATACTGGTATGGCGCCGACGGCAGCCTCGATGCCCCTGCGGCCCTCCTGCAGGCCCTCCGCGACTACCGGATCTCGGAGGTGGCGACCAGGCGGTCCACCCGCGAGTCGATGGGGATGGGCGAGACGGATCTGCTGGCTCTGCGCTACTTGTTGCGGGCCACGGCGACCGGCCAGCGCGTGGGGCCGAAGGACCTCAGTCGGGTCCTGGGCATCACCACCGCTTCCACCACGTCGTTGATCGACCGGCTGGTGGCCAGCGGGCACGTCCGGCGCGAGCCCCACGCGACCGACCGGCGCGCGCTCGTGATCGTGCCGACGGTGGCGACGGATGCAGAAGTCCGCGCCACGCTCGGCCACATGCACCGGCGGATGATGGAGGTGGCCGAGTCCATGAGCGCCGAAGACGCCCGGGTGGTCATTACATTTCTGCGCCGGATGAGCGCGGCCCTAGGCGACGACCGGCGCGACTAGCTCGTTTAACTACTTATATGTATGCTTACTACTTGGTTTTTGACGTCAACCGAGAGTAGGCACCGTGGCTGAATCCGCAACCCTTGCCGGACACTTGGGGACGGTTCTGACGGCTCCCTCTCCCTGGGCCCCGCAGCACTGCGGCGCACCCATGGAATGGCGCTCGCCGAAGCCGGCCGCCATGTCCTCCTACTCGTTCGGGCCCGCCGACCCGTCCGTGGCCCTCCCTGCCCTGTGGCGCTGCGACTGCGGTTTCCAGCTGGACGGTGGCTTCCTGCTGGACGGTCTCGAACAGGGTCACGCGGGCGTCAGTCCCTCAATCTCGCGCTGAGAACGGGGGGCGGCCGGCACCAGCGCGGTGGTGGAGCCCACGTGCAGCCGGTCCGCGGGTGCTCCCGGCAGCCCTGATTCCGTGTCAAGGGGAAAGGTGACGACGTCGCCGGAGCGTTCGTGGGCGACGTGCAACGACCCCTCACGAACCAGGTGGTGCCGGGGCCAGTTGCCGCCGCTGGGGACATCGGCCACCGGATGCAGCGACGCGCCTCCGGCCTCCACCTCCAGTACGCTGATCCGGTTCGAGCCGCGGACCCCCACGTAGGCGTGCCTGCCGCCGGCCGCCAACGCGATCTCGGCCGCCGAATCCCCCGGCAGCGCCGCACCGGCGGTGGCCGGCCCGACGAAACCGAGCCGGAAGTCCCCGCTGCCCCGCGACAGCTCGGCCACAGCTACCTCAATTGAATACTCGGTCACCACAAAGACGTTTCCGCCCGGGTGCTGGACCAGGTGCCTGGGGCCGCTGCCCCGCGGCAGGAGCACCTCATGGTCCAGAACCGGCTCCAGAACCGGCCCCAGAGGCCGCCCCGGTCCGGAGCGGACATTCCAGATCCGCAGGAGATCGTGGCCCAGATCGGTGGTCATTACCCGGCCGTCGGCCAGCATGAGCGCGGCATGCGCGCGGCTGGGCCGCGCTTGTCGTTCGTGGCCGCCCCCGTCGGGAGCGGCACCGTCGGAGTCGCGCGATTCGGCAGCGGCGGTCCGGCCCATGATGCCGCCGTCGGCGTCGAGCTCGTAGAACAGCACCTGGCCGTCGCCCCAACAGCAGACCACGAGGAAACGGCCGGAGGGATCGACGGCGACATGGCAGGCCGCCTCACCAGCCGGCCATGCGGGGCCCGCGGGCTCCAGGCCAAACGTGCCGGCCCGGCGGTAGGCCCGGACAGTCCTGGCCTGCTCGGCCACGGCGTAGACCACTGGAAGTGAGGGATGGACCGCCAGGAAAGACGGCGAGTCGGCCGCAGCCGCGACTCCGAGCCAGCGCAGAGTGCCGCCGGCCGCCGCGGCAACCGCGCCGATCCCCGCGCCGCTGCCGCCAGAGTCCGGCGTGTAGGAACCGGTCCAGATGAGGTCGTTTGCAGGGATGGAGTCCATGCTGACATCCTGCCAGCCGGCCATGCCACGGCGCGGCAACCCAGCAAAAACCGTCGCAAACACCAGGCACGAACCGCCGGAGCAATCACCGCCGGAATGTCACCGCGGCCACCCATTTGGGAACCTGGACCTTCGGTAGCATGGGGGAGTCCGAGCAACTGCAGCACAAGGAGGTGGGTCCCGTTCACGCAAGTCCAGAAAGGGTGCCCTCCCAGCAGTGCCGGCTGCGGCCAGCTCACGGTGAGGGCGTCTGACACCAGACCGAAAGGCGCTCCCATGCCAATAATCCGCAATCGTTCCATGCACGAGACCCTCACGGCCAGGCTTCGTGCCGCCGGCTGCGTGTTTGCCGAAGACGAAGCCCGCCTGATGATCGACGCAGCCCCGACGCCGGAGGCGCTCGAGGCGATGGCCGGCCGGAGGGTTGCCGGTCTTCCTCTTGAACACATTCTCGGCTGGGCGGAATTCTGTGGACTCCGCATCGCGGTCGCTTCCGGGGTGTTTGTGCCGCGGCGCCGGACGGAATTCCTCGTCCGGCAAGCCGCTGCGCTGCTGGATGCGCGGCGCATGGCGCCGGGCGCTGGCCGGCCGGCGCCCGTCGTCGTCGATCTCTGCTGCGGGTCCGGTGCTGTCGGCGCGGCG
>JBKPBZ010000302.1:0-11593 GCA_046727115.1 Actinomycetota bacterium | reverse complement strand
CTTCCAGCCCGCGGCGCCTCGCGCAGCCCTTGCCATCCCCGCGGCCGTTCGGGATGATGCCTAGGCGCGGTGCTTTAGTGCCTAAGCCGAAAGGGGCGCGGATGCTGCAGGCATTTGGCTGGGGTCTGCTTGCCGGGTCCTCGTATTTCCTGGGCGGACTGCTCGCCCTGCGGTGGCGCGTTGGCAACAGCGTCCTGCTCGGCGTCCTGACGGGGCTCGGTGCCGGCGCGTTGCTCTCGGCCGTCGCCTACAAGCTCGTCGCCGAGGCGGGGCGGCTTGCCGGCGGAAGCGGTTATGTCGGGGTGGGCCTGATCGGCGGGGCCGTGGCGACGGCCTGGGTGGTGACGGGTGCCGTGCGCGGCCGGCGGCTGTCCGAACCTCCCGTCCACGAGCCCAGGTTCCTTGTGATCGGGCTGTCCGTGGTCGCCGAAGCGGTTGTTATCACCGGGGCGCTACTCAGCGGCTACGGCATCAGTGCCGCGGTGCTTGCCGCTGTCTTCCTCTGCGGCGTGCCCGAGGCCATGGCGGACACCGGACCGCTGCGTAAGTCAGGCATGACCACCCGCCACGTCATGTCCGCCTGGCTGGCCATGACGTTCTTGTGCGCCGCGTCGGTGGCCCTCTTCATGGTGCTGCTGCAGGCAGCCCGGCCCGAGGTGGTGGCCTTCGTGCTGGCCTTCGCCGGCGGCGGCATCCTGACGAACGTAACGACCCGCATGGTGCCGGAGGGGCTCCGGGACGCCGGCGCCGCCACCGGCATCGCGATCGCCGTCGGATTCGGCCTCTCGTTCGCCCTTGTGGAGATCCTCGGCGGGCACTGAGGCGGCACTAACCCCGGAAATCGTTGATTTCCGGGGTTAGTGCCCGAACTTCCTGCAGCTGGCGACCTGCAGTCCTGGCGGGTACCGGGTCCTGGTCCCAGTTCCGCACGCTCACTGCGGTCAGGCGCCGGCCCCCGGGGTGAAGTAGTTGTGGACGTCCAGATACTTCACAGTAGGCGGCGCGGGGATACCGACTTCGGCAGTGTACGGGCCGATCTGGTCCTTCGCGAAGGCGTCGTAGAGCTCCCTCGACTGCCAAAGGTCGGTGACGAGGATCCCGTCGTCGGTGGCGGCCACCCAGTGTCCGAGGGCGCCGGCCGGTGCGGGCCCTCCCGGCGTAAGGCCCATCTTGCCGATGACTTGGTCGTACTGCTCCAGCGTGGCACCGGCGAATTCCATGATCACTGCGACGGCCATTTTCTTCTCCTCACAGGCGGCAGGCCACAAGGCAACGGCCTGCGATTGGTTTGATACGGCACGGTCTACGCCGGAGCCGGGCCGTCGTCAATACGTCGCGGGTTCAGGGCATGGTCGGCACCGGTGACCGCCGTCGAAACACGCCGCGCTCGTGCGCGGCCCGCTACTTCAGCGTCAGCACCGGGTTGACGGGGGCTTTGAGCGAATCCACCTGTAGGCCCACGGACAGTTTCTGGCCGGCAGCGATCTTGGTGGCCCAGTCCGCGCCGCTGCAGGTCACCGACACCTTGGGGACCACCGTGCAGGTGATGCCCCAGGAGTTGGCCACCCGGGTGACGTTCGGATCGGGCCAGCTCACGCTCCAGTTGGCGGCCGCCCGGAGCCCGGTGACCTCGATATTGGCCACATAGCCGCCGGCCCACGAACTGCCGAGTTTCCAGACTGCGCTGATCGCCGCGCCCGACGTCGGCGCGGGAGACGCCGTCGGCGACGCAGTGGCGGTCGGCGTCGGCGACGCAGTGGCCGTGGTGGTCGGCGACGGCGATACCGTCGGCGTCGGCGATACGGTCGGTGACGGCGACGCCGTGCCCTTCAGGAGGGGCGCGAGCGCGGTTAGTTTGGCGGCCTCAGGCGTGCGCCAGTCCGCCTGGACAAGGCCTCCGGTGATGCCGCTGTTCGGGTTGAACGCCCAGTACGCGAAGCTCATGGAGTTGGTCCCGAGGTAGGAGACGATCTTCTCCATCCACTGCTTGTCGGACGTGGTCTGCAACGCCGTCCCGAACTCGCCGAGCAAGACCGGCGCGATGCCCTGCTTCTGGATGTAACCCCAGTTGGCATCCCATACGGCTGGCAGGTTGTTGGGATAGTTGGGGTCGCTGAACCACTTCTGGGCAAACAGCGACGCCGGGTAGTCGTGCGGGGAATAGACCACGCGGTTGGGCGTGGCCAGGGTGACCGGCTTGTTTTTGACGTCGGCCAGGCCGCCGCCCCACCAGGTGGAGGTGCCGTTGCCCTGGTTTTCAATGCCCTCAATGATGATCAGCAGGTTGGGGTTGGAAGCAAGGACGGCGTTGCCTCCGCGAGTGGCCGCTGCCTGCCAGTCGGTGGCGGCGGCTCCGCCCCAGGTCGCCGCCCCGGCGGGCTCATTGTGGAGATCGGCACCGATGACGGTGGGATCGTTCTTGTAGCGGGCGGCGAGCATCTTCCAGTCAGCGATCCACTTCGACTCCGGGTAGGCGGAGGTGTACCAGAGCGGGGACTGATCGGCGGAGGAAGGCCGGTGCCGGTCCAAGATGATTTGCAGGCCGTTGGCCTTGGCGCGAGCGATCACCGTGTCCATCAGGACCAAGGGCGTTTTGCCCTCAAGCGCGTAGGCGCGGTTGGCCCAGTAGTTCAGGTTGCCCTTGATGGCGGTCGCTGCCAGGCACTCGTTGGAGAAAGGCAGGCGGACACTGTTAAATCCCATCGACTTGATGTTGGCCAGAGCGTCGTCGATGGTCAGAGTCCCCCACAGGCCGTGCGGCATGCAGTCAGGAGTTTCCATGCCAAACCAGGATGCGGCTTTGATGGTGTACGGGGCGTTGTTCGAGTCCAGGATCGTCCCGCCGGAAGTGTGCAGCCAGCCGGTGGGCGCCGGAGCCGCTGCCGCCCCCACGGCGAGGGGCGCACCGCCCGGCGCCGCCTGCGCCGAGACGGCGAGGACGGAGAGCGCGAGCACGCCTGCCAAGGCGGACCCGAGCACTGCGGCGGCGACAGGTTTAAGCCGCTGGCCGGTGTGGCGAGGCGGGTTCGAAAATAGCTTCACAGTTCCTCCGTGAGGGCGTGGGCGGTTTCCAGGTTCGCAGGAAGCGTCGCTGGGAGCCGTAAGGCCGGATGCGTCAGGGCCGTCCGGCCTGAGCCGGGAAGTGCCGTCGGCGCCCCCTTGGCTGTTCTCCGGGGGCGCACAGAATTTTCTACAGCAGTGAGCTCATGGTTGTGAAGCCTTTCAATCGGTCATCCTGGGTCCCCCCGGCCCACACAATGCGGATCGGCTCTCAAAAAGTACCAAGCCGCAGGCAAGAAAGAACCACTTTGGTCAATATTTCCTTCCGCATTTTCTTCCGCACCTCAACCCTGCAAAGGCGCCTGACCTGCGGCTTGTCTTTTTCCAGACCGTCAGCCAGCCTTAGGGAATGGAACGGTCCGGGCGCAGGCTGCCTGCCCGCCAGCGGGAATTGCCGCTGTCGAGGTCCGGAAGCCAACCCGATAAACGGCGCCACCGGCGGTGGGGCCCGGTTCTCGGTTTCGGCCTGGTCAGCCTGGCCACGGATATGGTGTCCGACGGCGCCCGCCCGCTGGGAGGTCCCCTGCTCGCCCAGCTGGGGGCGTCTGCGTTATTCGTGGGTCTCGTGACCGGCGGCGCGGAGGCCGCGTCCCAGGGACTCCGGCTGGTGTTCGGTCCCTGGGCGGACCGCACCGGCAAGTACTGGTCGTTCACGATGGCCGGATATGCGCTCACGGCGCTGTGCGTCCCGCTCCTGGCGTTGACGCCCCTCGCCGGAACCGCCGGGCTGGCCCTGGCGGCCGTGCTCATCATCGGGGACAGGGTTGGCAAAGCCGTCCGCAGCCCCGCGAAAACGGTGCTGCTCGCTGCCAGTGCGACACCGGTTGGCCGGGGCCGCGGCTTCGCCGTCCACAAATCCCTCGATTTGGCGGGGGCGCTCCTGGGCCCGTTGCTGGTTTCGGCGGTTCTGGTTGCCAGCGGTTCGCTGCCGGCAGCCTTTGCGGTGCTCGTCATTCCGGCCGTGGCGGCGCTGGCGATTCTCGTTTGGTTGCGTCGCCGCGTCCCGGAACCCGGCGCGAACACAGCAGCACCCGCCGCCGCCAGCTTTCCCGGCCCGGACGCTGCGCGGCGCGGTTCGGACCCAGGTTCCGCGCCAGCCCACGGGAGAGCCGCCGGCCGGCCGGCGTCGGCGTTCTCCGGCCCCTTCATCTTGTTTGCCGCGGCAGCATTCTTTTGGAGCGCCGGACTGGTGGCCTTTGGGGTCATCTCCTATCATCTGACCGCCGCCGTGGCCGTGCCCGTCACGGTGGTTCCACTGCTGTACGCCGCAGCCATGGGGGCGGCCGCCGTCGGGGCCCTGGCCAGTGGCGTCGTTTACGATCGTGCCGGGGCGGCCGTGCTCCTGGCTCTGCCCGTGCTGATCGCGGGGGTGCCGGTACTGGCCCTGGCGCCGAGTGCCGGGCTTGTTCTCGCCGGCGTCCTGGTCTGGGGTGCCGCCACGGGCATCCAGGACTCCACGGTCAAGGCGTTGGTCGCCGATCTAGTGCCGCAGCCCCGGCAGGGCACGGCGTACGGGGTATTCGCGGCGTTCGAGGGAGCCGGCGCGTTGGCCGGCGGAGCCCTGTACGGGTCGCTCTACAGCGCGCGGCCTGCGCTAATCGCTACCGTCGCGACGCTCCAGGCGGCGGCCCTGGTCCTGTTGCTTGTAACCCTGCACAGGGCCCGGCGGCCGCCGCCGGGTCACGGGCCCGGCAAGGGCCGGACTTAGCGGGCCCAGACGGACGCCGCGCCCGAATGCCCCGTGATGATGCTCCGGTAGATAAAGAAGGCGCCTGTCACGGCGCCGGCAACCACGAATCGCTGCGGACGCCGGACGTGCCTTCCAACTGCTCGCCTGCCTGCGCGGCGAGCACGGACACCTGTGCCAGCCCCAACGACGACAAACCCAGAGGCCAGGCGAGGTAGGTCCGCCAACGCGGCGCGATCAAGTGGACGCTGCTCCGCATCTGACGAGGCCCGAACTCATGACGGGGCCACGAGCTGGGCGTGCGTCGCGGGGACGGACTCCTATGATGCTTCCATGGGAACGCGGGAACTTGAGGGCATTGCCGGGCCGCTGTACGCATTGCCGTACGGCGAGTTCGTGGCGGCAAGAACAGCCGCAGCCAAGGACGTCAGCACCGTTGGCCTCACCGCGGCCGAGCAGCGTGCCTTGGCGGCCGATGTCCGAGCCCTGCCCAAACCGTCGGTGGCTGCGTGGGCGGTGAACATGCTGGCGGCGCACAACCCCGATATCCTGCGCGAGTTGGCCGACCTGGGAACATCGATGCAGGCCGCGCAGGACGCCCTGGATGCAGCCGACCTCCGCCGCCTCGCCCAGGAGCGGCGCCAACTTCTGGCCGGCGCCGTAAAGACGGCGCAAGCCCTGGCAGCCGAGCAGGGACGGGCCATCAGCGCCGCCGTGGCGACGGAAGTGGAGCAGACCCTGCGCGCCGCCACCGCCGACCCCGGGGCCGCCGCTGCCGTGCAGAGCGGCTGGCTGCTCCGGGCACTCTCGGCGGACGGCGTCGACGTCGTCGATCTCGCCGGCGCCGTGGCTGTTCCCGGGAGCCACGCGCCCACGGCAACACGTACCGGAACCGCTCGGGGAACGGCCGCCGTCCGCGGAACCGAGGCGGCGACAGGCGCCCGTGGAACCGAACCGGCGTCACGGGCCGAGGGCGCGTCACGAACCGCACGCGGCAGTGCCATCGGCGGAAAGCCACCGGAACAGCCCCGCCTCCGGGCTGTTGGTAAAGCACGGGCGACCCCCACGCCGTCGGCAGTGGAACGGGCGCGGGCCGGCCTGGCGGCGGCCGAAGAGGCCGCCGCCGAAGCGGACGAGGAAGCCCGCCGCGCGGCCGCGGAGTTGGCGGAGGCGGCGGCGGAAACCACCCGGCTGGCCGATGAGGCGCGCGACCTCAGGCGGCGTCTGGACGCCGCAGAGGCCGGGCTCAAGGGAGCACGGAAACGTTCCGAGCTGGCGGCGGCCTTGGCGCAGCAGACAGCACGGGCCGCGGACCGGGAACGCCGCAAGGAAGTCCTGGCGCGGGAACGGGTTCTGCGGCTTGGCAACACGCCGGAGGAGTGAAGTCTTACTGTCGGAGGTCGGTTGCACACTGGAATCATGGAGAACAACCAGAATTTCCAGCAGAGTTTCCAGCACAATGTCCCGCAAAGTGTCCAGCACAGTCTCAAGCCGGATTTCGACGGCGCACAGGACGGCGCATTGTATTTCGCGGTCACATACCTGGACACCGACTGCGGCCGGATCCGCACCGAGAGCTTCGAGGACGCCGCCGCCGCGGACCGCTTTGCCAGTCGGTGCATCGCGGGCGAAGACGGCTGGGCCGTCGTCGATGCCATCCCGGCGAAAGAGCACCGGGCCGCCGCCTAGGCAGCAAGAAGGGCCTCCACCCCGTGCGGGGTGAAGGCCCAGTGCGAACGTCGGCTGGCTGCCGGCGTCGTGGGACTGTTGCTTTAGGCGAAGTCGGAGACTGCCGGGTCCGGGCCGATCCGGCCGGCGTCTTCGGCGGAACGGTCCAGTCCGTTGATGGCCTGGATGTCGGTCTCGTCGAGGGTAACTTCCAGAGCCGCGTAGTTCTCGCGGATCCGGGACTCGGTTACCGACTTGGGGATGACCACGTTGCCGATGGCCAGGTGCCAGGCGATGACAACCTGAGCCGGGGTGGCGCCGTGCTTGGCGGCAATCTCGGAGATGATGGCGCTCTCGAGGAGCTCCCCGCCCTGGCCCAGCGGCGACCAGGCCTGAGTGAGGATGCCCTTGGACGCGTTGAATTCGCGCAGGTCGGCCTGGCTGAAGAACGGGTGCAGCTCGACCTGGTTGATGGCCGGAACCACGCCGGTCTCATCGATCAGGCGCTGCAGGCCCTCCTTGGTGAAGTTGGAGACGCCGATGGTCTTCACCCGGCCCTGTTTCTGGAGCTCGATGAGGGCCTTCCAGGTATCAACGTACTTGTCCTGCTTGGGCTGCATCCAGTGGATCAGGTACAGGTCCAAAGTTTCGAGGCCCAGCCGCTCCATGGACTCCTCGAACGCCTTCAGGGTGGACTCGTAGCCCTGGTCCGCGTTCCACAGCTTGGTAGTGATGAAAATTTCCTCGGGCTTGAGGCCGGAACGCTCAATGGCGCGGCCCACTCCTGCTTCGTTGCCGTAGATCTTTGCCGTGTCGATGTGGCGGAAGCCGGCTTCGAACGCCTGCACAACCACCTTTTCGGCCACGTCATCTTCAACCTGCCACACCCCGTAGCCGAGCTGGGGGATGGTGTTGCCGTCATTGAAAGTCAGTTCCGGTGAAAAAGTCATACTAAGCATCCTGCCAATTTCGGCGCCGTCCGGCCAGCATCTGGGTGAAGCTAAGCTAGGCGCTTAACCGGGAATATCCCGAACGGCCGGGTTGTCGCGGTACGCCGGCGACACGGAACCAGCGACCGCCGGCGCCAAAAAGGGCACCGGCTCAGGCCGGCGTCGGCCCGCTGCCGGCAGCCTCCGCAAGCCGCCGCTCGGCGTCGTGGACCTGTTCCAGCACGGAATCGGCGCGCCGCCGCACCGATGCAGCCCCCGCCGGGACCGGCCCAACGGCGAGCCGGAGCATGGCGGCCGCCTCAGCCGTCATGGCCAGCGAATTCCCCGCCGTCGAGAGGGCCCGGTGAACCCCTGCCAGCGGCCCCGGGATATCCAGGCCATTGCTGGGAAACCGCCGCTGGGCCTCCACGCAGACCTGCCGCACGCGGGGCGCGAGGGCGGAGAGCTGGTTGGCGATGTCGACGAGTTCGCCGTACAGCGCCTCGTCCTCGACCCCTTCGAGGACCTGGTGGTAACGGTCAAGCCCGCGGTTGAACCGGTCATGGGCGCGTCGCCAGAGGCCTTTGCCGAGTTCGACGTCGTCCCTGCGGCCTTGCCGTGCGGTGCTGAAGAAGCCCAAGGTGGCGCTAAAGGTACTGGCCCGGGCCGTGATCCGGGTCCGCGGGTTGAGGGGCCTCCGAGGAATCCGCGCCGCGGCGGGCAGCAGCGGCCCGGACCGGTTCGCCGTTCTCCCCGATGATGACGCCCGGCGCGATCACTGTTCCGGGTGGCAGCTGGCGCAGCTGCATCTGGGCGTAGGCGTGTTCCCTGGCGGCGTGCTGCGCCGCGATAGCCGTCTGGATGCCGTGGAAGAGTCCCTCAAGCCAGCCGACCAGTTGGGCCTGGGCTATCCTCAGTTCCGCGTCGGAGGGAGTGGCATTCTCCGGAAAGGGAAGGTTGATCCGTTCGAGCTCCTCAACGAGCTCCGGGGCCAGCCCGTCCTCGAGTTCCTTGATGGAACGGTCGTGGATTTCAGCGAGCCGGACGCGGGCCGCGTCGTCCAGGGGCGCAGACTTCACCTCGTCGAGCAACTGCTTGACCATCGTTCCGATCCGCATGACCTTAGCGGGTTGGTCCACGAGGTCCTGAAGTTCGCTTCCGCGGGGCGGCCTGGGCACGGAACCGGGTCCACCGGCGTGGCCGGCCGGCATTGCAGCCGGTGATGCCAGGGGTGTGCCGGGCAGGGTGTCGTCCAGGGGCGTGCCCTCGACGGGGACGTCGTCGGCCGATTGGGCGCCGGGCTGAGTGTCGTGCTGATCGCTCATGGCTTCATACTCTCACGCGCCGGGCGACGCGGACCTTGCATCCGCCGGAAGCGGAAGGGGCGGCGCCGGACACTCTTGTGCCCGACACCGCCCCTCCCCCAGCCTTGCAGGACCCCCGCGCAGAAGCGGTTCAGCACTGCCGGCTCAGCAGCACCGCCCCTGCGGGCTGGTGTCCTGCCGGTCGGTCCGGTCACGCCAGAACTCCCGCTCCGTCAGGGGCGGGCCGGCGTGTCCAGAGGCCTCATGGTGCTCCAGGTACTTCTTGTAGGCATCGGCGCCCAGCACTCCGCCGAGGTACCCGGCGAACCCGCGGAACCCGGCTAGCACCGCGTTCACGTCCGGCTCCGCATCAGTGGTGCCCGGACTTTTCGAGCCGTTCTCCGGCCGGGTGCTGGCTCCACTCGGTCATGAGGTCGCGCTCCGCCGCTGTGGGAACAAACCCTGCCGGGGCGAAGACACGGGAGGCCTGCGCGGGGTCTTCGTTCTCGGCGTTGGGGAGCCCCGCCGCCGTGTTGCGCAGGGCCTTGATGGTTGCCATCACTGCCGTGATGATGACGATGATGCTCAGCACCACGAAGATGATCGACAGCCATCCCTGGACCATGGTGTTGCGGACCACGGCCTCCATGGCGGCCTGGGTCTTGGCGGTTCCAAACGAGGTTTTGCCGTCCGCAAGGGCCTTGGCGAAGGCTGCGTTGTTGGCGAAGTAGCCCACCGCCGGAACGGGCGAGAAGATTTTGTAGAAGCTCGCCGTGATGGTCACGACGGCGGCGAACGCCAGTGGCACCGCCACGATCCACAGGTACTTCAAGGCGGTGCGCTTGGCGGCAATGGCCAGGCAGACCGAGAGGGCGATGGCCGCCAGCAGCTGGTTGGCGATGCCGAACAGCGGGAACAGGGTGTTGATGCCGCCCAGCGGGTCGGTGACGCCCATGATCAGGACGGCGCCCCAGGCCGCCACCATGATGGCCGTGCAGAGCCATGCGCCCGGGCGCCAGGAGTGCTCCTTGAACTTCGGGACGAAGTTGCCGATCGAGTCCTGGAGCATGAAGCGGGCAACACGGGTGCCGGCGTCGACCGCCGTGAGGATGAACAGCGCCTCGAACATGATGGCGAAGTGGTACCAGAACGCCATCATCGCGGTGCCGCCGATGAACTGTTGCATGATGTGCGCCAGGCCGACGGCGAGGGTGGGCGCGCCGCCCGAGCGGGACACGATGCTTTGCTCCCCGACGTCCTTGGCCGTCTGCGCGAGATCGGCGGCCGTGATGTTGACGCCGGACAGGCCCAGGCTGTTGACCCACGCGGCCGCGGTCTCGACGGTCCCCCCGGTCAGCGCCAGCGGGGCGTTCATGGCGAAGTAGATGCCGCGGTCAATGGAGATGGCGGCCACGAGGGCCATGATTGCCACGAAGGATTCCATGAGCATGCCGCCATAGCCGATCAGGCGCGTCTGGCGTTCCTTCTCGATCAGTTTCGGTGTGGTGCCGGAGGCGATCAGGGCGTGGAACCCGGACAGCGCGCCGCAGGCGATCGTGACGAACAGGAACGGGAACAAGGCGCCGGAGAAGACCGGACCGTTGTCGCGGCCGGCGTACTCGCTGAACGCCGGCACGGTGATTTCGGGGCGGACCACGATGATGGCCAGGGCCAGCATCACGATCACGCCGATCTTCATGAAGGTGGAGAGGTAGTCGCGGGGCGCCAGGAGGAGCCAGACGGGCAGGATGGCTGCGATGAAGCCGTAGATGATGAGGCCCCACGCGATGGTCACCTTGTCCAGGTGGAAGAACGCGGCACCCCACTCGGTGCCTGCCACGGCCCCGCCGCCGATGATAGCGGCCATGAGCAGGACGAATCCGATCAGGGAGACCTCCATGACCTTGCCCGGCCGGATGAAGCGCAGGTACACGCCCATGAAGAGGGCGATCGGGATGGTCATGCCTACCGAGAAGACACCCCACGGGCTTTCGCCCAAGGCGTTGACCACCACGAGGGCAAGGATGGCGACGATGATCACCATGATGAGCAGGGTCGCGATAAGGGCGGCGGTGCCGCCGATCACGCCGAGTTCCTCGCGGGCCATCTGTCCCAGTGACCGGCCGCCGCGGCGCATGGAGAAGAACAGGACGAGGTAGTCCTGGACGGCGCCGGCCAGGACGACGCCGATGATGATCCAGATCGTGCCGGGAAGGTAGCCCATCTGTGCCGCGATGACCGGGCCCACCAGGGGCCCGGCACCGGCGATGGCGGCGAAGTGGTGGCCGAACAGGACGTTGCGGTCGGTGCGGACGTAGTCCTTGCCGTCGGCCTTGTATTCGGCCGGGGTGGCGCGGCGGTCGTTGGGCTTGGCCAGGTAGCGCTCAATGACTTTGGAGTAGAAGCGGTAGCCGATCAGGTACGTGCAGACCGACGCGAACACAAACCAGATGGCGTTGACGGTCTCGCCGCGGATGATGGCGAGCATGAACCACGCGACGCCGCCCAGTAGCGCGATGGCAGCCCACAGCGCGATCTTGGCGGGCGTCCAGGTGCGGTCCGCGGAGTCGCGGACAGACTCATCCACCGACGTCGGCGGGAGGGACGGATCCGGAACGATCCCGTCGTCGAGTTGTGCGGTGGCGTGCATGCTGCTGTGCGTGCTGTCGCCTTGTGTGTCCTCTGGCATTGTGCCCATGTCTCCTCCTTGAGAAACCCAGCTGGGCAGTCCACCGGTACAGAACTGCCCCCCGCACCCTACCAATGCGGCCGCCCTCTTGCGGCCGTCCTGCGCCCGGCGGCGTGGTTCGAGCGACGAGCGGCGCGCCAGGCTACCCCTGGAGGTTGCTGAGCTGCATGAGGCGGGCCTCGCAGAGGTCCAGCCAGCGCACTTCGGCTTCGGTCTGGAAAATGAGGGAGTCCAGCACCAGGAGCCTCGCGGTGTC
>JBKPBZ010000301.1:0-16418 GCA_046727115.1 Actinomycetota bacterium | reverse complement strand
ACACGACCACCCCGTCCATCCCGGACAACGACCTCGTGGTGCTGGAGGATCCGAAGAACAACTTCATCGCCCAGCAGGTGCTGCCGCTGAACAACACCGCCAAGATGACGGACAAGGCGAAGGAAGCCCTCAACTCCGTGTCCAAGGTCCTCACCACGGAAGACCTCATCAACCTCAACCGTGCCGTGAGCGGCAGCCAGAAGCAGAACCCGAAGGACGCCGCGGACGCGTGGCTGAAGGAGAAGGGCATCGTCAAGCAGTAGCCAGGCACTGCGGGACCATCGTGGCACCATGCCGCGGCGGGCCCTGCCTGACCGCTGGCCACGACTGACCTGCCGACGACGCCGGTGCCCGGGCTTGAAGCCCCGGGCACCGGCGTCGTTGTTGTTACTGCCGGGTCCGCGTGTGAGTCATGTCTCAGCGGAAGTACATCCTCCATATGGCATATTTGATGAATGGCAGAATTCAAGCAGTCCACCAAGCTTCATAATGTCCTTTACGACATCCGTGGACCGATTCTTCAGGCCGCCCAGCAGATGGAGGCGGAGGGTCACCGGATCCTCAAACTGAACATCGGAAACCCGGCCCCGTTTGGGTTTGAAGCGCCGGACGCGATCCTAGTGGACATGATCCGCCACCTGCCGCATGCCCAGGGCTACAGCGACTCGCGCGGCATTTTCTCCGCCCGCACCGCCGTCTCGCAGTACTACCAGACCCGCGGGATCCAGAACATCCACGTCGATGACATCTACCTCGGCAACGGCGTCAGCGAACTGATCACGATGTCGCTCATGGCCCTGCTCGACGACGGCGACGAGGTCCTCATCCCCACCCCGGACTACCCGCTGTGGACTGCCTCGGTTGCCCTGGCCGGCGGGAAGCCCGTGCACTACCTCTGCGACGAGGAAACCGGCTGGCAGCCGGACCTTGAGGACATGGAAGCGAAGATCACTCCGCGCACCAAGGGCATCGTGATCATCAACCCCAACAACCCCACGGGCGCGGTGTACCCGCAGGCGACGCTGAAAAAGATCGTCGCCCTCGCCGAGAAACACGGCCTGGTGCTCTTCGCCGACGAGATCTACGAGAAAATCCTCTACGAAGACGCGGTGCACGTAAACCTGGCCTCGCTCACCGGCGACGATGTCCTGTGCCTGACATTCAGCGGACTCTCCAAGGCGTACCGGGTCTGCGGGTTCCGGGCCGGCTGGATGGCCATCTCCGGGCCGAAAAAGGACGCCGCCGACTACCTCGAGGGCATCAACCTGCTCGCCAACATGCGCCTCTGCGCCAATGTTCCGGCGCAGCACGCCATCCAGACCGCGCTTGGCGGCTACCAGAGCATCAACGACCTGATCCTGCCCGGCGGACGCCTCCTGGAGCAGCGGAACAAGGCCTACGACATGCTCAACGCCATCCCCGGCGTGAGCACGCAACAGGCCCGCGGGGCCATGTATTTGTTTCCCAAGCTGGACCCCGAGGTCTATCACATCCGCGACGACGAGAAATTCGTCCTGGACCTGCTCCGCGAGCAGAAGATCCTCCTGTCCCACGGCAGGGCGTTCAACTGGGTCCGGCCGGACCACTTCCGGATGGTGACGCTGCCAAACGTCAAGGACCTCGAGGAAGCGATCAACCGCATGGCGGACTTCCTGAGCCGGTACAAGGGGAACTAGGCTTCGGTCAGCAGCGCAACGGGGCTCCTGCCCCGGCCAACGCGGCTGCGCCAACCGGAAAGAGGCATTGATGGCAGGCTCCGCGACATTCGATGACCACCCCTCGGAACTCCTGAAGGCCGGGAAGGGCTTCAGCCTGGAGTCGCTGGACCCCGGCTCGACGCCCGGCTACGACGGCGACAAGGCCGATGGAGAGCAGCTGCTGGAGGAGCTGGACGGCAAACTCGCCCAGCTCCAGGAGCAGCTCTTTGCCGAGTCCCTGTACGGCGGAACCAAACGGCTCCTGCTGATCCTGCAGGCCATGGACACCGCCGGCAAGGGCGGAATCGTCACCCACGTCATGGGCACCATGAACCCCCACGGTGTCCAGCTGAAGTCCTTCAAAGCACCCACTCCGGAGGAGAAGTCCTACGACTTCTTGTGGCGGATCGAGAAGGAAGTGCCGGCGGCCGGGATGGTGGGCGTCTTCGACCGCTCGCACTACGAGGACGTCCTGATTCACCGCGTCCACCGCTGGGCCAGCCCCGAGGAGCTGGAGCGGCGCTACCGGGCCATCAACGAATTTGAGGCCAGGCAGACGGGAGCCGGGACGAAGATCGTCAAGGTCATGTTGCACATCAGCAGCGACGAGCAGAAGGACCGCCTCCTGGCCCGGCTGGATGACCCCGCCAAACAGTGGAAGTACAGCAGCGGGGACCTGAAGGAACGGGCCTTCTGGCCTGACTACATGGACGCCTACCAGAAGGCCATCGACAAGACCAACACCGATCTGGTCCCGTGGCATGTGGTGCCGGCCAACAAGAAGTGGTACGCCCGCATCGCCGTACAGCAACTCCTCCTGGAAGCCCTCGACGGCATGAATCTCAAATGGCCGGTTCCGGACCTGGACCTGGACATGGAGCGCGAACTCGTAAAGCGGTCCTGAGCCGGGGGCTTTGAAGGGCGGACGCCTAGCCCTTATCCGCGGCGTGGTCCCGGGCTGCGGCGAGACGCTTGCGGGCGCCTTCGAGCCACTGTTCGCAGCGCTTGGCCAGGGCCTCACCGCGTTCCCACAGCGCGAGCGATTCCTCCAGGCTGGCGCCGCCGGCCTCCAGCTTGCCCACCACTGCGACAAGCTGCTCGCGGGCGTCCTCGTAGCTGAGGGCCTCGATGTCGGCGTTCGGGCTGGATTCTTCTGCCATGTGGATGCTCCTTGGTTGGCGCGGTTTCTGCTTGCGCGGTCTGTTCGATCGTGTGGTGCTGTGGTGCTGTGGTGCAGCCGGGTTGGCGGGTGGTTCCCGCAGTGATGCCGGATCAAGCGCAGCGCGCCCGGGTGTCGGTCCGCTGGATTAGTCTTCGGCCGGTTCTTGGCCGCCGGTGGATTGGGCGGTGAACCGGCCCCCGGCCACCCGCACCGTCAGGTCCGTGCCAGCGGGCGCCTGCGAGGGGTGCCGCACCACGTCCCGGTGCGTCGCGGCGGCCGCTCCGGAGGCGGCGAGCTGGACCACCGCGTAGCCGCGATCCAGCGTCTTTTGCGGCGAGAGCGCGCGCACCTGCGCCTTGAGGTGGACCAGTTGGTCCGCTGCCCGCACGACGGCGGCGCTGATGGACGAGAGCGAGCGGACCTTGAGCCGCTCGACGTCGTCATGGCGCTGGGTGATCATGACGTCGGGAGAGAGCAGCACGGGACGTGAGCGCAGGGACGCCAGCCGGTCGCCCTCGCGTTCAACGAGCCGGGTGACTCCACGACGGAGCTGATCCCGGGCCTGCCGGACCCGGACGAGCTCTTCTGCGACATCCGGAACGATCCTCTTCGCGGCGTCGGTGGGCGTTGAGGCCCTGAGGTCGGCGACGTCGTCGAGGATGGGCCGGTCCGCTTCGTGCCCGATCGCGCTCACCACGGGGGTGGACGCGTCCGCGACGGCCCGGATGAGCTCCTCGCTGCTGAACGGCAGCAGGTCCTCCAGGGCGCCTCCGCCGCGGGCGATGACGATGACGTCAACCACGGGGTGGGCGTCGAGCTCCCGCAATGCCGCAATCATCTGCGCTACGGCGGTGTTGCCCTGGACCGCCACTTCGCGGATCTCAAATTCGACGGCCGGCCAGCGCAGGGCAGCGTTGCGCAGCACATCTTTCTTGGCGTCGGAGTCCCGGCCGGTGATCAGCCCGATCCGGTGCGGGAGCAGGGGGAGCCGCTTTTTCCGGGCATCGGCAAAGAGCCCTTCGGCGCCGAGGGCCTGGCGCAACCGCTCGATCCGGGCGAGGAGGTCGCCGAGACCCACGGGCCGGATGTCCTTCACTGACATGTTCAGCCGGCCCGTCTTGAGCCAAAATTCGGCCTTGATCAGGGCTACAACCCGGGAACCGCGTTCCAGCGGAGCGGCCTGGCGGTCCAGCACGGTGGTCCAGACCGACGCCGGCAGCGAGATTTCGGCGTCGATGTCCCGGAGCGTCAGGTAGGCGTTACTGCCACGCCGGTTGAGTTCGATCACCTGCCCCTCAACCCATGCCGAGGGCGCACGGTCGATGTGCATCTTGAGCTTCTGGGACAGCAACTGCAGCGGCCAGGGGTTGTCCGGGCTGGTTTCAGCCGCCGTGGCCGGTAGCGTGGTGGCCGCCGCCACTTCTTCAGACATGCGTGGGCTCCATGGCGGGGAATGCCCTGTGGAGTGCCTTGCGGAGAGCCCTGTGCATATGCGTGCGTGTCCTTATGCCCGTGCGGGACTGCCGGCGGCCCGCGCCCGGGCGGGTGGGCCGGCCGGCAGCCGGAAGTTGTCTCTTTCAACTCTATCCATAGCTCTACCACCGGGGCCCGACTTTATGGCCGCGCCCTGCCCCGCCCTAGGATGGGAGGGATGCCATCGACCTCCTAGGAATCCCTTGCGCACTTTTGTCTCTGCCGCCGCCGTCCTTGTCGGGCTACTGATGGCAGCCGTCGCCGTTCCGGCCATGTGGGTGGACCGCAACATCGTCCAGGAAGAGGGCTTCGTTGCCTTGACCGCACCCCTGGGCAAGAACCCGGCGTTCCAGCAGCGGCTGGCCACGGCCGCCGTTGATGGCCTGGCCTCCAGCGCCGGCATCCCCGAAGCCCTCAGAGAGCTTGCCCGGCCGGTCCTGGACAACGCGGCACAATCGCTCACCGGACTGCCCGGCTACTCCGAGGCCTGGGCGGAAACCCTGCGCAAGAGCCACCGCCTCACGTTCGCCGACCCCAGCACGCTGCCGCCGGAGGTCGACGGCACCTCGTCACTGACCCTGGATGTCGCACCGCTTGTCGGGCTGGTGGCCAAGCAGGTTTCCGACGCGACGAGCCTTCCGCTGGAGGCCCCCGGCCAGGTGCTGATCCATATCGGCCAGTCCGACCAGCGCCAGCTGATCGAACGCGTCACCGTCTACGCCCCGATGGGCTATGCCGTTGCCGTCGGCGCCTGCATCGCCTTCGTGCTGGCGTTCGTGGCGGCCCGGCGCCGGTGGACCGTCCTGGTCGGCATGGGCGTCGGGGCCCTGGTGCTTGCCGGGGCATGGAAGCTGGCCAGCGATGCCGCCACCGCCGCCGTCGCCGGGACCTCGAGCGGGAACGATGTGGCGGAGCTCTTCAAGAACGAGTTTGTCGCGGCGAGCTCTGCCAGTTTCGGCCAGTGGATCGTCGCTGCCGCAGTTGCGGGAGCAGCCCTGCTGGCCGCAGGTGTGGCCCTCCGCGTTGCCGGAGGCCGCAAACGGGGCAACAGTGAACACCGGTAGCATGGGGGCATGACCTCCACCGCTGTTTCCGTTCCGATGCCCTCCGTTCCGCGCCGGCGGCGTTCACCGGAGGACGTGCTGGCGGCGGCACCTGTCGCCGGTCCTAAAAAGGTCCTGCTGGCAGCCCCGCGCGGCTACTGCGCCGGCGTTGACCGTGCGGTCATCGCCGTGGAAAAAGCCCTGGAGCACTACGGCCCGCCGGTCTACGTCCGCAAGCAGATCGTGCACAACGTCCACGTGGTCAGCTCCCTGGAGGAGAAGGGCGCCATCTTCGTCGATGAAACCGACGAGGTCCCGGAAGGTGCCCTCGTGATCTTTTCCGCGCACGGTGTCTCGCCCGCCGTCGTCCAGTCCGCCGAGGACCGCGGCCTGCGCACCATTGACGCGACTTGCCCGCTGGTCACCAAGGTGCACCGCGAAGCCGTCCGGTTCGCCAAAGATGACTTCGACATCCTGCTGATCGGCCACGACGGCCATGAGGAAGTGGAAGGCACCGCCGGCGAGGCCCCTGAGCACATCCAGATCATCAATGGCCCGCACGAGGTCGACAAGGTCACGGTCCGTGACCCGGAGAAGGTCATCTGGCTCTCGCAGACCACCCTCAGCGTGGATGAAACCATGGAGACCGTGCGCCTGCTCAAGGAGCGGTTCCCCACCCTGCAGGATCCGCCCAGCGACGACATCTGCTACGCCACCACCAACCGCCAGGTGGCGATCAAGAAGATCTCTCCCCAGGCGGAACTCGTGATCGTGGTGGGCTCCGCCAACTCATCGAACTCCGTCCGCCTCGTGGAGGTGGCACTGGAATACGGTGCCAAGGCCTCCTACCGGGTCGACTTCGCCAACGAGGTCGACGAGACCTGGTTCGAGGGCGTCGCCACGGTGGGTGTGACATCGGGGGCCTCTGTCCCGGAAGTCCTCGTCAAGGACGTGCTCCGGCTCCTGGCCGACTACGGCTACGGATCGGTCGAGGAAGTCGTCACGGCCGAGGAAGACCTCCTGTTCTCCCTGCCGAAGGAGCTCCGGGCCACCCTCAAGCAGGCCGGCGACGTCACCCGCGCCCTCGGCGGCCGCGGCACGCGCCCCGAACAGTCCTAGGCCGCGGACTCTTCGGACCGGTCCCGGGGCTGCAGTTCCGGCGCCGCGACTGCCCGCGGCGTGACCTCGACAGCGGGCGGAGTGACCAGACCGGCGGATTCGAGGGCGTTCAGCTTCCTGGCCGTGGGCAGCACCCGGGCCTCAAGGGTCCCGACCATGGAGTTGTACCGCTCCACCGAGGTCTTCAGCGATGACCCCAGCTTGGTGACGTTCTCGCCGAGCGTGCCCATCCGGTCATAGAGCTGCCGGGCAAGTTCGAAGAGTTCCCGGGCGCTGTCCGTCAGCACGTCCTGCCGCCACGTGAACGCCACCGACTTCAGTACCGCCAGCAGGGTGCCGGGGGAAGCCAAGACCACGTTCTTGGACAGGGCGTAGTCGAGCAATGCCGGGTCCGCCGAGAGGGCCGCGGCCAGGATGGACTCTGCCGGCAGGAAGCACACCACCAGCTCCGGAGAGTTGCCGGGGATGTCCCAGTACTTCTTGTTGCCCAGCGCATCCACGTGGGCCTTGAGGGCCTTGGCATGGGCCGCGAGGTGAGCCTGCTGGCTGCCGGGCAGCTGCGAGGACTGCTGGCCTGCCTGGGCGGCGCCGAGGTCCTGGGCGGCGAGATAAGCCGCCAGCGGGACCTTTGCGTCGACAACGAGCTGCTTGTCCCCGGGCAGCTGCACCACGAGATCGGGCCGGAGGCTGCCGTCCGGACCGGAGCTGTGGGTCTGTCCGCTGTGGACCTGTTCATGGAAATCCACGTGCCGGAGCATGCCTGCTGCCTCGACCACCCGGCGCAGCTGGACCTCACCCCACTGGCCGCGGGCACTGTTGGAGCGCAGGGCAGATTCCAGCGCATGCGTGGAGCGCAGCAGCTGCTCATCGGACAGCCGGGCCTCCTGGAGCTGCTGGGCCAGCTGGCCGTACTGCTCCAGCCGGTCGCGTTCGAGCAGGGACACCTGCTGCTGCACGGCAGTGAGCTTCTCCGCTACTGGCGCCAGCGCTCGGAGCACACTGCCGTCCTGGTTCCTGGACTCGCCCAGTTCCCGGTTCTGTGCCGCCAGAAGGCGCCTCTCGGCGTCGGCGGCGGCGAACTGGGCGCTGACGTCGGAGAGCCGGGCCGATACGCCGTCGAAGTCCTGCTCCACGGCCAGATAGCGCCGGCGGAGCAGGACATAGACGACGGCGGCGCCCGCGACGGCGCCCGTGAGCAGCATGAGCAGGGCAAGAATCAGTGCAAAAGCATCCATGACTTCACTGTGGCATGCCCCTGTGACAGTTTTGGCTGCGACGCCCGGAACGCCCCGGACTTACACCGGGAACCTGCGCGCGGACCGCCGCGCGCGCCCTCTTGCCGGCCGTCTTGCGGGCCCTCTCACCGGCCCTCGCCCTGGCCGCCGCAACGATCACCGGTCCGTGCGGGTAGAATATATGCTCGTGGCACTTACTATTGGCATCGTCGGACTGCCCAACGTCGGCAAATCAACCCTTTTCAACGCGCTGACCCGCAACCAGGTCCTCGCGGCGAACTACCCGTTCGCCACGATCGAACCCAACATCGGCGTTGTGAACCTGCCGGATGCCCGGCTTGAAAAGCTCGCCGGCATCTTCGGCTCCGCGCGCCTGCTGCCCGCCGCCGTGTCCTTCGTGGACATCGCCGGCATCGTCAAGGGCGCTTCCGAGGGCGAGGGTCTCGGTAACCAGTTCCTCGCCAACATCCGCGAGGCCGAGGCCATCGCGCAGGTTGTCCGCGTGTTCGATGACCCGGACGTCATCCACGTCGACGGCAAGGTTGATCCCAGTTCCGACATGGAGACGATCAACACCGAGCTGATCCTGGCCGATCTGCAGACCATCGAAAAGGCCATCCCCCGGATCGAAAAAGAAGTCAAGATCAAGAAGCGGGATGCGGCCGAGCTGGCAGCCATCCTGGCGGCGCAGGCAGTGCTGGAACGCGGCGACACCATCTTCTCCTCCATCAAGAGCGACAAGCTGGAGATGGAGCACCTCAAGGAACTTGGCCTGCTGACGGCCAAGCCCTTCATCTATGTCTTCAACTCCGACGAGGGCATCCTCGGCAGCCCGGAGAAGCAGGCGGAACTGCGTGCCCTCGTGGCTCCGGCCGATGCCATTTTCCTGGACGCCAAGCTTGAGTCCGATCTGGTGGAGCTCGACGAGGCAGAAGCCCGCGAGATGCTGGAAATGAACGGCCAGGATGAATCCGGGCTGGACCAGCTGGCCCGCGTCGGCTTCCACACCCTCGGCCTGCAGACCTACCTGACGGCCGGCCCCAAGGAAACCCGGGCATGGACCATCCGCCAGGGCGACACCGCCCCGCAGGCGGCCGGCGTGATCCACTCCGATTTCCAGCGCGGCTTCATCAAGGCCGAGGTCGTCTCGTTCAATGACCTCGTCGAGGCCGGCTCCATGGCCGAGGCGAAAGCCCGCGGCAAGGTCCGGATCGAAGGCAAGGAATACGTCATGGCGGACGGCGACGTCGTCGAATTCCGTTTCAACGTTTGACGTCCCCCGCCCGGCAGTGCGGTAATTCTGTCAAGTAATTCACGATTAACTGGAAGAGCCTCGATTTTCGGATCGGGGCTTTTCCTGTGTCCGTTTCTTTTCTCTTTTCGCTACGAAACCGTCAATGTTTTGTGGAAAGTTGGCTTTGCGGACCGTGTCCAATGTTGCAGCTCGATAACGAACTTTACGGTGGGTCAACTTTGGTGGCTCCAAGTGGCCTTCGGGGTTTACGCTTCATGCCATGTGAGACGGGCCACACTGCCGCTGGGGGAGTGTGGACGTCTGGCTGGCGCTTCCGGCGCCGGTCTCACCCACACCACAGAAACAAGGAGGCGGAATGCGCTTGGGTCGTATTTCCAAAGCAGTGGGCGTGGCGGCAGCAGCTGCCATCGCCCTCAGCGCCTGCGCAGGCAACAGCGGCGGGACAACCCCGTCCACTGCGGCCGCAGCAAGCAAGCAAGGCGGATCGGCAACCGTAGTAGAGGTAAATGCGTTCAATACGTTCAACCCGAACACGGCCGATGGCAACACTGACATCAACTCGAAGATCAGCTATGCCACGCACTCGGGCTTCTTCTACATCGACAACAAGCTCAACGTTGTCCACAACGAGAAGTTCGGCAAGATGGAAAAGGTCTCCGACAATCCGCTGACGGTGAAGTACACCATCAACGACGGTGTGAAGTGGTCAGACGGCACGCCCGTCACCGCGGCCGACCTTGTGTTGCAGTGGGCCGCCTTCTCCGGTTACTACAACGACGCTAATGCGGAGGCGAAAACCGGAACGTCTTACTTCTCCTACGCCGGTGACCCCACCGGTATTGCCCTCACCGATTTCCCGGAACTCGGTGACGACGGCCGCAGCATGACGCTGAAGTACTCGAAGCCGTTCGCTGACTGGGAAATCGCCATCGGCGGCCCCGGCATCGACATCCCGGCCCACGTCCTCGCAAAGAAGGCAGGCCTGGCGGACACCAAGGCGTTCATTGACCTCCTGAAGGGCATGCCCCGCGGCGACGCCAAGGCCCCCAAGCCGGCGAACGCGCAGCTCAAGGCCATGGCGGACCTGTGGAACACCGGGTTTGACACCAAGACCTTGCCCGCCGATCCGAGCCTCTACCTCTCCAACGGCCCGTTCATCGTCAAGAGCATCAGCCAGGACCAGTCCCTGACCATGGTCAGGAACAAGGACTACAACTGGGGTCCGGAAGCCCAGCTGGACGAAATTACCGTCCGCTACATCGGTGAGGCACCCGCCCAGGTGCAGGCACTCAAGAACGGCGAGGCCGACATCATCGCCCCGCAGGCGTCCGCTGACACCGTGGAGCAGCTCAAGGCACTCGAAAGCCAGGGCGTAAAGGTCGACGTCGGCAACCAGCTTGCCTACGACCACATCGACCTGAACTACTCGGGCCCGTTTGCCGAAAAGAACGTCCGCGAGGCGTTCATGAAGGCCGTCCCGCGTGCGGACATCGTGGACAAGATCGTCAAGAAGCTTGATCCCAAGGCTGCACCGCTTGACTCGCAGCTCTTCGTGCCGGACCAGGCCCCGTACGCCGAGACGGTCAAGAACAACGGTTCCTCCGCCTACCAGGGTGTGGACATCGAGGGTGCCAAGAAGCTCCTCAACGGCGCCACCCCCGAAGTTCGCATCATGTACAACAAGGACAACCCCAACCGTGTTGACGCCTACTCCCTGATCAGCGAGTCCGCCACCAAGGCCGGCTTCAAGATCGTCGACGGCGGCCTCGGCAAGTCTGACTGGGGCAAGGCCCTCGGTGACGGCAGCTACGACGCCACCATCTTTGGCTGGAGCAACTCGGGTGTCGGCGTGTCCGGCGTTCCGCAGATCTTCAAGTCCGGCAACGACTCCAACTTCAACCAGTTCAGCAACCCTGAAGCCGACAAGCTGATGGACGAACTGATTGTCACCACCGACAAGAGCAAGCAGGACGGCCTCGTTGCGCAGATCGACAAGATGATCTGGGATTCGGCCTACGGCCTTCCGCTGTTCCAGTCGGTTGGTGTGGACGCGTACAGCGACCGCATCACCGGTGTGAAGTACATGCCGAACCAGACCGGCGTTTGGTGGAACTTCTGGGAATGGGCACAGAAATAGCCCGCGACCCTAAGTAACACTGCTGGAAAGGCGTCGGGACCACAGCTCTTCGGTTCCGACGCCTTTCTGGCGATATCCTGGCGATGTCGTGGTCCCGCCCCACATCGGCGGGAACCGGCCAAACTCCGCGACCGGTCCGGGCAATCCCTGGGCCCGAATTCCGAGGTTCTATTCCAATGGTGACCTACATCTTCCGGCGGCTTGTGACTGCCGCCCTCATCCTTCTCGGCGCGTCCTACTTCGTGTATCTCCTGACAGCGGCGTCCGGTGATCCCTTGGAAGAGTTCCGCGCCAATCCCTCGCCGCAGAAGCAGCAGCTCATGGACGCGAGATCCGAGCTCCTGCAGCTGGACACCCCGGCCCCGTTGCGGTACTTCAAATGGTTCGGCGGCGCGGTCCAGTGCCTCATCCCGTTCGCCAACTCCTGCGACCTCGGGAAGAACATCGCCGGCCAGCCCGTCACCGAGGCCCTCGGCTTCGCGCTCATCCAGACCCTGACCCTGGTCACCGCGGCAACGGTGCTCGCCATCCTGATCGGCATCACCCTGGGCATCATCACCGCCCTGCGCCAGTACAGCACGCTGGATTACGGCGTCACCTTCATGGCCTTCTTGTTCTTTTCGCTGCCGATCTTCTGGGTCGCCGTCCTGCTCAAGGAATTCGGCGCCATCGGCTTCAACAACTTCCTGCGAAACCCCGAGGTGCCGCTGACCACGGCCCTCGGCATCGGCGTGATCGTCGGCGCAGTGACAGCCGTCGCGGCGGGCGGGCCCCTGCGGCGCCGCCTGTTGGCCGGGGCCGTCGCTTTCGGCTTCGTCGCCGCGGTGCTCATCTACTTCTCCGCCACCGAATGGTTCAAGACCCCGGGCCTGGGCCCTGTGGTCATCGCCATCGCCGGTGTGGGCATCGCCTTTGCCGTGACACTGCTCTCCGCCGGGCTGAAAAACCGCAAGGCCCTGCAGTCCGCCCTCATCGCCGTCGGCGTCGGCGTCGTCCTCTACTTCCTCCTCCAGCCGCTGCTCAACGAGGCCACGTTCGTGATGATCGTGTTGCTGTCGATCGCCTTTGTCCTGATCGGCGTGGGCATCGGCTACCTGGTGGGCGGCTACGATCGGGGGCAGTCCATGCGTGCCGCGGGAATCACCTCATTCCTCATCGGGTTCCTGATCCTGCTGGACCGGTACATGCAGGCATGGCCCAGCTACTTCAACAACAGCCGTGTGCGCGGCCGGCCGATCGCCACCATCGGTGCCAGCACGCCGAACATCCAGGGCGATTTCTGGGTCCTGGGCCTTGATTCCTTTACCCACCTGATCCTGCCCACCCTGGCTTTGATCCTCATTTCACTGGCCAGCTACACGCGGTTCACCCGGGCCTCGATGCTGGAAATCATGAACATGGACTACATCCGCACGGCCCGGGCCAAGGGCCTGAGCGAGCGGACCGTCGTCATGCGCCATGCTTTCCGCAACGCGCTGATCCCGATCGCGACGATCGTGGCCTTCGACATCGGAGCGCTGATCGGCGGTGCTGTCATCACCGAAACAGTCTTCTCGGTCCGTGGCATGGGCTTCCTGTTCCTGGACGGGATCTCGCATACCGATCCCAACCCGGTCATGGGTGTCTTCATTTGCGTGGCCATCACGGCCATGGTCTTCAACCTCATCGCGGACCTTGCCTACTCCGCACTGGATCCGCGTGTAAGGGTAAAAGCATGAGCCAGCCAAGCCAGCAGGAAGTAATCATGGCCGAAGACGAAGCTTCGCGGGTATCTGCCGCCGCAGGCATCGAGCCGATCATCGAGGCCAAGGGCCTGAGCCAGGGCCAGATCGTCCGAAAGCGTTTCCTCGGGCACTCCGGCGCCATCATCGGCCTTGTGGTGTTCTCCCTCATCTTCATCGTGGCCTTCACCTCCGTGGGCTACCTGGGTATCCCCGGGTGGTGGAAGTACACCCACGAGCAAGTCTCCCCTCTGGTCAACGACGGCGCACCGACCTCGTCGTTGTGGCCGCTGGCCTGGGGCGAGCATCCCTTCGGCCAGGACCGGATCGGCCGCGACCTCTTCGCGATGACCATGCGCGGCGCGCAGCAGTCCATCACCATCATGCTGGTGATCGGCGTCATCGCCGGCCTGATCGGCGTCGTGGTCGGTGCCATCTCCGGCTACTTCCGGGGCTGGGCCGAGGCCATCCTGATGCGCCTGACTGACGTCATCATCATCATTCCGGCCCTGCTGCTGGCCGCCGTCATGGCTGCTCTCGCCGGCCGCCGGGACCAGGGAAGCTGGTTCGCTTCCTTCGCCAGCACCAACGGCGTCCTGGCGCTCGGCATCTTCCTGGGCCTGATCAGCTGGGTCGCCCTGGCCCGCCTGATGCGCGGGGAATTCCTGTCACTGCGCGAACGCGAGTTCGTGGATGCGGCCCGGATTTCCGGCGCCAGCAATGCCAGGATCATCTTCAAGCACATCCTGCCCAACGCCGTCGGCGTCCTGATCGTGAACGTGACCCTGACAATGTCCGCCGCGATCCTCACGGAAACGGCGCTCAGCTACCTCGGCGTCGGCGTCAAGGCCCCGGACACGTCCCTGGGCCTGCTCATCTCGCAGAACCAGCAGGCCTTCGCCACCCGGCCCTGGCTCTTCTGGTTCCCGGGCATGTTCATCGTGCTCATCTGCCTCAGCATCAACTTCATCGGCGACGGCCTGCGGGACGCCTTTGACCCGCGGCAGAAGAAGTTCAACGCCAAGAAGGCGGCCGATCATGGCGTGCCCGCGGTGCAGGCAAGCGCCGTGACCGTTCTGGACGGGCCAGAGCAAGAGGAATTTCGGCAGTCGGGGTTCCGGCCTGAGGAGCCGGGGCACGACGGACCGGCTGACGGAACACGGGGCCAGTAGATGCCGGCCCCGTGCAGGTACCGGCTAGCTGGCGGTAACCGCCAGGTAGCTGGCCGCCAGAAGCAGTACGACGGCGCCGATCGCCACCCAGCGGACCGTGACGGTTGCGGCGGTGCTGGTGGCCTCACCGGCGGCGAGCTGCCCGCCTTCCACCAGCTCATGCCACCGCGCCCGCACCAGCATGGCGGCCTGGCCGGAGTCCGTGGTCTTCAGATCACCCGGACGGACCGACTTGCCGGGGCCGTAGCTGGTTGCCGGCAGGCCGTGGAGGTCTTCCGGACGGGCGTGGCGGCCGCCCCAGATGCCGGGAGCGGGCGCGGCCCAGGACGTGTAGCTCTTCTCGGCGGTGACCAGCGTCAGGGCAAAGCGGGTATCGACGTGCACCAGCGCGGCCCACGGCACCTCAATGGAGCGGAACGGATTTTCCAGGGTGACGCCGGCGTCGTGGACCACAACGGACGGCATCCAGAACAGTTGCCAGCCCATGAAGGCGATGAAGGCCAGCGGGGCGATGCCGCCCAGCGCCCCGGGACCTGCCATGACCACCGTGACCACGACACCGAACGCGGCCACCGCCCAGGACAGCCACGCGAACCATTTGTTGGTCCGGGCTTTGAAGACTTCAACATTTCCGGCGTGCGCAGAGCTCATGCCCCCAATAATTCAGTATTCCGAGCCGCAGCACTAATCCCCGGTGCACCGGCGGCCCGGGCGGAAGGATAGCCCATCATGACTGACTTCATCACCCTCGATCCGCCGGCGTCACCGGCGCCTGGCAAAGGCGAAACTGTCCTGGAGGTCCGGGATCTCAGCGTGGACTTCGGGGTGGACAAGAAATGGGTCCCTGCCGCGATCGGCCTGAACTACGAGGTCCGGGCCGGCGAAGTCCTCGCCATCGTGGGGGAGTCCGGGTCCGGAAAGAGCGCCAGTTCCATGGCACTGCTGGGCCTGCTGCCCAGTAACAGCCGCGTGAGCGGAAGTGTCAAGCTCGGCGGCCGTGAACTGCTGGGGAGCAATGAGGCCAATATCCGTGCGGTGCGCGGTAAGGACGTCGCGGTGATCTTCCAGGAGCCGATGACGGCCTTGAACCCGGTGTACACCGTGGGGGCACAGATCGTGGAAACTGTGCGTCTGCACAATGAGGTATCCCCGGAAGAGGCGCGGCTCCGGGCCCTGCGCATGCTGGATCTTGTCGAACTGCCCGATCCGGAGAAGGCCTTCCGGTCCTACCCGCACCAGCTTTCCGGCGGCCAGCGCCAGCGCGCCATGATCGCGCAGTCGCTCTCCTGCGACCCGAAGCTGCTTATCGCCGATGAGCCCACCACGGCCCTCGACGTGACCGTCCAAGCCGAAATCCTTGACCTCATGCGCAACCTGCGGAACAAGCTGGACAGTGCCATCGTGCTCATCACCCACGACATGGGGGTGGTGGCCGACCTCGCCGACCGGATCGCCGTCATGCGCAAGGGCCTGATCGTGGAGACCGGGACGGCAGCACAGATCTTCCACAACCCGCAGCACGAATACACTAAGGCGCTGCTGGCCGCGGTCCCGCACCTGGGCCAGGGCGGCGCCGATTCGGCGGCGGACGTGGACGTCACCGCCGCTCTCGCCGCCGCGACCCACGTCGAGATCCTCTCGATTCCGGAAGATGAACTGATCCGGCGGGAGCGCGAGAATGCCGCCGCCCTGGCCGCGGCCGAGGCGGCCAAGCCGAAGGGCGAGCCGGTCCTGGAGCTCAGCGATGTCGCCATCGAGTACCCGAAGCAGGGCCGGGTCCCGGCCTTCCGTGCCGTGGAGGGGGCCAACCTGGTCATCTACCCCGGGCAGGTGGTGGGCCTGGTCGGCGAATCGGGCTCCGGGAAGACCACCATCGGCCGGGCCGCCGTCGGCCTACTGCCGGTGGCGGCGGGCACCATGCGGGTGGTCGGGCAGGACATTTCCGCCGCCAAGCGCAACGGCCGGCAGCTCCGCGAGATGCGCCGGCATGTGGGCATGGTGTTCCAGGATCCGTCGTCGTCCCTGAACCCCAGGCTGCCCATCGGGGAAAGCATCGGCGAACCGATGTTCCTGGCAAAGGCCGCGAAGGGCGCCGAACTGCAGCACCGGATCGAGGCGCTCCTGGACCAGGTCGAGCTGCCGCGGGACTACCGCAACCGGTACCCGCACGAACTCTCCGGCGGGCAGAAGCAGCGCGTGGGGATCGCGCGTGCCCTCTCGCTCAAGCCCAAGCTGATGGTCGCCGACGAGCCCACTTCGGCGCTCGACGTCTCCGTCCAGGCCAAGGTGCTCGATCTCTTCCAGAACCTGCAGAAGGAACTGGGGTTCGCCTGCCTCTTCGTCACCCATGACCTCGCAGTGGTGGACGTGCTCGCGGACCGGATCTGCGTCATGCAGCGCGGCA
>JBKPBZ010000300.1:0-6832 GCA_046727115.1 Actinomycetota bacterium | reverse complement strand
GTGTTCAGCGCTTCTTGATGTGTGCCACTGGATCGGTGTGGGCATCAACGACGTGCTTCGCCTTTTTCTCGGCCCGTTTTTCCTTGATCGTCTTGACCGACTTTTTCGAAACGCTCTGGTGCGGCGTCTTGTCAGGCATGGTGCTCTCCCTCACGGCAGGGGCCCGGGGTGACCCCGTCTTTTAAGCTACGCCTCGGGAACCGCGGCGTCCACGATCCCTGCGAAGCGGCTGCCGACGCCGTCATACACACTGCGCACGAGCCCGGGGCCCAGGACAGGGATGTCGCGGGCCTCGTGGTGCGCGCAGCAGACATAGGTGAAGTCCGGCCACCATTTCTTGGGCCGTGCGGCTTCGGAGAATCCACAGACGGCGCAGGTGAGCTGGACCCAGACGGGCCGCTTGCCGGTCCGGTTTGCCTTGGACTGGAGAAGCCACGCCGGGGGATTGTCCAGCAGCTCGCCGAGCTCGGCCTCGGACAGCCGTGAGGGGATGCCGTGACGGTGCGCCATTTCCAGGGGGATGTCGAGGATTTGGGCTGCTTCGCGTCGCGTAATCATCCTTCAACGATACGGGAACGACGGCAGGCTCACGGTCCTCAGCCGGCGAGGAGGAGCCCGAAGGCCGCGGCCGCGAGACCCGCTAGCAGATTAGAGGTTATGTTGAGCGCCGCCGCCCGGTAACGCGTCTCGCTGACCAGGCGGACCGTTGCGGTGGTCCATGAACTGAAGGTTGTCAGGCCGCCGGCCAGTCCGGTCGCGATGGCGGCGTGCCAGTCGGCTCCCCACTCCAGGTGGCCCGTCAGGCCCACGGCCAAACCGATGATGAACGATCCTGCGACGTTGACGGCAAACGTCGCCCACGGCCAGTGCGGACGGGAGCCTTGGTGGTGCGCAAACCAGGAGTCGACGGCGAACCGCAGCAGTGCTCCCGCCACCCCGAAGATCCCCACCACCAGTGCGGTGATCATTGGGCGCCTCCGCCGAGGTCGGCAATCGCTTTGCCGGTTTTCCAACCGGCGGCCGCGGCCCCGAGGCCCAGGACCAGCGAGAGCCCGAGGTAGGCCAGCCAGGTGGTGTGGAAGCCGCCGCGGATCTGCTGGTCAATGACTATCACGAGCGCCGAAAAGGTGGTGAAGGACCCCAGGAGGCCTGGCCCGATACCGGCGCGCAGCCAGAAGGCCGTCTGTGGCCGCGCGATCCAGATGGTGGTCAGAGTGGCCAGGATGAAACTCCCCGCCACGTTGATCGCCAGCGTGGTCCACGGCACCGTGCCGGCGCTTTCGGGGAAAACCAGGCCGGCACCGAACCGGAGCTCGGTTCCGATCAGCCCGCCGACAGCGACGGCGGACCAGGCCTTCCAGCCCGGTACGCCGGGGTGCGGCACGGTCCGGCGATCGTCCAGAGCGCTTTTCACTTAGCTCACGTATCAATCATGGGTGGGGACGCTGCAGCCTGCATGAGCGGCATCGCTGTGGACCCAGAGGGCCGAGGCGACTTCCTCGGCAAAGTCGAATTCCCGCGGTGCCGCGGCGGAGCCGATCCGCACGACGATCGGACCGCCGAACGGTTTCCGGCCCACCACCTCCACTTCGGCGTCGAGGTCGATGTCCTGGGCGGCGAGGTAGCGCAGCAGCTCCGGGTTCTCGTCGCTGATCCGGGTGATCCGGCCGGTATGGCCGTCGTCGAGTTCACTGAGGCGGTGGGCGGCGGGCACCAGCACGGAGCCGTCCGCGGCCGGGATGGGATCGCCGTGCGGGTCCCGTGCAGGGTTTCCGAGTTTGGCCGCCATCCGCTCGATGAAGGTGTCGGAGACCGCGTGCTCCAGGAGCTCGGCTTCGTCGTGGACCTCGTCCCAGCGGTACCCGAGCTCCCGGACGAGGAATGTCTCGAGCAACCGGTGCCGTCGGACCATGGACAGGGCGAGCCGGACGCCGTCGCTGGTGAGGGTGACGGCACTGTAGGGCTTGTGGTCTACAAGACCTTGGTCCTTGAGCTTGCGGACCATTTCCGAAACCGAGGAGTTGGCGACGCCCAGGCGCTGCGCCAGCTGCGTGGAGGTGATGGGTTTCCGCTGCCACTCGGTGAACGAATAGATGACCTTGACGTAGTCCTCGATCGAGGAGGAGGGCGCACTGGTCTTCACAGACCTAAGCCTACCGTCAGCTGCCTCCGGAGAAAGTGAGCCACAGCAGGACCAGGTTCAGTGCTACGACGAGCACCACGCTGATGATGGCTGCGATTCGGAGGGCCGCGCCGTCGGCAAACCGGCCCATCAGGGCCTTGTTGCTGGTCAGTACCACCAGCGGGACGAGGACAAAGGGAATCCCGAAGCTGAGTACCACCTGGCTCAAGACGAGTGCCCAGGTGGGGTCGAAACCGACCGCCAGCAGCACAACGGCCGGAATCAGGGTCACCACGCGGCGCGCCATGACAGGAATCTTGATCTTGAGCAGGCCCTGCATGATGGTTCCGCCTGCATAGCAGCCCACTGAGGTCGAGGCCAGGCCGGACGCGAGCAGCCCGACCGCGAAGATCACGCCGATGATAGGGCCGAGATTGGCGGTGATGGCGGCGTGCGCACCCTCGATCGTGTCCGTGCCCTCTTCGCCGCCGAGGGTTGAGGCGGCCAGAAGCAGCATGCCGATGTTGACCAGTCCGGCGATGGCCAGCGCGGCCACGACGTCGAACCGGGTCGCCCGGACCAGGCGCGCGACGGCCGCCGGTGGAACATGCAGGTGTTCATCTGGCCGGTGCCGGTCCCGGGACAGGGCCGAATGGACATAGATGGCGTGCGGCATGACGGTGGCGCCGAGCATGCTGGCGGCCAGCAGCACCGTGTCCGGGCCCTGGAAGCCGGGCACGAGCCCGGCCAGGGCGGCGCGCGGATCCGGCGGGCTGATGAACAGCCCGGCCAGGAAGCCGATGGTGATGATGCCGAGCAGGAACATGATGATGAACTCGAAGGGCCGCTGTTTCTGCCGGGCCTGCACCGCGAGCAGGAGCATCGACACCGCGCCGACAATCACGGCGCCAAGGGGGAGCGGGAGTCCGAACAGCAGGTACAGGGCGATTGCGCCGCCCACCACCTCGGCGAGGTCGGTAGCGGCGGCCACGACTTCGGCCTGCAGCCAGAAGGCGCGGCGCCAGAACGGCTTGAGCCGCTCGCCGAGGATCTCGGGGAGGCTCTTGCCTGTGACGATCCCGAGCTTGGCGGACTGGTACTGGACGAGGACTGCCATGATGTTGGCGGCCACGAGGACCCACACCAGCAGGTAGCCATACTGTGCGCCTGCGGTCAGGTTGGCAGCCACGTTTCCGGGGTCCACGTAGGCGATCGACGCCACGAACGCAGGCCCCAGCAAGCCGATCAGGGCCCTGCGGGCACCCGGATGTTTATAGGTGCGCGCGTCCTGCGGCGGCTGCTCGTGGCCCCTTACATCCAGCACTGCCAGCTCCCGTAATTGGCGCGTCTGCATTGACGCGGTGATCGGCACCGGCCGGAAAAGCGTCCGGTTCAAAGTTTCGTTTGCCTACAAGCAATTATTAGGCATACCGAAACAATAAGCCCGGCCGTGGCCTTACGCAATCCGGAAGGCCCGCCACGTCTGGGTCAGGTAGGGCAACCGGAGCGCTGCGCCTGGGGCATGGCCCAGGTGCTCGTGCAGGTACCAGTCGAGGTTGGACATTACTTTGGCCCGGGCGGAATCCGATGCCGCGAGATAGTAGCTGCGGGACTTGGTCAGCTCTTGGATGTCCACCGTGGTGACGGAGTCCTCCCAGCGGGTCAGGTGGCTTTCCAGCCCGGTGAACTCGGGCCCCACAGGCGGGCGGAAGTGGGGTTTGTGGACGTCCCCGGCGTGCATGATGCGCGAGAGCCGGTGCACCCAGGGCACAGCAGTGTCCAGTTGGTTCCAGATCAGGCCCAGCACGCCGTGCGGCCGCAGGATCCGGGCGATCTCGGTGCTCGCCAGGGCCGGATCGCACCAGTGCCAGGCCTGGGCGACAGTGACGAGATCGAACGCCTCCGGCGGCAGGCCCGTGTCCTCGGCGCTGCCCTCGATGGCGGTGACATCCGGCAGGGCGCGGCGCAACTGCTCGAGCATGTCGGCAGAGGGGTCAACGGCCACCGTATGCAATCCACGTGCTGCCAGGAGCGCAGTGAATTTGCCGGTGCCGGCTCCGATGTCCGCGGCATCCCTAGCCCCTGCCGGGATCAGCCAGTCGGCCGACTCCTGCGGATACCCCGGGCGGACGCGTTCATAGTGCTCGCCGCCGTCCTGGAAGCTTTGTCCGAGTTCCTGGCGCCGCTCACTGTGCAGTTTGGGACCACTGTGCAGTTTGTGATCACTGTGCAGTTTGGGCCCGTTCTGTAGGTGGGGTCCAGCGCTTGGCACGTGCGATCTCCTTCGGGAAGGTCCTGTTGGTTTCAGCTACCTTTCGAATTTACCGCACGGGCGCCGGTCCTGATCCCACCGTGCCTAGTCCACCGTGCCTAGTCCACCATGCCTAGTCCTCCGTGCACGGCGCGGCACCGGCAGTGCCCGGGGTGTTCGGCGCCCAGTGAGGGTAGCTGCGGGTATCGTTGGCCGGCACCCAGCGGCCGGCATCCACCACGTAGTCCCAGCCGAGTCCGGTCTGGCGCAACTGCTGCAGGCCGGCCAGCAGGCGCTCGGCGTCCTCCAGCCGTGAACCGAGGCCGAAGCTGGCACGCAGGGAGCCAGCTGGCAAGCCGAGCCGCTTGAGCAGCGGGTGGGCGCAGAATCGGCCGTCGCGCAGGCCAATGCCGTGTTCGGCCGACAGGTAGGCGGCCACCAGCCCGGCGTCGTAGCCTTCCACGGAAAAGTTCACCACGCCGATGGTGCCGGTGCCCGGCAGATCGTCTCCGGAGGAAGCCCCGGGGGACGAATCGGCAAAGATCCGGTGCACGGTCACGCCCTCGATGCCCTGCAGGCCCTCGACGAGGAAGGACCGGATGGCGTCCTCGTGGGCCTGCCACTGCTCCGGGTCCAGGGCAGCGATCACCTGGGTGGCGCGGGCCAGGGCGGCCGCACCGAGGACGTTTGGCGAGCCGCCCTCGTGCCGGGCGGGTCCGGTGGTCCAGCTGACGGAGTCGAGCCGGGCGTCGCGGACCGCGCCGCCGCCGGCCAGGTGCGGGGTGCCGGCGTCGAGCCAGTCCGGCCGGCCCACCAGCACGCCGGTGCCGAACGGGGCGTAAAGCTTGTGCCCCGAGAAGGCGAGGTAGTCGACGTCGTCCGTGGCGATGTCGATCCGCCGGTGCGGGGCCAGCTGTGCGGCGTCGACAACGATCCTGGCGCCGTACTCGTGCGCCAACGCGGCGAGGGCCCGGATCGGCAGGATCTCCCCGGTGACATTGGAAGCGCCGGTGACGGCCAGCAGGCTCACGCCGCCGCGCGCGAGCTCGTCCCGCAGGCGGTCCACGGTGGCCGCGAGGGTGGGGGCCGCCACGACGCTGCGGTGCGGGACATTCTGCCAGGGCAGGAGGTTGGCGTGGTGCTCAATGTCGAGATACAGGACCTCGCCCGTGGGCCGGCCGTCACTGAGCGGCAGGCAGCCGGCCAGCAGGTTCAGGGAATCGGTGGTGTTGCGGGTGAAGATCACCGAATCGTCCGGCCGGCCGCCCACGAAGTCCCGCACGATGTCCCGGGCGTTCTCGTAGACGGACGTGCTGATCTGGGATGCGTAGCCGGCGCCGCGGTGCACGCTCGCGTAGTACGGCAGGATTTCGTTCAAGTAGGCCGAGACGACGGACAGGGCCGGGGCGGAGGCACCGTAGTCGAGGTTGGCGTAGCGGGCATGGCCGCCGGTGATCAGCGGGGCCTGGATTTCGGCCCCGGTGACGGCGGCCAGCGGGCGGCCCGCGAGGGCGTGCCGTCCATCAGGGCGCCCGGCCTCAGTTGCAGCGTGAAATTCGGGGGCAGCGGAAAAAATGGCAGTTGTCATGGGACCTCACTCGACCAGGACCCCACATGGTGGGAATCCGCGCTTGCCGGGTCCGTTCCGGACCGGCCAGGTCGTCACCCGGGGCACCCCGCCGCGTCTGGAGGGTTGCCGGCCAGCAAACCGGGGTTTAGCGCTGGCACTCGTGACCTGCATCGAGCCTAGGACATCGGCGCAGCCGGGGAAAAGGCGGCCACCGATTGTGAAGCGGATTGTTACGTGCGCGTCCCGAAACGCGCTGTGGCCGAACAAACGACGGCGGTAATCCCTGGATGGGGGTTACCGCCGCCGTTTGTTCGATTCAGTGGTTGCCTAGAGGAGGTCGTCGAGGTCGGGGTTGAGCCGCTTGAGGACTTCTGAGTGCAGGATGGAGTTGGTGGCCAGGGCGTTGCCGCCGAAGGGGCCGTCCTCGCCCTCGAGCGAGGTGAAGCGGCCGCCGGCCTCGGTGACGATCGGTACCAGGGCGGCCATGTCGTACAGGTTCAGCTCGGGCTCGCACGCGATGTCCACGGCCCCCTCGGCCACGAGGCAGTAGGACCAGAAGTCGCCGTAGGCGCGGGTACGCCAGACTTCCTCGGTGAGGCCCAGGAACTCGTCCAGGTTCCCGCGTTGCTTCCAGCCACCCAGGCTGGAGTAGGACAGCGAGGCGTCCTCAAGCTTGGAGACGTTGGATACCTTCAGCCGTGTGGCGGCCGCGAGCGAGCGGCCCGTGTAGGCGCCCGCCCCCTTGGCAGCCCACCAGCGCTTGCCCAGTGCCGGCGCGCTGACGACGCCGACCACCGGCTCGCCCTCATCGACGAGGGCGATCAGGGTGGCCCAGACCGGGACGCCGCGGACAAAGTTCTTGGTGCCGTCGATCGGGTCAATGATCCAG
>JBKPBZ010000299.1:0-4949 GCA_046727115.1 Actinomycetota bacterium | reverse complement strand
GGCCGCATCGGGACCGGTGGAAGCGGGCGACGGCTGTTGCGGTGCGGTTGCCTTGGCGATGCCTGCCTTTTCCGCACCCATGGTGGGAGTGCCACCCGTCGTCGATGCGCCGTCGACGGCTGCCGGAGTACCCACCGGTGTTCCCGCTGGGACACCGCCCGGAACGACGCCGCCCGGAGGTTCGGTCGCGGGGCCACCGGGCAGCGGCCCGGCCGGGTCGGGACCCGGAAGCGCAGGGTCTGCAACCGGCGGAACAACGCCGGTATCCGGTGCAGCGGGGTCCACGATCGGCGGAACGACAACGGGCGGGTCCGCGACAGGCGGGACTACGACCGGCCGGTCCACGACCGGCGGGACAACAACAGGGTCCGGGACGGCATGATCCACACCGGGGACGCCGGGGTCCACCGCAGGTGGGGTCACGGCCGGATCGGGGAGCGCCGGGTCGACTCCCACCAGAATCGGGTCGACTGCCGGCGGAACCGGGTCGGGTGCCGCGGGCACCGTTGCGGGCGGTAGCGAGCCCAGAACCGGAGCCGCGGAGCCTGGGTCCGCCTGCACGGGCTGATCAATATCGGCTGGAGCAGCGTCCGAGACGTCTGGTCCCGGAACAGCACCAGCGGACCACGTGCCAGCCAGGGCCGGTGCGATATCCACGGAGGCCAGGCCGTCGAGGGAGGGAACAGGGAGGTCGTCGGCGTTCCTGCACTCGGCGGCCGCCGCTCTGTCGCCGGCGTCGTTGGCCGTTCCGGCTAACGTGCAGGCGTCATCCGCCTGTGCTGCCGTGCCGGAAAGGGCCAGCCAGGCGGCACCGGCGACGGCGGCCAAGAGCACGCGGCGCAAGGGACGCATGGGGTGCACGCGGCGTGGGGTGCGGCCCGCGCGGGAGGACGCTGCTGCTCGATCCATGCGCGCACCCCCGCTCCCCAATGACTGGACGATTGCCTACAGGGTAAGTCGGCCCCAACGGGAGAGTCCAGAGCGGAACCGAAACTGTAGGCATACCGAGACCCTCGAAGGCACCTGGTCATGCGCCTGCGGGACGTTGTCAGTGGACGTCGTTCGGGTAGGTCACCCCGAGTTGCGCGCGCACACCGTCGAAAAGCCGCATGGTGTTCAAGGAGTCCTCCAGCGGCATGACCGGACTCTCGGTGAGTCCGTGCTGGATGCAGCGTGTGACCTCCCGCAGCTCATAGGTGTACCCCCGCCCGACCACCGCGAAGTGCTCGGTCCGGGGATCGTCGAAGCCGATCCTGACCTGCAGTTCCTTGGGGTTGTTGATGGAGCCGGACGTTTGGAGGAAGCCCTGGCTGCCGGCGACGGTGGCTGTGCGGGGTCCGTGCGCCAGCAGCGAGGACGTCAGCTGGGCCTGCGCGCCATGATGGTAGCCAAGCGTCAAGGCATTCTGCGCGTCCACGCCTTCATCATTGAGCCAGCCTGTGGCGCTGACAGTCTGCGGGAACCCCAGGGTGCCAAGTGCCCAGAGCAGCGGGTAGACCGTCAGATCCAGCAGGGCGCCGCCGCCATCCTTGGGCGCCCAGAGCCGGGAGGCGGGCGAGTATGGTGCCGGGAAGCCGAGGTCCGCGCCCACCCACTTGACCGCGCCGATCTCGCCCGAGGCAGCGATCTCGAACGCCCGCTGCATGCTGGGCAGGAACCGGCTCCACACCGCCTCCATCAGGAACAGGCCGTTTGCCTGGGCCACCGCAATCAGCTCGGCGGCTTCCCGGGCGTTGACGGTCAGGGCCTTTTCGCACAGCACATGCTTGCCGGCGTTGAGGGCGGCAAGGGCGATCTCGTGGTGGTGGGCGTGCGGCGTCGCGACATAGACGACGTCGACGCCGTCGTCGGCGAGCAGGCGGTCATAACCGCTCACGCCGTCCCGGTCGCCGTAGGCGCGCACAAAGCCGTAGTCGGACGCGAACGCGTCGGCCGCCGCCTGGGTGCGGGAGCTGACCGCATACAGTTCCGCGTCCGCCAGAAGTTCCAGGTCGCGGGTGACAGCGGCGGCGATCCCGCCGGTGGCAATGATGCCCCAGCGCAACCTGGCGCCGGTGGCTGTGCGGGGATCCTGGTCCGGCTGGCTGAACAGCCACGGCTTCGCGATGAGGTCAGACATGGTGCCATCCTCTCACCCGGGGGCGGACCTGCTGCGGTCTTGTCGGCCCGGGCACGCCGGGGGTTCAGCGCGGGGGTCCAGCGCGGGGGTCCAGCGCGGGACGTAAAGTTCAGGATTTTACGGATCAGGCGGTCGACGCCGGAGCCGCTGGCGGGCCCCCAAGGCCCGCCCGCAGTTCCGGCACCGTAGCTCCAGCCCCAGCCCCAGCCGCAGCCCGACACCGGGCGGACCTCAGCCGGTCAGGGCCGCTGTCGCACGGTTCCGGGTCGGTTCCTCCGTGAGCCGGCCCTGCTGGAGCCGGAAGCGCCGGTCCGTTTTGTTGGCCAGGGCGCGGTCGTGGGTGACAACGAGGATGGTGGTGTTGTGGTCCCGGCTGAGCGTGCTGAGCAGTTCGATGATGTGCTCGCCGGTCTGCTCGTCCAGGTTGCCGGTGGGTTCATCGGCCAGGATCAGCTTGGGTTCGTTTGCCAGCGCCCGGGCAATCGCCACCCGCTGCTGCTCGCCGCCGGAGAGCCGGTTGATGCGCCGCACGTGCTTGTCCGGATCGAGCTGGACCTGTTCGAGCAGCTGCCTGGCACGCTCGGCCCGGGCAGCCTTGCGCATCCCGGCAAACTCCATCGGCAGCATCACGTTGTCCACGGCCGAGAGATTCGGAATCAGGTTGAACTGCTGGAACACGAAGCCGATGTCCCGGCGCCGGTAGTTGGTCAGCTTCCCGTCCGGCATGCTGGCCAGGCTCACGCCGTTGACCACCACATCGCCGCTGGTGGGCTTGTCCAGCGCGCCGAGCAAGGAGAGCAGGGTGCTCTTGCCGCTGCCGCTCTTGCCCACGATTGAGGCCAGCGTGCCCTGTTCGAGCTCGAAGCTGACGTCGTTGACCGGCTTGATGGTCCGGTCGCCGGACTTGAATGTGCGGACCAGGTTCTTGACTTCGATCATGGCTATTCTCCTCGGAGGACTTCGATGGGACGGATGCGGGCGGTGAGCAGGGCCGGGACCAGGGCGCCGATGATGGCGACGCCGAACACCGCGGCGATGCCCGCGGCAATGACGCCGGGGGAGGCGCTCGCCGTCACGGAGGTCAGCAGCTGGCTGGCCCCGCCGAGCGGTCCGCCCTGGCCTCCGGGGAAGCCGCCGGGGCCGCCGCGCTGGCCGGTCGCCGCGCTCGTGATGGTGCTGGAGCTGCTTGAGCTGATGAGGGCGCTGGCAATGCCGCCGCTGGCCAGGGAGGCGACGGCGGCGCCCACCACGCTGCCCAGGGCCACCAGCACGAGGGCCTCCAGCACAAACTGCAGGCCGATGGTGCGGTTGGGGGCGCCGATGGCCTTCAGCACGCCGATCTCCCGGCGGCGTTCGCGGACCAGCATGACCATGATCAGGAGGATGATCAGGCCGGCGGTGCCAAGGGCAGCGACGAAGGCGATGAAGGAAATGTTCTTGACGCTGTCCAGCGAGCTCACGGCGGTCTCAAGGTTCCGCTGGCCCTGGGTGACATCGGCCTTGTCGGAGCCGAGCGCCGCCTGCAAGGCGGTCTTGGCGGCGTCGACGTTCTCCATGCTGTTGACCGTGACGATCATGGTGGAGAGCTCGCCCGGCAGTGCGGCGAGCGTCTGCGCGGTCGGAAGCGTCACATAGAGGGCGTTGTTGCCGAAGGCCGTGCCGGCGTCGAACAGGCCCTGCACGGTGAAGGTCTGGTCCTGGATGGTGAAGGTCGAGCCCACTTTGAGGCCGTTCTTCTCCGCCAGCGTGGTGCCCAGCAGGGCGCCGGTGGACGCGGCAGTGTAGTTGCCCAGCCCGGAACCCTGCGTCAGCTGCAGGGCCTTGCCGGTGGAGTCCACCTCGGCGCCGATGCCCGTGGCCGTGACGGGCAGCGAGAACGCGGGGGCGGCTGCGGTGGTGCTGCCGGTGGTGCCGGTACTGGCTTGGTTACGGCTGCCGAGCGTGCCGGCGTCGACGGCGGCCGTGAGGCTCGTGGTGACCGAGGTGGCCGACTGCCCGCCGGGACCGCCTTGGCCGGTCCGTCCGGACGCCGCCTCGGCGGCAATCTCAGCGGCGTTGCGCAGGCGCAGCGCCTTGGTGCCGACCACGGTGCTGACGTTGGGGACGGCCGCCGCCGTGGCCGCCTGTGCCGAGGTCAGCGGCTCGCCGCCGCCCTCGAAACCCTGGCCGCCGGCCGGGTTCACGGTCAGGACGGTGCCCACCGAGGCGTTCAGCTCAGCGACCTTGCCGGTGACGGCCTGGTTGGCCACGAGCATGGCCAGGGCAAGTCCGATGGCTACGGCCAGCACGGCCACCACAGCGGCGGTTCTGACCTTGTTTCGAAAGGCGTTGCCTACACTCCGGGCAAGAACGCTCACGGTACTCCTAATTTTTCTTGGGTGTCTCTGGGGTTCCTCTTGCCGGACCTGATGTCCGGCGCTGGTCCCACAGTGGTACGGGCCGCTGTGCGAACCTCCCTGTCCAGCTATGTGTCCGCTGTGAAGCAATGCCTCCGCCGTGAAGCGCCTCGCCGCCGGCAGCGCCGCCGCCAAAGGTGAGAGCCGGCGCGCCCGGCCAAAGCAAGGGACCGCCAACGCAAGAGCCCGACCAAAGCAAGAGTCCAGGCCAAAGCAAGGGTCCGCCCAACGCAAGAGCCCCGGCCCTCCCTTGCGGGGGAGCCGGGGCTCTGTTGCCTGGCGCGCGGCTGGCGCGTGCCGGGGCGGGTACTACTGCTTGGTGATCGGTCCGAGAACCGGATCGTTGACGTAGGCAGTGTGGACGTTGTCCTTGGTCACGATGACCGGCTCCAGCAGGTACGCCGGAACAACCTTGACCTTGTTGTTGTAGGACT
>JBKPBZ010000298.1:0-25047 GCA_046727115.1 Actinomycetota bacterium | reverse complement strand
CATGTGCAAGGACGCGGCGAACTCCGGCGTCAGCGGCCGGAAACCCTCATAGGCAGGTTCGACGGCGGCAGCCGGCTCGGCGCCGTCGCCGTCCTCGGCTTCCGCTTCTGCCGGCAGGAGCGCCTCGAGCGCCTGGATCACACGGGTGATGTCCACGATGTTGCCGGACGTGGTCAGCTGCCGCTGCACGTGGCGGGGCAGTCCGGTGGCGTCGTGTTCCTCGTCGAACCAGCGGACTTTGCGGCGGAGCTGGCGGTTGTCCTTGCCATGCTCCGGTTCGCCGAGGACCACGCCGATCCGGACCTTGCCCGAACTCTGGTACAGCGCCAGGTCACCCGGCTTCATGACGGTCAGGAAGGCGAAGACGGCGGTCTTGGTGTCCTCGCGCTCCACGTAGCCCAGGTGCTTGTAGTCCTCGTCCACCGCGTTCTGGACAAGCCCGGCCGAAACGCCCGGGTCCAGCAGGCGGAGGTGTTCGACGTCGAGCGTCACCGCTTCCTCGTCCCGCCACTCCCCCAGCAGCTCGGCGTTGTCGTGGTGGGTGCGCAAGAGCCAGGCGCGGCGGCCGGGGTCGCCGACCTTCCGCCACTGGCTCACCAGCTGGCGGGAGTACCAGTCGATCCGCTGCCCGGCCTGCTGGTCCAGGTGCAGGCGAATCCTGTGGATGTCCGCCGAAATGTCCTCGTCGCTGTCCCCCTTGGCCCCGCCCACGAGGGAAGCAAAGGCGTCGCGGATCTCCTGCCGTTCGACGTCGGCCACAACGGGTTCGAAGTAGCTGGGCCAGACCAGGAACTCAATGCTGCGGCGGATGGCCGGCTGGTCATCCGGGGTCCCGGCGACCAGCCGGTGGAAGGCCAGCGGATCCTTGACGGCGGCCTGGACGACGTGGGCCGGCCGCTGTGCGACGTGCTGCACGAAGCGGCAGAGCCATTTCAGGTGGTCCCAGATGGTCCAGTTGAATTCCGCGGTGCGGTCCCGGATCACGCCGTGGTCCGTCATCCCCGCGTAGAGCTCGTCGGGGAGCTCCAGCGGCGGCTCCAGCCAGGACGCCGCCTCGGCAACGCGGGCCCGCTTGACCTTCAGCGACTTGACCTCGTGGGCCAGCGGCAGGGACTGCAGGAAGAGCAGCTCTACGGCCAGTTGCTTCGCCCCGCGGGTGGCATCTTCCAGGTTCTGGCGCAGGTTGGTCATCATCGGCGCCTTGGGATCGGGAACACCGCGTTCAAGGCGTTCCAGCAACTCCGCGGCGGCCTGGACTGACCAGGTTTTGGTGCGGCCGTCCAAGGCGGACGCCTTACCCAGCAACCCGGGCCCCAGCACGAACCACGCCGCGTCTTCTATCTCCTTGGAGATACCGAGGGCACGGTGCAGGGCAGGCTTCTTGGCTGGGGTCATACGTTCAATTTACAGGCTTAAACTGAACGCGCGCATTTAACGCCGGCCCCAAAGCTACCGTTCAGTAGACCGCAGCCAGTCGGACCGCTACCCCTACTTTGCGGCCGGCCGCCGCTTCACGCCGACGGTGAAATACGTTGCCGGGCCAATGAAGTTCACAAAGGTGGCAAACCGCCACAGCGCTTTGCTGCCCCTGATCTCGTTGGCCGGCCGCCGGGTGATGTCCGTCTGGGCAGCAATGAGCAGCGTCAGCTGAACGGTGGCCGCGACGATGGTTCCGAACCGCGCCGTCGGCGAGAGTTCTTTCCAATTCTTCTTGCGGGTGTGCCTCTTGTGCATGTTCTTGCCCATGTTCACAACGACCACGCCTCCTTAGAACGTCCGGGGTTGTTCATTGTAGGAGCCGCACCGGCACGGTGGTAGAGGCTAGTGGCTATGGGACCGGGTGGGTGCGGGTGTACGGGGCCAGCCGCTCCTTCTGCTCCGGCGTCAGCCGCAGCACCCGACCGGTTGCCTCATTGACGAATGCCAGGTGGCTTGTGGCCCGGACGCAGTCCTCCCGCGTGACGGGATCCTGCACCAGGTAGTGGATGTCGAAGCTGGCGCCCTTGACCGCCCCGATCCACAGCTGGACGACGGCGGGCACGTTCCGGTATTCCAGCGTCCTGACGTACCTGATCTTGTGCTCGACCACGAGCGCCAGCGTCCCTTCCGGGATTTCGTTGAAGAGCGACACGCGGGGTTCGATTCCGGGCAGCCCGGGGCCCCGGGGCGGCCCGAACGCCGCGATCCGTGCTTCCTCCAGGATCCGGACAATCTGGACGTTGTTGATATGCCCGTATGCATCCATGTCGCTCCAGCGCATCGGCACCTCGACCTCGAGGCGCCGCGGTTCCGTGCCGGCACGCTCCCCGGCACTCTGTGCGGCGACCTCCCCGGCTGCACCCTCCCCGGCGGGGCCTTCCCCGGCTTGGGACCCGACGGCGCTCAGCTGCGCACCGCCGTCGGGTCCTCCGCGGGATCCAGCAAGGCCGCGTCCGCGTCCTCGCCGGCGAACTGGGACATGTACAGCCGGTAATACGCGCCCTCCATGGCCAGCAGCTGGGCGTGCCGGCCCTGCTCGACGATCTGCCCGTCCTCCATGACGAGGATGGTGTCCGCGTCCCGGATGGTGGAGAGGCGGTGGGCGATGACGAAGCTGGTGCGCTCGGTGCGCAACGCGGCCATGGCCTTCTGGACCAGGGCTTCGGTGCGGGTGTCCACGGAGCTCGTGGCCTCATCCAGGATCAGCAGCGACGGGTTAGCCACGAAGGCCCGGGCAATGGTGATCAGCTGTTTTTCGCCGGCGCTGACGTTGTTGCCTTCCTCGTCAATGACTGTGTTGTAGCCGTCCGGCAGCGCGCGGACGAAGCGGTCCACGAACGTGGCCTTGGCCGCGGCCATGATCTGGTCCTCGGTGGCGTCCAGCTTGCCGTAGCGGATGTTCTCGTAGATGGTGCCGCCGAACAGCCAGGCGTCCTGCAGCACCATGCCCACCTTGGCGCGCAGCTCCGAACGGCTCAGCCTGGTGATGTCCACCCCGTCCAGGGTGATGCTGCCGGCGTTGAGTTCGTAGAAGCGCATCACGAGGTTGACCAGGGTGGTCTTGCCGGCCCCGGTCGGTCCCACGATCGCCACCGTGTGTCCGGGTTCGGCCGTGAAGGACAGGTCCTCGATCAGCGGCCTGTCCGGCGTGTAGCTGAAGGTGACGTGCTGGAATTCGACGTGCCCGTCCGTCTTCGCCGGGAGGTGCTCGGTGGCGGTCTCGGCGTCCTGTTCGTCGGCGTCGAGGAATTCGAAGACCCGCTCGGCGGAGGCGACACCGGACTGCAGCATGTTGGCCATGCCGGCCATCTGGCCCAGCGGCTGGGTGAACTCGCGCGAGTACTGGATGAACGCGGTGGCGTCGCCCAGGCTCATGGCGCCCGAGGCCACGCGCAGCCCGCCGACGACGGCGATCCCCACATAGCTGAGGTAGGAGACAAACTGCATGACCGGCATGATCATGCCGGAGACGAACTGGGCCCCGAAGCTGGCCTTGTAGAGTTCCTCGTTGCGCTCGTCGAAGCGGGCCAGCATGTCGGCGTCGCGGCCGAACACGCGGACCAGGTCGTGGCCGGAGAACGATTCCTCGATCTGGCCGTTGAGCTCACCGGTGTTCTTCCACTGGGCGGCGAAGAGCTTCTGGCTGCGGGCGCCGATGATGCCGGCGGCCACGCCGGAGAGCGGCAGGGCGACGAGCGCGATCAGGGCCAGCTGCCAGGAGACGATGAACATCATGATGACGATCCCGACGACCGTCAGGGCCGAGTTCACGAGCTGCGCGAAGGCCTGCTGGAGGGCCTGCTGGATGTTGTCGACGTCGTTGGTGACGCGGGAGAGGATGTCCCCGCGCTGGCGGGTGTCGAAGTAGTTCAGCGGGAGCTTGTTGAGCTTCTTCTCGGTGTCATCGCGCAGGTTACGGACAACGCGCATGACGAGGACGTTGAGGACGTAGCCCTGGAGCCACAGGAAGATGTTGGCGACGAAGTACATCACCAGCACCACGCTGATCAGGAATGCGAGCTTCTGGAAGTCGATGCCAGTGCCCGGCACCACGTCCATCTTGGCCAGCATGTCGGCGAAGTTGTTCTGGCCCTGGGAACGCAGTCCCTCGATGAACTGGTCCTTGGTGGCACCGGCCGGGAGCTGCTTGCCCACCACTCCCGCGAAGATCACGTCCATGGCCTGGCCCAGGATCCTCGGGGCAATGACGTTGAGGACGACGGCGACCGTCACCATGGCGAGCACGACGATGATGCCGGCGCGCTCGGGTTTCAGCAGCCCCATGAGCCGTTTGGCCGAGGGCCAGAAGTGCTGGGCCTTCTTGGCCGGCACACCGCCGAACATGCCGCCGTCGGCTTCGCCGGGCGTGTACTCCTCCTCGATGAAGTCGTCGTCCATCAGTTCGGTTCCGGCCGTACCGGCCGTGGTGGTGTCGGTTGCCTTGGCGGGTGTGGTGGAGATTTTCTCGTTGGTGCTCATGCCACTGCCTCCGCGCTCAGCTGGGATTCGACGATTTCCTGATAGGTGCTGGAGCTTTCCAACAGTTCCTCATGTGTTCCGCGGTCCACGATCCTGCCGTTGTCCAGCACTAGGATCTGGTCCGCATCGGCGATGGTGGACACGCGCTGGCCGACGATGATCACCGTGGCATCGGCCGTCTTGGCCTTGAGCGCGCGGCGGAGCCTGGCATCGGTGGCGACGTCAAGGGCAGAGAACGAGTCGTCGAAGAGGAAGACCTTGGGTTCGGTGACGAGGGCGCGGGCGATGCACAGCCGCTGCCGCTGGCCGCCGGAGACGTTGGTGCCGCCCTGGGCGATCCGCGATGCCAGGCCGCCCTTCTTTTCGCGCACGAAGTCCGCCGCCTGGGCGACGGTCAGGGCCTCCCACAGCTCCGTATCCGTGGCCTCGGGCTTGCCGAACCGCAGGTTGTGCTCAATGGTTCCGGAGAACAGGTAGGGCCGTTGCGGCACCATGGCCACCCGCTGCGTGATCTGGGCCCGGTCCAGCTGGGTGACGGGGACGCCGTCGAGCAGGACCTCACCCGATTCGGCGTCGTAGAGCCGCGGCAGCAGGGCAAGCAGGCTCGACTTGCCGGCCCCTGTGGAGCCGATGATCGCCACAGTCTGTCCGGGCTCTGCCGTGAAGCTGATGTTGCTCAGCACGGGGGCCTCGGCCCCGGGGTAGGCGAAAGTCACGTTGCGGAATTCGACGCGACCGGCCCGTGCGGCCGGCGCCACCGGGGTGAGCGATTCGTGGATGGAGGGTTCGACGTCGAGCACTTCACCGATCCGGTCGGCGCAGACCGAGGCGCGGGGAATCATCATGGCCATGAAGGTGCCCATCATGACGGCCATGAGGATCTGCAAGAGATACTGGAGGAAGGCGGTCAGCGAGCCGACCTGCATCTCGCCGGCATCGACGCGCTGGCCGCCGAACCACAGCACGGCGGCCGTGGAGACGTGCAGGATCATGCCGATGGCCGGGAACATCAGCACGAACAAGGAACCGATCTTCAGCGAGACGTCGGTGAGGTCCTTGTTGGCCGCACCGAAGCGCTCGGCCTCGTGGGGTTCGCGCACGAAGGCGCGGACCACGCGGATGCCGATGATCTGCTCGCGGAGGATGCCGTTGAGCCGGTCGATCTTCTCCTGCATGGAACGGAAGAGCGGCATGAGGCGGACCACAAGGTAACCCACCACCACGACGAGCAGGGGCACAGATACCCAGACGAGCCAGGACAGGTTAAGGTCCTCGCGCAGGGCCATGAAGATCCCGCCGATGCACATGATGGGCGTGGCCACCATGAAGTTCAACGCCATGAGCATGAGCATCTGGACCTGCTGCACGTCGTTGGTGCCGCGTGTGATCAGGGTGGGGGCGCCGAAGAGGTTGACGTCCCGGGCCGAGAAGCTGCTGACCTTGCGGAAGACTCCGCGGCGCAGGTCGCGGCCAAACGCCATCGCCGCCTTCGAACCGAAGTAGACGCCGGCGATCGCCGTAGCCACCTGGATCAGGGAGACGCCGAGCATGACCCCGCCGGTGCGCCAGATGTAGTCCGTGTCGCCGCGGGAGACGCCCTCGTCGATGATCTGGGCATTGAGGCTGGGAAGGTACAACGCCGCGATGGTCGAAGCCAATTGAAAGATGACCACAGCCGCGATGTACGGCAGATACGGCTTTGAATAGCGCCGCATGAGAGTGACGAGCATGCCCACGAGTCCTTACGAAGACTGAAAAATACGAAAACCGAACGAAAACCGAACAACGCTGAATGAAAACCGAACAAAACAAGGTCATTGGAGAGCTGATTGGAGACTAGCCCAAGGGACCGACAGCCATTAGCCACCCAACTCTACGAAATCCCCCGCCCGCGTGGAACACGGGACACCGAATATCATCCAAACGACGTACTTAACCTCTGCCCGTAGCCCCTCAGCGGCCCTGCGGCGCAAACGCAGGTCCGAAGGCCAGCTGCGCAGAGACCCCGCGGCTGCGCCTGGGCGGCCGCGGGGCCTCTGGGGTCCGGCGCCGGCGGTGCACGATCCGGCGCTGTACGGTCCGGTACTGCACAGTCCGGCGCTAGACGGTCCGGCACTGTAAACCGGCGCTACTCGGTGCGGTGCCGGCCGTGCGTGGCGATGTAGTCGGCCGCCGCGCGCTGCATCTTGCGCTCCTTGGCAAGCTGCCGGCGCAGGACCGTAAGCTCGTCGGCAACCCGGGCCTGTTCCGCGGCGATCGCTCGCTGCTCTGCGGCCTGCTCATACACAGCGCGCAGCGCGTCCGCCAGTTGGAGCTGCTGCTCCGCCAGCAGATGCTGGGTCTGCAGCAGCACGGGTACGACGTCGGCGACGTCGGTCCGGTTCTCGGCCACCAAGGTCCTGGCCCGCTGCCGGGCACCTTCCCTCTCGGCGGCCCGGTCCTTACCGAACTCCGCAGCACCGAACTCCGCAGCACCGGACTCCGCGAGAGCGGAATCCTGGCCGGAACCAAGGCTGGCCCCGAAGCCAAGGTCGGCTTCCCGGCGGGCGGCATCCGGGAAACGGGATTCGGCGCGCTCCCGGCTGAGTACCTCGATGAATTCCCGGTCCAGGTCCACGATGCCGGTGCCGCCGTCGGACGCAGCTGCCCCGACGGCGTCGTTCCCGGAATTCCCCAAAGCCGTTGCCGCAGCTCCCCCGGAAACGGCCACAGCGGCATCGGTGGCGGCGTCCCCTGCTTGCTCGGCAGGTTCCGGACGGACATCGACGGTGCGGCGCAGCGGGCGTTCCTTGATGAACAGGATGGCAACCAGCGCCACGAGGCCGATGATCGCAGAAATCAGGAAGACCTCGGCGATCGCGTCACCGTAGGCGGCCCGCATGATGTCCCGGATCGGCGCCGGCATGTCTTTGAGGTCCATGGTTGCACCGGCAGATCCGGCCGGAACCTGGATTCCGGCGGAGGCGAGCCCCTCCACCACGAGCTCCTTGACCCGGTTGCCCAGCACGGCGCCGAGGACCGAGACTCCGATTGCTCCGCCGACGGACCGGAAGAAGGCAACGGAGGCGCTGGCAGTACCAATGTCCTTGGCCTGGACCGTGTTCTGGACGGCGAGCACGAGGTTCTGCATCAGCAGGCCCAGGCCCACGCCGAGGATGGCGGTGTAGATACCGGTCAGCCACAGGTCAGTGGTGTGGTCCATGCTGCCGGCCAGGCCGAGCCCGCCGATCAGCAAGACGGCGCCGGCCACCAGGTACCGCTTCCACTTGCCGGTGCGGCTGATGAGCATGCCGGAGGCGACCGAACCGATCAGGTTGCCGGCGATCATGGGCAGCGTGAGCAGGCCCGCCTCGGTGGGGGTGGCACCGCGTGCCACCTGGAAGTACTGGCCAAGGAATGTCGAGGAGCCGAACATGCCCACGCCAACGGCCACCGAGGCGAGGATCGCGAGGGCGGTGGTCCGCTCCGAGATGATGTTGAGCGGGATGATGGGCTGGGCCACCCGGGATTCCACCAGCACCAGCAGACCCAGGAGCAGGACGCCGCCGCCCACCATGGCGACGGACTGCCAGGACCACCAGTCGTAGTAGTCCGGGTTGCCGGCGAAGGAGACCCAGATGAGCAGCAGGCTGACGCCGGAGGTCAACAGGATGGAACCGAGCCAGTCGATCTTGGCGGGCCGCTTGACGTGCTGGATTTTCAGGGTGACCTGCAGCAGGATGAGCGCCACCACCGCGAGCGGGACGCAGACGAAGAAGGTCCAGCGCCACCCCAGCGGGCTGTCGACAATGAAGCCGCCGAGCAGCGGGCCGCCGGCTGTGCCCACGGCCATAACGCCGCCCATGTAGCCGGAGTATTTTCCGCGGTCGCGGGGCGGGATCATGGAGCCGATGATGGCCTGGGCCAGGGCGGTGAGCCCGCCCATGGCGATGCCCTGGATGACGCGGGCGGTGAGCAGCAGCGGGATGGTCTCGGACAGGCCCGCCATCACGGAGCCGGCCACGAAGATCACGATGCTCAGCTGGACAAGGACCTTCTTGTTGAAGAGGTCCGCCAGCTTGCCCCAGATCGGCGTGGTGGCCGCGTTGGCCAGGAGCGCCGCAGTAATCACCCAGGCGAAGTCCGTCTGGGTGCCCTTGAGCTCGGACATGATGGTGGGCAGTGCGTTGGCAACGATCGTGCTGCTCAGGATGGCAGTGAAGAACGCCGCCAGCAACCCGGTGAGCGCCTCCATGATCTGGCGGTGGGTCATCGCCGCAGGTTCCGCGGCAGGGTGGGATGCCCGGGGCGCCCTCGGCGGAAGGTCCGGCGAGGCAGCGCTTAACTGCGCAGCGTCCTGTCCCGTGGCGGCAGCGTGGCTAGCCATATATCTACTCCTCAACAATTTCGGTCGTATTCGTGGGTCCGGCCGTCGTTGCCCGGGCTGAAGTCCTGAGGGACTCAGCAAGTTTTTCGAGGGTGCGCGCCGTCAGTTCGACGTCGTCCTGGCTCCAGTCCTGCAGCAGGCCCTGGAGGGCGGCCGTCCGCTGGTCCTCGATGACACGCAGTTTCTCCGCGCCGGTGGCGGACAGGGCGATCAGCTGCGCGCGGCCGTCCTCGGGGTCCGGCCGGCGGACAACATAGCCGTGCTCCTCGAGTTCGGCGATGTGCCGGCTGAGGACCGGAGCGCTGACTCCCAGCCGCTCCGCAAGATGCGTGGCCCGGGATTCGCCCTCCCCCACAAAGCGAAGAACGCCCTGAAGCGCCACTCCTGTGTCCTGCCCGCGCAGGCTGGCGGCGGCAACACAGCGGACGGCGCGCTGGAGGTCGAAGATCTGGTAGACGAGTTTGGCTGCAGCGTTGGATTCAACTGACATAAGTGGACACCCCTCTTTTGTTTGCCCAAGGCAACTATATCCCAAATTGGTTACTTCGGGAAACTAACTCTCTTGAGAGGGGTGCCGGACGGGCCCCAAGGGGGCGCTGAAAGGGGACTTTAAAGACAAACGCGGACCGGCCGGGTCCGCCCCTCGCGGTGAGGGGCGGACCCTGCCGGTCCGCTGTGTGTTGTGCTTTTTTGGGCGGCCTCGCCCGGCCGACTAGGTGGCCAGGTGGGTGGGTCCGAACATCTTGAGCAGGGTCTCGACGACGACGACGTTGGGGCCGTCCGCGGCGAAGCCTGCCTTCAGGGCATCCCCGACGTCCTCGGGGGCCACCCGGACGGCCGGGACGCCGAAGGCCTCGGCCAGCTTGACGAAGTCGGGCCGGGCGAGCTCGGTGGCCGTGGCCTTGCCGAAGGCGCCCACCATGTATTCGCGCAGGATGCCGTAGCCGCCGTCGTCCACGATCAGCCAGGTGACCGGGACGTTGTGCTGCTTGGCGGTGGCGAGCTCGGAGATGGAGTACATGGCCGAGCCGTCGCCGGAGACGGCCAGCACCCGGGCCGAACTGCCGGGCGCCCCGGTGGTTTCCAGCCCGACGGCGCCGCCGATCGCCGCGGGGAAGCCGAAGCCCAGCCCGCCGGCGCCCTGGGCGGAGTGGAACTGGCCCTCGCGGGCGTCCCAGCAGCTCCAGCCCCAGTAGGCGGAGATGGTCATGTCCCAGAACGTCTGCATCGCCGCGGGAACTGCCTCGCGGATATCGGCCATGAACTTCAGTTCCTTGCCGAGGTCCTGCGACTCGAGCCGGGCGGTGACCTTGGCCAGGGTGTCCTTGACCAGGGCTTCGGGAGTGGTGCCGTGCCAGTCGGCGCGTTCGCCATACGGCTCCGTCAGGGCGGCATCGAGGGCAGAGTCGAGGGCGGCGAGGGCCTGACCGGCGTCCGCCCGGATGCCGAGGCCAGGGCGGTTGGACTCCAGGACCCGGGGTTCGGCGTCGATCTGGATGATCCGCCCGCGCGGTTCAAAGGTGAAGTAGTTGGAGGTGACCTCGCCCAGAGAGGAGCCGATGACGATCAGCACGTCGGCGTCCTGCAGCACGTCCGTCATGTGCTGGTCCTCGATCCAGGACTGCAGCGAGAGCTCGTGGTTCCACGGGAACGCGCCGTTGCCGCCGGGTGTGCAGATGACCGGCGCCCGCAGCTTCTCCGCAATCGAGAGCAGCGACTTCTCGGCCCGGCCGCGGCGGGTACCGCCGCCGGCGATGATGGCGGGACGTTCCGCCGTCGAGAGCCATTTGACGGCTTCGCGGACCAGCTCCACCCGGGGCGGGTTGTCGGCCGCTTCGGCGAGGGCGTCCTCCACGGGAGGCACCATGATCGGGTCCAGCAGCACGTTCTGCGGGATTTCCAGCCAGACCGGGCCCTGCGGCGAGGAGATCGCCTCGGTCCAGGCGTCCTGGATGGCCGAGGGGATGCCGGAGGCGTGCTGGATCAGCCGCTGGGACTTGGTGACGTTCGCGGCCGAGGCCTTCTGGTCATCGAGCTGGTGCAGCATGCCCTTGCGGCGGGCGCCAAGGCCATCGAGCGGAATCTGGCTCGCCACGACCACCATGGGCACGCCGGTGGCATAGGCCTCCTGCAGCCCGGCCAGGGACGTTAGCGCGCCCGGGCCGGTGGAGAGGAACAGGACGCCGACCTCGCCGGTGGCGCGGGAGTACCCGTCCGCGGCGAAGGCCGAGTTGTTCTCGACCCGGGAGGAGACGAAGTGCAGGTTTCCGCGGCCCATGGCATCGAACAGGCCCAGGGCGTGCTGGCCCGGGATGCCGAAGACCGTCTTGGCGCCAAGCGCCTCGAGGGTCTCGACGACGAGGTCTCCGCCGTTGCGCACGCCGGTCATCGCGAAGCCACCGGCGAAGCCACAGAGGAGCCGAAGCCGGCGGGGCGGCGGGATTCCTGGCCGAGGGCCTGGGCCGCGTAGCCGTTCGGGGCGCCGAAGCGGTCCCCTTCGACGGCGAGGTCCGCCATCAGGGTCACGAGTTCGTAGGCGACATGGCTTGCGGCCACGCCGGTGATCTCGGCGTGGTCGTACGCCGGGGCAACCTCGACGACGTCGGCGCCGACCAGGTTCATGCCGCGGAACCCGCGGATGATTTCCAGCAGTTCGCGGCTGGTGAGGCCGCCGGCTTCCGGTGTGCCGGTGCCCGGGGCGTGCGCGGGGTCAAGGACGTCGATGTCCACCGAAATGTAGAGCGGACGGTTCCCGATCCGGTCCCGGACCTTGGCCACCGTCTCCAGGACGCCCTGGTAGTAGACATCCGAGGACGTGACGATGCCGAAGCCGAAGCGGTGGTCGTCGTCGAGGTCCTTCTTGCCGTAGAGCGGACCGCGGGTGCCGATGTGGCTGATGGCCTCGGTGTCCAGGATGCCTTCCTCGACGGCGCGGCGGAAGGGGGTGCCGTGGGTGTATTCGGCGCCGAAGTAGGTGTCCCAGGTGTCCAGGTGCGCATCGAAGTGCAGCATGGCGATGGGGCCGCCGGCGCGCTCGGCGGCGGCGCGCAGCAGCGGCAGGGCGATGGTGTGGTCGCCGCCGAGGGTCACCAGCTTGCTGCCGGACGCCGTCAGGTCCAGCGCGTTCTGCTGGATGGTTTCGATGGCGTCGTTGATGTTGAACGGGTTGACCGCCATGTCGCCGGCGTCGGCAACCTGGATGTTCTCGAAGGGGCTGACGTCCCACGCCGGGTTGTAGGGCCGCAGCAGGCGGCTGGCCTCGCGGATGTGGTTGGACCCGAAGCGGGCGCCGGGGCGGTAGGAGACGCCGGAGTCGAACGGCACGCCGACCACCGTGACGTCAGCCTTGGCCACCTGGTCCAGGCGCGGCAGGCGGGCATAGGTGGCAGCCCCGGCGTAGCGTGGGACGCGGGATGAATCGATGGGGCCAAGGTTGCCATTGGCCTCGATGCGCAGCTCTTCCAAAAGAAGCCTCTCCTTCGAGGATTGACCGACGGTTGTGACAGCCATCATACACTCGAAGTTTCTCATTGCGCATCATTTGTTTACCAATGGCGCTTCCCGTGGCCTCACGCGATGGCAGAGGCGCCCCGCTCCCCTGTCCGGACGCGGACGGCGTCCCGCACATCCATGATCCAGATCTTGCCGTCCCCGAAGCCGCCCGTGCGTCCGCCCTCTTCAATGGCAGCCACGACGGCGGCGAGGGCGTCCTCGTTGACCAGGACTTCCAGCCGCATTTTGGGCAGCAGGTCGGAGCTGTACTCGGCGCCCCGGTACACCTCGGTGTGGCCGCGTTGGCGGCCGTAGCCGCTGGCCTGGCTCACGGTCAGGCCGTTGACTCCGGACCGCTCCAGCGCCGCGCTGACGGCGTCAACCCGCTCCGGCCGCACAATGGCTGTCACGAGTTTCATTTCGACACCTTGCCGCGCGCGGCTTCGCCTTCGGCCGGGGCGTGGGCTTGGGCCTGGGCTTCGGTCTGGACGTGGGCCCCGGCGGCATCTGTCCTGGCATGCGGGTCACCGGGGTGGAAGCTGCCGCCGACCATGAGGAGTTCGTACGCCGTTTCGGCGTGCTCCGTCACGTCGATGCCGGAGAGCTCGTCGGCCTCGGAAACGCGCATGCCGATGCTCTTGTGGATCGCGAAGCCAATCAGGGTGGTCATGGCGGCGCTCCAGGCCGTGACAATCAGCGCGGTGAGGAACTGGGGCCAGAACTGCGCCAGGCCGCCGCCGTAGAAGAGGCCGCCGCCGGTCTTGGCGGACGGGAGTGCGAAGAAGCCGAGGGAAAGGGTCCCCCACAGGCCGCCTACGAAGTGCACAGCCACGACGTCCAGGGAGTCGTCGAGTCCGATCTTGAACTTCAGCCCGATGGCCAGCGCGCAGACCACTCCGGCGATCGCGCCGATCAGGATTGCCCCGACGGGGTCGATGAAGCCGCAGGCCGGGGTGACTGCCACGAGACCCGCGACGGCGCCCGAGGCGGCTCCGAGCGATGTGGCATGCCCGTCGCGCAGCCGCTCCACGAGCAGCCAGCCCAGCAGGGCGGCGCTGGTGGCAAGCAGCGTATTGGTCCAGGCCAGGGCGGCCGTGGCGTCGGCGGCGAGTTCCGAGCCGGCGTTGAAGCCGAACCAGCCGAACCAGAGCAGTCCCGCGCCGAGCATGACGAACGGCAGGTTGTGCGGGCGGATGTTGGGGTCTTTCATGAAGCCGAGCCGCTTGCCCAGAACCACCGCCAGCATGAGTCCGGCGATGCCGGCGTTCATGTGGACGACCGTACCGCCGGCGAAGTCGAGGGCCGAGATCTTGCTGCCGATGATGCCGGTGGGTCCAAAGAGGCCGCCGCCCCAGACCCAGTGCGCGATCGGCGCGTAGACGAGTGTGACCCAGAGGGCGGCAAAGAGCAGCCAGGGTCCGAACCTGACGCGTTCGGCCACCGCCCCGCTGATGAGCGCGACCGTGATGATGGCGAACGTGGCCTGGAAGCCGACGAAGATCATGTCTGGCAGGCCTGCCGCCTTGGTGCCGATGCTGGTGGTCAGCCCGCTCAGGCCGAAATTAGTGAAGGGATCCCCGACGAATCCGCCCAACGCGTCCGGGCCGAAGGCCAGGCCGTAGCCCCACAGGGCCCAGACGACGGCCACCACGCCCATGGCGCCGAAGCTCATCATCATGATGTTGAGGACGGACTTCATTCTGACGAGCCCGCCGTAGAAGAACGCAAGCCCGGGGGTCATCAGGAGGACCAGGGCGGATGCCGTGAGCATCCACGCGGTCGATCCGGGGTCAAGGACCTGCGGATCTACTGCCATTCCTATTGCTAGCACAGAGAACTTCATAGCGGGAGCCTTCCTCGAGTGCCGGCGCTTCGAGGGCGCCGATTCGGCGAGACCATGTGACGTTGGGACTGTTGTACGTCCCCCCGCAGATGACGCTACCCACGACGTGTTTCGGGAAAGCCTTCCGATTCTTGCCGGCACGTTACGCGGGGGCCCCGGGCATTAAATTGCCGTTTCCGGCAGATTTCCGGGATGTGACGTACGTCTCACCAAGGCCGCGGGCGGCGGGCGGGCCGACGTTCCTTCCCGGTTACTTCCAAGCCCATCCTGGTCCCGCACCCGGATTCAGCTGTTCTTGCCCGCCACGGAGCCGCCCAGCGCCGGGCAACCGGGAAGGAACGCAGCCAACGCCGGCGGACGGGGCGCAAACCGCGGAATTGCCGGCACAGCCCGATGTCCCCATGCCCACATAGGCGCATTGCCGCCTTCCACAGCCCAGGCCGATGCCGTGGACTGGCGACATGGACCCCATCAACTACCTTGCACAACTCGGCGGAGTCGCCCGGACCGGCCAGTTCTTGGTCGCGGGATACTCGCGGACCGACATCGCCGGGCTGACGAGGGCGGGGGCGCGCCAACCCCGGCGAGGAGTGTTCATGCTTCCCGAGTGCCGGTCGGAGCTCGCTGCGGCCATTCGGCACAATGCCCGCGTCACCTGCGCCAGTGCGGCCGGGCACTACGGCCTGTGGCTTAGGGAAATTCCGGCCCAGCATCATTTGGCCTGCAACCACGGCCACGGAACCGGCTTCATCAGGCACCGGACCATCAGGTTCGATGGTCCTGTCGAACTGCCAGTGGCCGCGGTCGAGGACGTTGCGCTGCATGCCCTGTCGTGTTTGACGCCGCCCGCATCAACAGCTCTGGCGACATCAGCCATGCGCTTACATGGCATTCCCCTGGAATTGCTGAAGGCCCAGCTCATCGGCGACCGGTCGGGGCCGGTACTCCAGGCCCTGCGGCAGCTGGATTTACGCGCCGAGTCAATCGTGGAGGTCGACGCCCAGCATCTCTTCACAGCAAACGGAATCGGCTTCGACACCCAAGTCCAGCTTCCGGGAATCGGCCGGGTCGACTTCCTCATTGAGGGATACCTCATTGTGGAAGTGGACGGCTACGCCTTCCACTCCGACCGCGAGGCGATGCGCCGGGACCTGGGACGAAACAACGCCTCCACGGTCAACGGGTTTGCCGTGCTGAGGTACATGCCGGAGCACATCTGGTTTGAGCCGGAGCGTGTCATCGCCGAAATTCGGGCCGTGCGGAGCCGGACCCCGCGCAGCTTTCAGTGACGTTCCTGCCCACTTGCCTCCGGGCACACCCCGGACCGCCCGCTAAATTCCGGGACCGGGGGCCGGCCCGCAGCCCTCGTTCGCTTGGCAACCGGGAAGGAGCGCCACGGCAGGAAGCCTGGCACTGGAAGGCAGGCGGGCCGGTCCTGGCCTCAGCGGCTGGCGGCGGGCACCAGCACCCACAGCACCTCGACGGCGTCGTCGGTGGGATTGACCCAGGTGTGGGGCTCCCGGCCCGGGAACGTCACGGTGTCACCGGTGCTGAGTTCGAATTCCTCATTTGTCAGGATCAGCCGGATGCTTCCCTTGACCACGTGCAGGACGTCGACGTCGCAGTCCACGGCATAGAGTTCGGACTCGCCGCGCCCGCGCGGCTCGATCACCGCCTGGATGATCTGGACGCGGCGCTCGGAGCGGGCGGTCAGCAGCCGCTCCACAATCCCCTCGCCGCCGAGGGAGATGCGGGGTCCCTCGTTCTGCTTCGTGAGGTGCGTTTCGGGGGCGGCAAAGAGGTCGCCGATCGAGATGGACAGGACCTGGCACAGCGTCACCAGGGAGGCCACCGAGGGCGACGTGAGGTCCCGCTCGACCCGGCTCAGGAATCCCTTGGTGAGGCCGGTGGCGTCTGCGACCTGTTCGATGGTGAGCCGCTGCGACTGCCTGGCGGCGCGGATCCGCGAACCGATGGCAACGGGAACGTTGCTCGGTTCAACTGGTAGAGCCTTCATTTAGGAACCTTTCACGGCCGGCCGCTTGGCCCCATCATTGGAGCAATCCTAGCGGGAGCGGGCCTTCGTGACGCGGATGCGGCGGCGGCACGCGTTGCGCCTTGACTGTTACCGGGGTCACAACATACTCTTTTTGGCAACATGTGTTGCCTATTGGGCAATACCGGAGGGTCCGACGGACATCCTCCTCCAACCACTTCACGCAGCAGCAGCCTTGCCGAACACACTGTTGAGGCCCGGCAACGCGCATCCGCTGCCAACCAGCTCCAAGGAGCCCCTAATGGACGCAAGTTTCGTCAACATCGCAATCGTGGTGGTGTACCTGGCCGCCATGCTGGCGTTCGGATGGTGGGGCAAGTCCCGCACCAAGAACAATAGCGACTTCCTCGTCGCCGGCCGACGCCTCGGCCCGTTCCTCTACACCGGCACCATGGCCGCCGTCGTCCTGGGCGGCGCTTCGACAGTCGGCGGCGTGGGCCTGGGCTACAAGTTCGGCATCTCCGGCATGTGGCTCGTGGTCGCAATCGGCGCCGGCGTCCTGCTGCTGAGCCTGCTCTTCGCCCCCACCATCCAGAAGCTCAAGATCTACACGGTTTCGCAGATGCTGACCCTGCGTTATGGGACCAAGTCCACGCAGACTTCGGGCATCGTCATGCTCGCCTACACGCTGATGCTGTGCGCCACCTCCACCAGCGCGTACGCCACCATCTTCGTGGTGCTCTTCGGCTGGGACCGCGCCCTCGCCATCGCCGTCGGTGGCTCGATCGTGCTGGTCTACTCGACAATCGGCGGCATGTGGTCCATCACCCTGGCGGACCAGGTCCAGTTCGTCATCAAGACGGTCGGTATCTTCGTCCTGATGCTGCCGTTCACGCTCAACGCCGCCGGCGGACTCGACGGCATCCGCGCCCGTGTTGACGCCAGCTTCTTCCAGATTGACGGCATCGGCGTCCAGACGATCATCACGTACTTTGTGGTCTACACCCTCGGACTGCTGATCGGCCAGGACATCTGGCAGCGCGTCTTCACCGCCAAGACCCCGACAGTTGCCCGCTGGGGCGGCGCCACGGCCGGCGTCTACTGCATTCTCTACGGTGCGGCCGGCGCCCTCATCGGCCTCGGCGCCCGCGTCGCGCTGCCGGACATCGACGTCGCCAACCTCGGCAAGGACGTTGTCTACGCCGAGGTCGCCACGCAGATCCTGCCGATCGGCATCGGCGGCCTGGTGCTCGCTGCGGCCGTCGCCGCCATGATGTCCACTGCCTCCGGCGCACTGATCGCTGCCGCCACCGTGGCCCGCGCCGATGTGCTGCCGTTCGTCGCCGGCTGGTTCGGCAAGAACATCAACACCGAAGACACGGACAACCCGGAACACGACGTCAAAGCCAACCGCATGTGGGTCCTGGGGCTCGGCATCGTGGCGATCGTCATCGCCATTATCACCAAGGATGTAGTCGCGGCGCTCACCATCGCCTACGACATCCTGGTCGGCGGCCTCCTTGTGGCCATTCTCGGCGGCCTGGTCTGGAAGCGCGGCACCGGTCACGCAGCAGCGGCCTCCATGGCCGTGGGTTCAGTCATTACCCTCGGCACGATGATCGTCTTGGAGATCAACGCCGAGGTACCGCTGGACGGCATCTACGCCAACGAGCCGATCTACTTCGGCCTGGCGGCCTCCGCGATCGTCTACATCGCGGTGTCGCTGCTCACCAAGCCGACGGATCCCGCGGTCATGAAGAACTGGAAGCGGCGGGTTGCCGGCGAGGCATCCGAGGACGAATCGATTACCGTCCCGGTGCACTAGTTTCCGCTGGTTTACTTCCCGCGGATCAACGACGGCGGCGCCTCCCCTCGCAGGGAGGCACCGCCGTCGGACTTTAAGGCCGTTGGCGAATCATTCATTCTCTTCGGGCTCCAGGAATTCTTCCCCCTCCAGGGGCGCCACCGGCTTCTCGTCGCCCAAGAAGTCCTCCGCGTCCAGGGGAACGAGCCGATCAGCCTCCTGGAGAATCTCCTCCTCCTCGGTCTCCGCGGCATCACTGACGGGCGCGTCCTCGGCGTAATCGTAGGCGGGATCGGACTCGAGCGACTCCCGGGCCGGCTGGATGGGGTGTGATGCGGTGCTATCCATGATGCAACCTCCATGCGGCTTCGGTGGTGGCAAGGCCCCGGGGAGCCCGCCCTGGATTTCATTCGACCACCGCGGAAACGGACGGTCAAGGGCTCACAATTGTTGCCGGAAAGCAGCGGCGGACGGCCCCGCCGCGGCAGGGCAATTGCGGCCTCCCTAAACTTTGCGCTGAGGACTGCCAGCCGAAAAAGCGCGGAATTACGGGGTACTCTGGAGTCGCAATGGGGCCGGACCACGCCCGACCAAACCCAGGAGTTTTTCGTGTCTCAGCACACCGAATCGAACTGCAACGATTCTTCGCAGCCACACCCGGCACAAGCCCCTTCGGTCCGCAGCACGGACCCGCGTCCCGTCCCGCCTCACGCCTCTCCTGCCCCCGGCGCGGCCCCCGTCACCGCACCAAATTCAGCTTCCAGTTCAGCTCCAAGCGCCGCGGACATCAAGCGCTGGCGACAGTATCTCGCCGATGAGCGTGCGGAGGCGGCCGTCTACCGGGACCTGGCGCAGAACCGCTCCGGCGAGGAGCGCGCCATCCTGCTGGCGCTGGCCGAGGCCGAGCGGCGCCATGAGGCGCACTGGATCCAGTTGCTGGGCGAGCACGCCGGCAAGGACCGGCATGCTTCACTGCGGAGCCGGTTCCTGGGTTTCCTGGCCCGGCATTTTGGCTCGGTCTTCGTCCTGGCCCTGGCCCAGCGGGCGGAGGGCCGCTCGCCCTACGCCACTGAATCCTTCGCCACCCCCGCCATGGTCGCCGACGAGCAGATCCATGAAGAAGTGGTCCGCGGACTGGCCACCCGGGGCCGCAACCGGCTGGCGGGATCGTTCCGGGCCGCCGTCTTCGGCGCCAACGACGGGCTGGTCAGCAACCTGTCCCTCGTCATGGGCATGGCGGCCTCGGGCGTGGGAAGCCAGGTGGTACTCCTCAGCGGCGTCGCCGGACTGCTGGCCGGCGCACTGTCCATGGGGGCCGGCGAGTTCATTTCCGTGCGGTCGCAGCGGGAGCTGCTCGCCGCCACCCGTCCCACCCAGATCACGTTGGCGGCGGCGCCGCAGCTGGATATCGAGCACAACGAACTCTTGCTTGTCTACCTGGCCCGCGGCATGTCCCGGGAGGCCGCCGAGCACCGCGTCGCGGAGCGGATGGGCCTGCTGGACTGCGACTGCGATCCGAGCCTGTCCCTGCGCCCGGAGCTGCCCGAAAGCGGGGACCAGCACGAGGCTGTCGGCACGGCGTGGGGCGCGGCGGCGTCGAGCTTCTGCTTCTTCGCCTCCGGCGCGATCATCCCCATCATTCCCTTCCTGCTGGGGATGACGGGAATCGCCGCACTGGTGGTTTCCGCGTCCCTCGTCGGCCTGGCACTGCTGCTGACCGGCGGCGTCGTGGGACTGCTCTCGGGCACCTCGCCGGCCACCCGCGGCCTGCGCCAGCTGGCCATCGGCATGGGCGCAGCCGGCGTGACGTACTTGCTGGGCATGGCCTTTGGGGCCGTGGTTGGCTAGTGGAAGGTCCTGAATTTCGGGACCGCGGGCCGCGGCACAGCCGGGGCGCCACGGCGCTGCGGGTTGCCAGGAACCTTGCCGCCGCCGCCGTGATCGCCGGCGGGGCCTTCCTCACGGCAGGACTGGTCTACGGCGACCCCCGATTCACCGGACTCTTCGAAGTCTCCCGCGGAACGGGACACGACGCAGGAGAGAACGCAGGCCGGGCCCTGCCGGTGGCACCGCGGTCCGGCCAGGCGTCCGGCCAGCCTGCTGTGCCGGCCGGAGGGGACCGAACGGACACTCCCCCGCCGGGGCTCGAGGAGCAGGACCAGCCCCTCGGCACGCCCCGGAAACCGGAGGCCGCCAGCACGTCGTACAAGTTCCTCGCCACGAACGACGACGGCGCCCCGGTGGGGTATTCGCCGTGCCGGCCGCTGCACTACGTGATCAATGCCGCCCTGGCCCCGCAGGGCGCCGACCGGCTCGTGGAAGACTCCATCCGGACGATCTCGGAGGCCACCGGAATCAAGTTCATCAATGACGGCCCCACGTCCGAGACGCCGTCGCCAACCCGCGCGCCCTACCAGAAGGATCTTTACGGGGACCGGTGGGCACCGCTGCTGATCGCCTGGACCACGCCGGAGCAGGCCCCGCAGCTCAAAGGCCCGGTGATCGGTACCGGCGGCAGCACCCACTTCAGTTTTGGCGACGGTCCCAAGAGCTTCGTGACCGGCAGCCTGGAACTGGACGCTCCGCAAATCGCGGAAGACCTGGACCGGTCCGAGGGTGCGGCCTATGCCACGGCCGTGATCCTGCACGAACTCGGCCACGTGATGGGCCTGGAGCATGTGGATGACCCGGCCCAGCTGATGTACCCGGAGATCGGCGCCCCGGACGGGCTTGCCGCCGGCGACCTGAACGGGCTCTACCAGCTCGGCCACGCCCAGTGCCGCAAGGATCTCTGACCCGTTGCGCTATCACTTTGGGTGACCATTCCGGGACTTTAAGGCCCAAGAGTGATAGCGCAACAGTTCGTTCAGGTCAGGTGCGGGCAGGTTAGGAGACCTGGAGGCCGCCGTTGATGTCATACGTGGCCGCCGTGATGTAGCCCGAGTCCTGGCCGAGCAGGAAGGCGATAAGGGCGGCCACTTCCTCGCGGGTGCCCACCCTGCCCATCATGATGCCCTCGGACATCTGGGCCTTGCGCTCATCGGTGAGGGTTCCACCCATGATGTCGGTGTCGATCGGGCCGGGGGCAATCGCATTGACCGTAATCCCGAACTCGCCGACTTCGCGGGCCAAGGCGCGGGTAAACCCGAGGATTCCGGCCTTGGTCGCGCTGTAAGCCACTTTCGAGAACGTGCCGCCGCCGCGCTGGGCGGAAATCGAGGAGATGCTCACGATTCGGCCAAGCTTACGCTCGATCATGCCCTTGAGAACCCGCTGGGAAACGATGAACGTTCCGCGCATGTTGATGGCGAACACCTTGTCCCACTCCGCCACGGTGGTTTCCATGAACGTCGTCGGCGAGCTGATCCCGGCCAGGTTGGCCAGGGCCACGATCGGCGGAAGCGAGGCTTCGATCTCGGTGATCGCACGGTCAACGGACGCCTCATCGGACACGTCGGCGCCGACGCCGATTGCCTTCACGGCACGGTTGGCGCCGATCTCCGCTGCGGCAGCCTTGGCGTCCTCCGCGTTGATGTCAAGGATGGCGATTGACCATCCCTCGCTGGCCATACGGTCAGCGGCGGCGCGGCCGATGCCGCGGACCGACGCTGCGCCGGTCAGGACCACGGTGCGTTCGGACGGAAAGGTGGTTGCAGTCATGAGTTTTCCTTCGGGATTTCGAAATCAGGAGATTTTTGCGGGCGCCGTGGCGTCAGGGGTCTCTGTGACCGTCGCGGCAACCGCTGGATCCAGCGCCGCGTCGCCTTCGGGGCGCTTTCGGGCGTAGAGATATGTTGCCACCGCGGTGATGCACAGGCAGGCCGACAGGAACAGCAGGCCGCTCTGGTTGTTGCCCGTGGCGTCGTTCAGGAGTCCGACGGCGTACGGGGCAACGAAACCGCCCAGGTTGCCAAGGGAGTTGATCAAGGCCAGGCCTGCGGCGGCAGCTGCCCCGGTCAGTGCGGCAGAGGGCATGGACAGGAACGGTGCGATCGCGCCGTAGATCCCCATGGCCGAGGCCGTGAGGCCGATCATCGCGAGGATGGGGTTGACCGGCAGCAGGTAACCTGCGGCCAGCAGGCCCATTCCGGCCAGAACCATGCTGACCGCGGTGTGCCAGGCACGCTTGCCGGTCCGGTCCGCGCGCTTGCTCCAGAAGTACACGAAGACCGCAGCAATTGTGTAGGGGATCGCCACGATGAAGCCGATCTGGGCCGTGGAGAACTTGCCCATGGCGGAGACAATGGTGGGCATCCACAGGCCCAGTCCATAGATGCCGCAGACCAGTCCGAAGTAGAGGGCCGAGTAGGTCAGCGTGCGCTTGTCCTTCAGGCCGGCCAGGAAGTTGTGGTTGCCGGTGCTGGACTTGACGGCCAGTTCCTTGTCCATGGTGGAGGCAAGCCATTCGCGCTCGTCCGGGTTGAGCCATTTGGCGTCCCGCGGACGATCGGTCATGAGGATGGGGGTGAGCAGGCCCAGGAGGATCGCCGGGATGCCTTCGATGATGTAGAGCCACTGCCAGCCCTGGAGACCCATGACGCCGTCCATCTGCAGCAGGAGCCCGGAGACCGGGGCGCCGAGCGCATTGGACACCGGCTGGGCGAGGATGAAGATGCCCAGCACGGTTACGCGCTGCGCGGCGGGGAACCAGAGCGTCAGGTAGAACAGGATCGCCGGGAAGAAGCCGGCCTCGGCGGCACCGAGCAGGAACCGGATGACGTAGTAGGTGGTTTCCCCGTTCACCAGGCACATCGCAGTGGCGAAGATGCCCCACGTGATCAGGATACGGGCCAGCCACTTGCGGGCTCCGAACCGGTACATGCCCGCGTTGCTGGGGACCTCGAGGAGGGCGTAACCGAGGAAGAAGATGCCGGCGCCCAGACCGTAGGCAGCGGCGTTCAGGCCGATGTCCTCGCTCATGGTGAGCTTGGCGAATCCGACGTTGTTGCGGTCCAGGTAGGCAACGAAGTAGAGCAGGACAATCAGGGGCATGACGCGGCGGCGGACCTTACGGAGCGTGCGGTCGCCCAGTTCGCCGAGTCCGGAAGACTTGCGGGCTAATGAAGTCATCATCGACCTTCTAACGTGATTCCTCCCCTGCGGCTGTGCCGGGTGAGGAAATCGGTGGATTGGGGTGGGTCATCCTGCCCGCTTGGAAGCGCGTGCTGCAGGACGTTGTTGAGTCAGATGTCTGACATCTGACGCAAAGAACTAGGCACGATCTTAGGATGTGATTCGGGTTACGTCAATAAGCCGGGGGTGGACGTCAGGACTTGGCGCCCCGGACGTAGCGCTCGTAGTCCGCATTGGTCTGGTCCATGTGCTCATCCATCGCCTGCCGCGAGCGCTCTGCGTCGCCGCTGAGGATGCTATCCATCACCCGCTGGTGATAATCGATGGCATGCTGCTGGATCACGCCGACGGCCGAGGTTTCGCGGCGGGTGATGTACAGCAACTGGCCCAGCTGGCCGAACAGGGCACGGACGAACGGGTTGCCGGAGGCTTTCAGGACGGCGTCGTGGAAGCCAATGTCCGCTTCGACAAAGCGGTCCAGGTCGCCTGACTCATGGAAGCGCTTCATATCCTCGATGCACTCGCGCATCCGCTCGGCGTGCTCCGGGGTGTAGCGTTTGGCGGCCAGCGCGGCGGCCCCGGTCTCCACCATGCGCCGCATCTCGATCAGGCCCACCGAGACCTGTTCGGCCGCGTTGCCGTGCGAGGCTGCCTTGAAGATCGCGTCCAGGCCGGTCCAGTTGTCGGTGGGGTTGACGAAAGTGCCCCTGCCGGCCTTCACGTAGAGGATGTTTTGTGCGCGGAGCGCCTTAAGGGCTTCGCGCACGGTCAGCCGGCTGACGCCATAGGCCTTGGCAATGTCTGCTTCCGGCGGAATCGTGCTGTGGGGCTGGAGCTTTCCGTCAAGGATTTCGTTGAGCAGGCCGTCGACGAGATCGTCGACCAGTGTCCTGCGGACCATCCCAGTTCCCACCTTCAGTCGCGTTTCGTGCTGCCATCCACATTACCCAAGTCCGGGCGCGCGGCCATGTACACGTCGAGCTTGGCCAGCGTCTGTTCCAGGTTGGCCGGATGGCGGCGCAGATAACCGGCCAACCGGAGCAAGCTCTTGCCGCGGACCCGCCGCGCGTCCCACTGTTCGGTGACCAGGGTACCTGCGGTGCCGTCCGGGCCGGTGGACGGTTCGAGCAGGTAGCGCCACACATGGCCGTAGAAGTGCCGCCACGCGATCCGGCGGCCTTCCTCGAATTCGCAGACCCTGTTGAGGATCTTGTAGTTCACCCGCATATTCATTTGCATGCCGAACCTGGCACCGAGGTACAGCCGCCTGGGTCCGCGCGGCTGGGCGCCCTTCACGGTGCCCGAGCCGTCAATCACGCTGTGAAGGGCGGGCGTGGCGAGCACGTCGAAGATGGCACCGGGGGCAGCGGCGATGTACCGGCTGCGGGACACGAGATAGCGGGCGTTCATCTGGCAATCCTAGTCCGGCATCATGTTGCAGAATGAGGCATGCAGACTTCCCGCAGCGTCCCCGGTGGCCGGCCGCGCATCGGCGTTCCCGTCCGCCTCAGCAGCTCCGCCGATCCCGACCCGCGCGTGGCGGAGGCCAACGGATTGTTCGAGTACATCGTGGAGCTGCTGCGTGAGGGCGGCGGCGAACCGGTGCTGCTCACCGCCGCGGGACCCGACGACGGCGGTCTCGCGGCGGCGCACGACGACGGCGGTCTCGCCGCGTGGCCCGACGGCGGCGAACCGGTGCTGCTCACGGCGGCGGAGCCCGACGGCGGCGGTTTGGCGGCGGTGCTAGCGTCCCTTGACGGCGTCGTTCTTCCCGGCGGCGGCGACCTGGACCCCGGCCTCTACGGCGAGGCACAAACCGATCTCTGCTACGACGTCAACCATGCCCAGGACGAGCTGGACCTCGCTGTGGCACGTCTTGCGATCGACGCCGGGCTGCCCGTGCTCGGCATCTGCCGCGGGCATCAGCTGCTCAACGTGCTCTACGGCGGGACCCTGATCCAGGACATGGCGCCGGGAGCGGTGGTGCACCACGAGCCCGCGCCGGTGCACGGGGC
>JBKPBZ010000297.1:0-5903 GCA_046727115.1 Actinomycetota bacterium | reverse complement strand
GGTCCGTCGTGGCGAGGGCCGGCATGCCGAGCCGCTCGGTTTCGTCGAACAGCTCACCGAGCCGGGCGGCACCGTCCAGCATCGAGTACTCGGTGTGGTTGTGGAGATGGACAAACGAGTCGTTGCTGGAAGTCACCGCACCATTCTAGTGCCGAGCCACGACGGCGGCGTGCAACCACGACGGCGGGTACGGAACCTGGCGGACGGACCGGCGGATCCGCCGCCGAAACCAGGGGACAAAACCGGGGGCCGGAGCGGATCGGCCGCCCCGCACCCACGGCTCAGGCGTCTCCGGACTCCAGGACCTCGAGCGCATACCTCAGGTCCTGCGGGTACTCGCTGGCTACGGTAACCCGCTCCCCCGTCCTGGGGTGGTCGAAGGAGAGTTCCCGGGCGTGCAGCCACTGCCGGGTCAGTCCGAGGGTGGCGGCCAGCCGCGGGTCCGCGCCGTAGGTGAGGTCACCGGCGCAGGGGTGCCGCAGGGCCGCAAAGTGCACACGGATCTGGTGGGTCCGGCCGGTTTCGAGGTGCACCTCTACCAGGGAGGCCTTCCCGAAGGCTTCCAGGACCTCGTAGTGCGTCACCGAATCACGGCCGTCCTCAATCACGGCGAACCGCCAGTCGTGGCCCGGGTGTCGGCCAATGGGCGCGTCGATGGTGCCCGCCAGCGGATCGGGAAGGCCCTGGACCACGGCATGGTAGACCTTGTCCACGGTGCGTTCCTTGAAGGCCCGCTTGAGCACGGTGTAGGCGTTTTCGGTCTTGGCGACCACCATGACGCCGGAGGTCCCGACGTCGAGCCGGTGGACGATGCCGGCGCGCTCGGGGGCGCCCGACGTCGAGATCCGGTACCCGAGACCGGCGAGGCCACCCACCACGGTGGGGCCCACCCAGCCCGGCGAGGGGTGCGCCGCGACGCCCACCGGTTTGTCGATGACAACAAATTCGTCATCGTCCAGCAGGATCAACAGGTCGTCCACAACTTCCTCCACGATTTCCAGGGGATCCCGGCGGTCCGGCACGACGACGTCGAGCACGGTTCCGAGGGTGAGCTTGAGCGACTTCCCGACCCGCTTGGCATTGCTGGTGACGTTGCCCTCGGCGATCAGCGTGGCTGCCTGGGAGCGGGAGATGTCCATCAGCCTGGCCAGGCCGGCGTCCACACGGGAGCCGGCGAGGTCCTCGGGGACGGTGAACCGGCGGTGTCCGGCCGCGGCCGCCGCGGCTTCACCGGCGGCATCTGCCGCCACGTCGTCTGCCGCGTCGTCTGCCAGGTTGTCAGCGACGTCCGCCGCCAGATCCTGCGGCATATCCTCCGCGGCGCGTCCTGCGGAGTTTGCTGAGCTAGTTTCAGGCATCTTTGGCCACCGTATCCTTCGTGTGGCGTGAGCCGTCCAGGGAGATCCCGCGGAGGGTGAGCAGGCAGATAATCACGACGGCCGAGACCACGGCCGAGTCGGCGATATTGAAGATCGCGAAGTTTGGGAGCTGGATGAAGTCCACCACGTGGCCCATCGCGAAGGACGGCTCGCGGAACAGCCGGTCCGTGAGGTTGCCGAGCGCGCCGCCGAGGAGCAGCCCCAGGGCCAAGGCCCACCAGAGCGAGCCGAGCTTGCGCAGCTGCAGCAGGATCGCGACGGACACGGCCGCCATGATGATGGTGAACACCCAGGTGACGTTCTCGCCGATCGAGAACGCGGCCCCGGAGTTGCGGATGTAGAACCAGTGCAGCAGCGGCGGGAAAACGGGGATCCGCTCGCCCTCGGTCATGGTGCTGGTGACCCAGAGCTTGGTCAGCTGGTCGAACACGTAGGCGAACGCCGCGAAGGCAGCGAACAGGGCAAACAGCGTCGCCCGGCGCGGCCGGGCGCGTCCGGGCTGTGCCGCCTCGACAGGCTGCATGGCGTCGGGTGATGGTGCGTCAGTCATAGGGCTTTCGTTCGGGAGCCAGTGCGGAGCCCGGGGGTCAGGTACCCGGCTGGCGCCGGGCACCGGGCCGGTGGCGGCACGTTGCGGGAAAGTGAAAAGCCGGCGGCCGAGGAAACCTCAGCCACCGACTTTCAGAATACTTTGCTTTTTGCCTAGCTATTGGCTTCGACCTCGGGGGCCGCAACGGAGCCGCGGGCATCGAGGTCACGGAGCTGGCCTTCGATGTAGGCCTTCAGGCGTGAGCGGTAGTCACGCTCGAAGCCGCGAAGCTGCTCGACCTTGCGTTCCAGCACGGAGCGCTGCTGCTCGAGGGCACCAAGGATCTTGCGGGACTTTTCCTGCGCATCGTTGACGAGGCTGCTGGCCTCGATCTGGGCTTCAGCGATGATTTTGTCCCGCTGCTGCTCGCCGTCGGCGATGTGCTTGTCGTGCATCTGCTGCGCCATGGCCAGCAGGCCAGCCGCGGACTCCGAAGCCGGGGTGGCAGCGGTGCGTGCCGGTTCGACTGCCTGGGCAGCCTTGGCAGCCTGCTCGGCTTCCTTCTTCTTGGCAGCTTCTGCGGCCGCCTTTGCCTTGGCCTCGGCCTCGGCCTTGGCGGTGTCTTCCTTCTCGGCCTTGACGGGCGCCGGGACCTTTTCCACCACGGGTGCGGCGGCTGCGGAGCTGGCAGGCGTGCCGGCGCCGGATTCGGCGAGCTTCTTGCGGAGCTCGTCGTTCTCCTGGTTCAGGCGCCGAAGTTCGACGACGATCTCGTCCAGGAAGTCATCAACCTCGTCCTGGTCGTAGCCTTCGCGGAACTTGGTCGGCTGAAAGCGCTTGTTGACAACGTCTTCTGGCGTCAAAGCCATCTGGTCACCTCGTTGGTCTAGTTAGTCAGTAGGCCTTCCGGCCGTCAAAACTACGGTACCTAAATATGGTCTGGTTCCTCTAATTCAACACCGCAGTGTCAAACCGGAGTTTCATTCGGTGTGGGCTTGGGTCCAGGCAAGTCGCATGCCCGGCCCCGGCGGCTCATGCTGCGATCGGTTGGGCGTACACCAGGCCCTTGACGATCCACATCGCCACGCTGACGGCCACGAACAGGAGCAGGAAGCCGATGTCCAGCGAAATTCCGCCCAAGCGCAGCGGCGGGATGAGCCGGCGGAGCAGCTTGAGGGGCTTGTCCGTGACCGAATACACAGCATGGGCCGCCACGAGTGCCATGCCGCGCGGCCGCCAGCTGCGGGCAAACATCTGCACCCAGTCGTACACCAGGCGGATGATCAATGCCACGAAGAAGAGCAACAGCACGATATAGACGAGTCCGAAAACAATTCCCATGAGCTAACTCATATCTCCATGTTCATTCCGGATACCGCAGTGTCCTAAGGAAAGTGTCACTTCTATTTCAACACGGATAATTCCGCACGGATGCCAGGCAGGTGTCCCCGCCTGGCATCCGCAACGAATATTCGGGCCTAGCTTTGGTTGAAGAAACTTGCCTGGGTCTCGCTGACCTTCTTGTCATCGCCAATGACCTCGATGTACGACGGCGAGAGCAGGAACACCTTGTTCGTCACCCGTTCGATGCTGCCGCGGAGGCCGAATACGAGGCCGGCGGAGAAGTCCACGAGGCGCTTGGCGTCAGCTTCGCCCATGTCGGTGACGTTCATGATGACGGGGATGCCATCGCGGAAGCTTTCGCCAATGAGCTTGGCGTCGTTGTACGACCGCGGATGGATGGTAGTGATTTGCCGGAGTCCGGTGGTCTCTTCGCGGCTCGATGCCGCACGCTTGATGGGTGTCACAGGTGCGCGATATTCCTCTTCAGCGGCGTGAGGCTCTTCCCGGGGGACCTCGCGGACGGGCGCCGGAGCACGTCGTTCCTCGCGGTCCTGCTCCATGGATTCGTCCTCATCCTTGTGCGGTGTGGGGTGCTCAGACTCGTAGTGTTCGTCGCCGTCGGCGAGCCCAAGATAGATCATTGTCTTGCGCAGAGCGCCAGCCATGGTCGACTCCTAATCTTGTCCGTAAGCGGGCCGCTTAGTGACTAGACAGCCTTGGAATCCCCGCCATTACCTTCCAATACGTTGAACTTACCGCAGGGCCGGACGCGGACCGAGAATATCGGAGCCAATGCGCAGGTGTGTCGCCCCAAAGCGGACCGCCTCCTCGAGGTCCTGGCTCATTCCGGCGGATATTCCCGTGGCTTCCGGATATTGTTCGGCCAGCCGCCCGGAAATGCCTGCCAGCTTCTCGAAGGCAGCCGCCGGATCCGCCCCGAGCGGGGCCACCGCCATGACGCCGGCGAGCCGCAGACCGGCAGCGCCGGCCAGCTGTTCGGCCAACGCGGGGACCTCGTCGGGGGCTGCGCCGCCGCGGTGCGCCCCTGCGTCCTCGTCCAGGCTGACCTGGATGAAACACTCCAAGGGCGGGCGCCCGGTTCGTTCGCTTTCGGCTTCCATCGCCCTGGCGAGTGCGGAAGCCACCGCCTCCCGGTCCACGGAGTGCACCGAGGCGGCGTACTTCACCACGGACTTGGCCTTCTTGCTTTGGAGCTGGCCGATGAAATGCCAGCTCAGGCCGAGGTCTTCGAGCTGCGCCGCTTTATCGGCGGCCTCCTGGTCCCGGTTTTCCCCGACGTCGGTGACGCCCAGCGACGCCAGCCGCCGGACATCCTGCGCGGGGTGGAATTTGGTGACGACGATCAGCCGTGGCGGCGTCGCGCGGCCGGCGGCGGCCACGGCGGCGTCGATCCTGCGGCGGACGGACCTGAGGTTCGCGTCCAGCTGGGCAAGCCGCGCGCCCTCCAGTGCGTCCTCCCGGCTCTCCCCCGGCACCTTGACCGGCTTGTACGTGCTTGCGCCCGGTACGTCCACCGGCTCAGTCATGGCCATGCGCCGTAGTCGCGTGCGTCCCGTGCGTCCACACCAGCCCGGCGAAGCGGCCGGTGTCGCTGTCGCGGCGGTAGGAGAAGAGAGTGTCGTCCTCGAGGGTGCAGCCTCCGGAGTATTCGATCGCGACGCCCGCTGCTTCCAGCTGGCTGCGGACTCCTGCCGGCAAGTCCAAGCCAGGGGCGCCGGTGGATGTGGTGCACCACGTGGCAGGTACGGCTGCAGCAACGTCCGCGCGCAGGTCTTCTGGGACCTCATAGCAGCGGCCGCAGACCGAGGGCCCAACCCAGGCGCTGATGCTGTCCGCGCCGAGCTCCCGCAGGCGGGCCACAGCGGCCGGCACCACGTCGGCGGCTACGCCGGGCCGTCCGGCGTGGGCGACGCCCAGGACAGGCGCCCCGGCCGCGTCCTCGCCGACCAGTACCACGGGCACACAGTCCGCCACCAGGACGGCCAGCGGCTCGGTGCGGGAGACCAGCGCGTCGGCCGTGGGGGCCGCCGGCATGTGGCCGGCGTGGGCCGTGGGGGCGGCCGTTGCCGTCGCCGTCGCCGTCGAGCCGACGATCGTGGCGACGTCATTGCCGTGGACCTGGTTCATGTACCGGAAGGAACGCCCGCCGAGCCCGGCGGCCGCTTCGAGTTCCGCACGCCTGCGGCGGACCGCCGCGGGGTCATCGCCAACATGGAGTGCCAGGTTCCCGGCTCCGGCGTCGGTGAAGGCCACCCACACGCCCGGCCGGACTTCAGCCCGCCAGCAAAACAATCACAACACCGCCATCGACACGTTTGGAATATCTGCGTTCATACAATCCACCGTATCCCGTTCTTAAAGCAGCATGGCACCGCCGGACGGCGGTGCCATGCTGAAGCGGAACGATTTACTTGAGGAAGTCCGGGACATCCAGGTCATCGGAGTGCCGGCCGGACAGGTCCGGCTCCACGACGGCCGGGAGGTCGACGTCGAAGCCCGAGTCGGCCGGTACCGCGGAGGGACGCTGCTGGCCCCAGCCGCCGTAGCCGGAAGCGCCGACAGTGGCGTGCAGCGGCTGGACCGGCGCGGCGGCGGGTGCCTGGGCCGGAGCCGGGGCGGCGGCCGTGGGC
>JBKPBZ010000296.1:0-17597 GCA_046727115.1 Actinomycetota bacterium | reverse complement strand
CAGGGTGGACTTGCCCGAGCCACTGACGCCGGTGACGGCGGTGAAGAGGCCCAGCGGGAAGCTGGCATCGATGTTCAGGAGGTTGTTCTCCTTGGCCCCGACCACCTTGAGCTCCCGCTTCTTGTCGTACTTGCGCCGCTTGTTGGGGATCTCGATTTTCTTCCGGCCCGAGAGGTAGTCGCCGGTCAGCGATGCCGTATTTTCCAGCAGGTCCTGGTAGGAGCCGGAATGGACCACCATGCCGCCGTGCTCGCCGGCGCCCGGTCCAATGTCCACCACCCAGTCGGCCTCCTGGATGGTGTCCTCGTCATGCTCCACCACGATCAGGGTGTTGCCGAGGTCCCGGAGCCGGGTCAGGGTTTCGATCAGGCGGCGGTTGTCCCGCTGGTGCAGGCCGATCGAGGGCTCGTCGAGAACGTAGAGCACACCCACCAGGCCGGAGCCGATCTGCGTGGCCAGCCGGATGCGCTGAGCTTCGCCGCCGGACAGCGTGCCGGAGGGCCGTTCCAGGTTTAGGTATTCGAGTCCGACGTCGAGGAGGAAGGTCAGCCGGGCCTGGATTTCCTTGAGGACCTGGTGGGCGATCTGGGCTTCGCGGCCGGTGAGGACGAGGTTGTCGAGAAAGTCTGCGCACTCGCGCATGGGCAGCGCGGCGACTTCGGCGATTGACTTGCCGTTGATCAGCACCGAGAGGGAGGCCGGGTTCAGCCGTGCGCCGTTGCAGGCCGGGCACGGGACCTGGCGCATATATTCCTCGTAGCGGTCGCGTGCGGAATCCGAGTCGGTTTCGCCGTGCTTGCGGTGGACGTACTGCACCACGCCCTCAAAGCCGGTGCTGTACTTGCGTTCCCGGCCGAAGCGGTTGCGGTACTGCACCACGACTTTGTGGTCCTTGCCGTGCAGGACCGTCTGCCGGACGTCGGCGTCGAGCTTCTCCCACGCCGTCGTCATGGAGAACCCGAGCTCGTCTGCGAGGCCGGCCAGCAGCCGGTTCCAGTACTCCGTGGTGGCGGTGCCCAGAGACCACGGCGCGATGGCCCCCTCGGAGAGCGAAAGCTCCGGGTTGGGGATAAGGAGTTCCTCGTCGACTTCCAGCTTGGTGCCGATGCCGCTGCACGCGCTGCAGGCGCCGAAAGGGTTGTTGAACGAGAAGGAGCGGGGCTCGATCTCGTCGATCGCCAGGGGGTGCTCGTTGGGGCAGGCGAGGTGTTCGGAGAACGCCCGGATCCGCTCCGGGTCGTCCGCTTCGAGGTCGACGAATTCGGCCAGAATGCGGCCCTCCGCCAGTCCGAGTGCGGTTTCCACGGAGTCGGTCAGGCGCTGGCTGATGCCGTCCTTGACCACCAGGCGGTCCACCACCACTTCGATGGTGTGCTTGAACTGCTTGCCCAGCTTCGGCGGATCGCTCAGGTGGACGAGTTCGCCATCCACGCGGGCACGCGAGTAGCCCTTGGCGGTGAGTTCCTTGAAGAGGTCGACGAATTCGCCCTTGCGGCCGCGGACCACGGGTGCCAGCACCTGGAAGCGTGTGCCGTCCGGGAGTTCGAGCAACTGGTCCACGATCTGCTGCGGAGTCTGCTTGGCCACGAGCTCCCCGCAGACCGGGCAATACGGCCTGCCCACGCGGGCCCAGAGCAGGCGCATGTAGTCGTAAATCTCGGTGATCGTGCCCACGGTGGAGCGCGGGTTTTTGCTCGTGGACTTCTGGTCGATGGAGACCGCCGGCGAAAGGCCCTCGATGAAGTCGACGTCGGGCTTGTCCACCTGGCCCAGGAATTGCCGGGCATAAGCGGAGAGCGATTCGACGTAGCGCCGCTGGCCCTCGGCGAAGATGGTGTCGAAAGCGAGGGAGGACTTGCCGGAGCCGGACAGGCCGGTGAACACGATCATGGCATCGCGTGGCAGGTCCAGGTCCACGTTGCGCAGGTTGTGCTCGCGGGCGCCCTTGACCACCAGGCGCGTCATGTCGGGACGCTTCAGCACGGGGCGGGCGGCATCCCGGGCTGCCAGCGGCTCGACGGCGGAATGGATTTCAACGGCTGGATCTTCAGCTACAGCTTTAGGCACGAATCTAATGCTAATCGAAAACTTCTTCGAAAAACTATTCTGCGCGCCCGGGGCAGCTCCGGATGTGCTACTGGCGGTCGTAAGCGGCGGCCAGCAACTGCACGGCCTCGGCGAAACTCGCGCCCTGGGCTTTGGCGGCCGCCGCGAACTCGGCGGCGGCGGCGGACAGCGAGCTCCAGGCGGCATCGCGGGCACAGACAACGGTGCCATTCCGGCCCCGCGTCACCACGACGCCGGCGGCCTCGAGTTCCTTATAGGCCCGCGCCACGGTGTGGGGGGCCACGCCCAGTTCGCCGGCGAGGCTCCGCACGGCCGGAAGCCTGGTGCCAGGTGCGAGGGTGCCGTTGTCGGCGCGTTCAATGACGTACAGCCGGAGCTGTTCGAAGAGCGGGACGGAGCTGGCCGGATTAGTCCGCCAGGCACCCGGGAAACGCTCCCCCGCGGTGTCCGTGGGACTCACTTTTCCGCCTCCTGGACGGCCGGGACCTGTTCGCGACCGGCGAACTGCGCCTCGTACAAATCCTTGTAAAGGCCGCGCCTGGCCATCAGCTGCCGATGGGTCCCGTGTTCAACGATTCGTCCGTGGTCCATGACGAGAATTAGATCAGCGTCCCGCACGGTGGACAAACGGTGCGCTATCACGAAGCTCGTGTGACCTTCCCGCAGCCGCTCCATCGCATGCCGGATCTGCACCTCGGTACGGCTGTCAACGGAGCTCGTCGCCTCGTCCAGCACCAGGATGCTGCGCCCGGCAATCTGCGCCCGTGCGATCGAGACGAGCTGGCGCTGGCCCCGGCTCAGGGAGTCGCCGTCGTTGCCGAGCATCGTGGCATAACCGGCCGGAAGGGACCTGACGAACTGGTCCACGTGGCTGGCGCGGGCCGCCGCCACGATGTCGGCGTCGGTAGCACCGGGCCGGCCGTATTCGATGTTCTCCCGGATGCTGCCGGTGAACAGCCAGGCATCCTGCAGGACGGTGCCGAAGGCGCTGCGGAGCTCGTCCCGCGGGATCGTGGCGATGTCTGTCGAGTCCACCAGGATCCGCCCGGAGTCGAGTTCGTAGAAGCGCATCAGGAGGTTTACCACGGTGGTTTTGCCGGCCCCGGTGTGTCCCACGATTGCGACAGTCTGTCCCGGCTCCACTGTGAAGGAGAGGTCCTTCACCACGGGGGTGCCGGGGCTGTAACTGAAGCTGACGTGCTCGAACGTGACCCGGCCCGCCACGGCGCCCCAATTTGTTGCGGCCTGGGACGCGCCCCGGGCACGGGATTTGCGCCCGTTGGACGATTTGCGCGGGGCGTGGAGTTTTCGCGGGGTGGCGGCGCGGTGAAGCCTGCCGGCGCCGTTGGCCGGAGCAGCCGGCAAGGCGCTGTCCGGCGGAATCTCCGGAGCATCAAGCAACTCAAACACGCGCTCCGCCGAGGCCAAACAAGATTGCATCAGGTTCAGCATCCCGCCGATCTGGCCCACGGGCTGGCTGAAGAGGCGGGAGAACTGGACGAACGCCTGGATGCCGCCGATGGTCATGGCCCCCGCGGTAACCTGGAGCGCCCCCACAACGGCAATCGCAATGTAGTTGAGGTTGGCGACAAACATTAACAGCGGCTGCACGATGCCCGACAAGTACTGGGCGCGGGTGCTCGATCGCGTGAGCTTGTCGTTGCACTCCCGGAAGCTCACCGCCGACGCCTCCTGCCGGCCGAAAGCCTTGACCACTTCGTGCCCGGTGAAGAACTCTTCGAGCTGGGCGTGCAGTGCCCCCGTGCTGCTCCACTGCTCCTTGAAGTGCGCCTGGGAGTGCCGGGCGACGAGCACCGTGATGGCCGTGGACACCGGTACCGACAGGACAGCGATCAGTGCCAGCAAGGGCGAGAGCCACAGCATCATGGCGAGGGCGGCGGAGAGCATGAGGAGGGACAGGATCAGCTGGTTCAGGAGCTGGTTGAGGGCCTGGGAAATATTGTCAACATCGTTCGTGGCCCGGCTGAGTACGTCGCCCCGGCGCTGCTCCTCGAAATGGCTGGACGGCAGCACGTGGAGCTTTTGTTCCACAGAGCCGCGGAGCCCGTAGCTGAGGCGCTGCACCGCCGTGGCGGCCAGGCTGCCCTGGATCCAGCTGAACAGCGACGCCCCGATGTACATCGCGGAGACCACCAGGAGCCGCTCGGCCAGCTTTTGCTCGTCGAGGGAACCGCCCAGGAAGCCCGCGACGACGACGTCTGTGGCGTCGCCCAGGACCTTCGGGGCCGCCACGTTGAGTGTCACGAACGCACAGGTGGCGGCGATGACGCCGGCCATCCGCCATTTCAGCGGCAGGAGCAGGCCCAGCAGCCGGGCGGCGGTTTGCCATTTGATGCGTTCCGGGACGCCGGGCCCCGCAGTGGTCCCGGCGCGGTGTGCCCGCGCGCGGCTCACGGGGTTTCCTCCAGGACCAGCTGGGAATCGGCAATTTCCTGGTAGCTGGGCGAGGACTCCATCAGCTCGCTGTGCGTACCCTGGGCGACGACACGGCCGTCCTCGAGAACGAGGATCAGCCCGGCGTCCACGATTGTTGATACCCGTTCGGCCACGATCAGCACAGTCGCCGAACGCAACAGGGGCTCGATGGCCCCGCGGAGCCTGACGTCGGTCCCGTAATCCAGGGCCGAGAAGCTGTCGTCGAACAGGTAGACGGGGGCATTCTTCAGGAGCGCCCGCGCGATGCACAGGCGTTGCCGTTCGCCGCCGGAGAAGTTGGTGCCGCCCTGGCTCACGGGCGCTTCGAGTCCCAGGGGCAGGGCGCGGATGAAGTCGGCGGCCTGGGCGGCCTCGAGCGCCTGCCACAATTCGGGCTCGTCTGCGGCGGGCGAGCCGAGCCGGAGGTTATCCCCGACAGTGCCCGTGAAGAGATAGGACTGCTGCGGGACCATGGCGATGAGGTCCCGCAGGACCTCCAGCGGGATGGCCCGCACGTTGCGACCGCCGATGCTGATCCCGCCGGTGGTCGCGTCGAGGAAGCGCGGAAGCAGGTTCAGCAGCGTCGTCTTGCCGCTGCCGGTCGCGCCGATGATCGCCGTCGTGGTCCCGGCCCTGGCCGTGAACGAGACGCCGTCCAGGACCGGCGCTTCGGCGCCGGGATAGGCGAAGGAAACGTTCCGGAATTCGACAGTGCTGCCGGAGTGTGCCGTCTTCCCGGCAGGGACGCCGCCGGCGGGGACGGCCGGATCCGCGATGGCCGGTTCCGTGTCCAGCACCTCGCGGATCCGTTCGGCGCACGCCGCCGCCCGGGGCGCGGTCATGAAGACGTACATCGCCATCATGATGGCAATCAGGATCTGCAGGATGTAGGCGATGAACGCCGTCAGCGCCCCCAGCCGCATTTCGCCGGCGTCGATCCGGTGGCCGCCAAACCACACCACGAACACGGACGACAGGTTGACCACGAACATGATCATCGGCATCATGGCGGCGACCAGCAGGGCGGATTTCAGGTTGTTCCGGGTGAGGTCCTTGTTGGCTTCATCGAAGCGGCGGATTTCGTGGTCCTGCCGGACGAAGCCGCGGATGACATTGGCGCCGATGATCTGTTCGCGGAGCACCCGGCCGATCCGGTCAAGGAGCCCCTGCCCCTGGCGGTAGAGGGGAATCAGGCGGCGCACGATCACGGTCATGATCACTGTGAGAACCGGGATCACCACGACCACGATCCAGGACAGCACAACGTCCTGGTGCACGGCCAGCACGATGCCGCCGATGAAGATCGCCGGCGCCGCAATCAGCATGATGAAAATCAAGATGGCGAGGTTTTGGATCTGGGCGACGTCGTTGGTGGCCCGCGTGACGAGGCTGGGCGCACCGAAAACGCCGACCTCCTGGGAGGAGAAGGACTGCACCTTCGCGAAAAGTTCCTGCCGCAGCTGGCCGCCAATCTCCATGGCGACGACGGCGCCCAAATATCCGGCCGCGATGGCCGTGATCACCTGAACGGCCGCGATTCCGGCCATCCAGCCGCCGAGATGGAGGATTTCCCCTTTGTCCCCGCCGATGATGCCGTCGTCGATGATCGCGGCGTTCAAGGTGGGCAGGAGCAGGTTGGCAGTGGCTTGGACGAGCTGCAGCACAGCGATGGCCAGCACGCTCCCCTTGTGCGCGGACAGCAGCCGCGCCATCAGGCCTATAAGCACCGAACCTCCATAACTAGCCCAGGGCCCGGAATGGAATCAGCCGAACGGCCGCCCCCATACCGCCACGTCATTGTAAGCCCCATTCCGGAGTGCTTCGTGTCATCCGGCAGACACGCCGCTCACCCGGTTTTTTGCGCCACCGCGAACGTGCGCCGGAACGGGAAGACGGTCCCGTGCCGGCCTGCGGGATACGCCTCGTCCAGCCGCGCCGAATATTCGGCCTCGAACTCCCTGGCCTCGTCCTCGGGGAGGGCCGCGAGGACCGGCCTGAGTCCAGTGCCACGGACCCATTCCAAAACGGGGTGGGCGCCAGGGAGCAGCTGAAGGTAGGTGGTCTCCCAGGCGTCGGCGGCGCAGCCGGCGTCGAGCATGATCTCCAGGTATTCCGTTGCCTCCCCCACCACGTCTTCATGGCGAAGAACCCCCGCGAGCCGCCCCGCCCAGGCCGGGGACTCGGCCAGTTCCCGCATCAGGGTGTGGGACGGGGCGTTGAAGTTCCCGGGCACCTGAAGCGCGAACCAGGCGCCCGGCTTGAGGGCATCGAGCCACGCGGGCAACAGCTTCCGGTGGCCGGGCACCCACTGCAAGGCGGCGTTGGTGACCACCACGTCCGTATCTCCGGATGGCAGCCAGTGCGCGATGTCGGCCCGTTCATAGGACAGATTGGCCGCGGCGGCGGCGTAATCCTTCGAGGTGGCCAGCATTTCCGGCGAAGAATCCAGGCCCACCACCTGGGCGCCCGGCCACCGGTCCGCGAGCGTCGCGGTCAAGTTGCCGGGACCGCAGCCAAGGTCCACGACGTGCCGCGGGGCCTCGGCATGAATGCGCCCCGTCAAGTCAAAAAATGGCCTGTCCCGGTAATCCCCGAACTGCACATATTTCTCGGGATCCCACTTCATGGCGCCTCCAGTTCCCGGCAATGTCGTCCTAACCGAAGCCTAGCCCCGCCCCGTAGGCCCGCCAAGGAGGCGCAGGTCCGGTGCGTGCGGCGTAGGCTTCCGGCGGTGCCGCGGGCACTAAGCGGGCACTAAGCTGGAAAGCAATGAAACTCGTTGATCAGCTCCCCGCCCCGGCCGCCCGAGTCTCCGGCCGGACGGCCCTGGACCCGGACGAGCTCTACACCCGGTTTGTCGAGTGGACCGAGACCCGCGGCCTTGCCCTCTACACCGCCCAGGACGAGGCCGTCATGGAGTTGGCCGCCGGTTCCAACGTCATCCTGGCCACGCCGACCGGATCCGGAAAATCCCTCGTGGCCATCGCCGCGCATTTCCAGGCCATGGCCCGCGGGCAGCGCAGCTACTACACGGCCCCGATCAAGGCCCTTGTCTCGGAAAAGTTCTTCGCCCTCTGCGAGATCTTCGGTGCGGACAACGTCGGCATGATCACCGGCGACTCCGGCGTCAACCAGGACGCCCCGATTATATGCTGCACCGCCGAAATCCTGGCCAACATCGCCCTGCGTGAAGGTTCGGCGGCCCAACTCGGCGCCGTCATCATGGACGAGTTCCACTTCTACTCGGACCCTCAGCGCGGCTGGGCGTGGCAGGTGCCGCTGCTGGAACTGCCCCAGGCGCAGTTCCTGCTGATGTCGGCGACCCTCGGCGATGTCAGCCGTTTCGAGGACGGCCTCCGCGAACTGACCGGCCGCGCCACTACCACCGTCAGTTCCGCAGAACGTCCCATTCCGCTGCACTACTACTACGAGCAGACCCCGGTCCACGAGACACTGGAGGAGCTGCTCGCCACCAAGCAGGTCCCGGTCTACGTGGTCCACTTCAGTCAGGTCGAAGCGATCGACCGGGCCCAGAACCTGATGAGCATCAACGTCTGCACCCGTGAGGAAAAGGACAAGATTGCCGAGCTCATCGCCGGGTTCCGCTTCGCCGCCGGCTTCGGCAAGACCCTCAACCGGCTGGTCCGGCACGGCATCGGCGTCCACCACGCCGGCATGCTCCCGAAGTACCGCCGGCTGGTCGAACAGCTTGCCCAGGCCGGCCTGCTGAAGGTCATCTGCGGCACGGACACCCTGGGGGTCGGCATCAACGTGCCGATCCGCACCGTGCTGCTCACGGCCCTGAGCAAATACGACGGCGTCCGCACCCGGCTGCTGAACTCCCGCGAATTCCACCAGATCGCCGGCCGGGCCGGACGCGCCGGCTATGACACCGCCGGAACCGTGGTGGTCCAGGCCCCGGAGCACGTGACGGAGAACGTGAAGGCGATGGCCAAGGCCACGGCCAAGTTCGGCGACGACCAGAAGAAGCTGCGCCAGGTGGTGAAGAAGAAGCCTCCGGAGGGGTTCGTGTCCTGGGGTGAACCGACGTACAAGCGGCTGGTCGAGTCTGTTCCGGATCCCCTCACGTCGAGTTTTACCGTGACGCACGCGATGCTCATGAACCTCATGGAACGCCCCGGCGACCCCTTCCAGGCCGCCCGCCGCCTGCTCACCGAAAACCACGAGACCCGTCCGGCCCAGCTGCGGCTCATGAAGAAGGCCCTGGGCATCTACCGCGAGCTGCTCGCCGCCGGCGTCGTGGAGCGAATCCCGCCGCACGAGCAGGGCGCCGACGGCCGCACGGTCCGGCTCACGGTCCACCTGCAGGCCAACTTTGCCCTCAACCAGCCCCTGTCCCCGTTTGCCCTCGCCGCGCTGGAGCTGCTGGACCCGGAGTCGCCGTCGTACGCCCTGGACGTTGTGTCCGTGATCGAGGCGACCCTGGAGAAGCCGCGGCAGATCCTGGCGGCACAGCAGAAGAAGGCCCGCGGCGAAGCCATCGCGGCGATGAAAGCCGACGGCATCGAGTACGACCAGAGGATGGCGATGCTCGAGGAGGTCACCTACCCGCAGCCCCTCGCGGAGATCCTCGGCGAGGCCTTCGACGTCTACCGCAAGGCCGCCCCCTGGGTCGGCGACTTCGAGCTCGCTCCCAAGTCCGTGGTCCGGGACATGTACGAGCGCGCCATGAACTTCGGCGAGTTCGTCCAGTTCTACGGCCTGGCCCGCTCGGAGGGGATCGTGCTCCGCTACCTCGCCGACGGTTTCAAGGCGCTCCGCCAGACCGTCCCGCAGGATGCCCTCCGGGAGGACCTCGAGGACCTCATCGCCTGGCTGGGTGAACTGGTCCGCCAGGTGGACTCCAGCCTGCTCGACGAGTGGGAAGAACTGACGTCCGGCGCGGCGCCCACACCGCACGACGCGCCCCCGCCCCCGCCGCCGTCGCTGACTTCCAACATCCGCGCCTTCCGGGTGATGGTGCGCAACGAGATGTTCCGCCGCGTGGAGCTGTTCGCCGATGAGGCCGCCACCGTCCTGGGCGAGCTCGACGCCGGTTCCGGCTGGGACGCGGAGCGCTGGGAGGACGTCCTGGATGACTACTTCGACGAACACAACGACATCGGCACCGGTCCGGACGCCCGTGGCCCCGGGCTGCTGATCATCACCGAGGAACCCGGCGTCTGGAAGGTCCGGCAGATCTTCGACGACCCGGCCCGCAACCACGACTGGGGCATCTCCGCCGAGGTGGATCTAGCGGCGTCGGACGAGTCCGGGACCGCCGTCGTCCGCGTCACGGATGTTAACCGGCTCTAACGGCCGGCGCCGGCCCGGAGACGGTTGGCGCCGCGAGTAAACTCGAATAATGAGTGTAATCCGGCCTGCCGCGCCTCTTGACGTCCCTGCCATCTTGCAGATGATCCACGACCTCGCCCTCTACGAGAAGGAACCGGACGCGGTCCGGAACACCCCGGAACTGCTCACCGAGGTCCTTTTCGGCGAAAATCCGAGGGTGTTCGCCACCATGGCGGAGAACGAGGCCGGCGAGGTGCGGGGCTTCGCCCTCTGGTTCCTGAACTACTCCACGTGGGAAGGCGTCCACGGGATCTACCTGGAGGACCTCTACGTCAGGCCGGAAGCCCGCGGCGAGGGCCACGGCAAGGCGCTCCTGCAACATTTGGCCGCGACCGCCGTCGACCGCGGCTATGCGCGTGTCGAATGGAGTGTCCTGGACTGGAACGAGCCCTCCATCAACTTCTACAAGAAACTTGGCGCCGCACCGATGGCGGAATGGTCCACCTTCCGCCTCGCCGGGGATGCGCTGGCGGCTTTCGGCGCTCCCCGCCCAGGTTCCGGCACAGTTGCCGGCGCCGGTTCTCCCGCCGACTCCCGCGAGGCGGCCACCCGTGGCTGATCTGCCGATGACCGGGCTCATGGGAGCCTCCCTCCTGGAAGCAGCGTCCGGCGCCCGGCGCAACGTCCGGCACAGCGTCCGGGCACGCCACACCTACCGTGGAATGCGGACCACCGAACACTACTTCCAGGTCCCCCTGGACCACTTCACCGAGGCGGGACGGCACGGCGAGACGATCTCGGTGTTCGCCCGCGAGTATGTCTCGACGGAACACAGCGAGGAAGACGCCGCCGAGCTTCCCTGGCTGCTCTTCCTGCAGGGCGGTCCCGGCGGCCGCGGCAACCGGTTCCCCTCCTTGGGCGGCTGGAGCAAGGCCGCCGCGAGGGACTTCCGGATCCTCATGCTGGACCAACGCGGCACCGGACTGTCCTCGGCCGTGGACCGCAACACGTTGCCCCTGCGCGGCACCGACGTGGACCAGGCCAGCTACCTGACGCACTTCCGCGCCGACTCGATCGTTGCCGACGCCGAAGCCATCCGGGCGGCCCTGGGCTCCGCCCCTTGGACCATCTACGGCCAGAGCTACGGCGGGTTCTGCGCGCTCAGCTACCTGTCGTTCGCCCCCGAGGGGCTGCGCGAGGTGCTCGTGACGGGCGGCCTGGCCCCGCTGGACGGCGCCGCGGACCGTGTGTACCGCGCGACGTTTCGGCGGGTCGCGGCCCGGAACGCCGAGTATTTTGGCTGGTACCCCGAGGACCGGGCCGCCGTCACCCGGATCGCCAGGCACCTGCGGAACACGGAGGAGTTCCTGCCCGACGGCGGCCGGCTCACCGTGGAACGGTTCCAGATGGTGGGCTCCTTCCTGGGCGGCAACACCCGGGTGGACGCGCTGCACCACCTGCTCGAGGACGCCTTCGTGGCCACCCCCGACGGCGACCGCCTCTCGGACACCTTCCTGGAACAGGTCAGGGGCCTCGTTTCCCGGGCCGCGAACCCCTTGTACGCGCTGATGCACGAGTCCATCTATGGCCAGGCGCGGGCAACCAACTGGGCCGCCTGGCGCGTGCTGGAGGAGTTCCCGGAATTCAGTCCCGACGCCGCAGAGCCGCTCCTGACCGGGGAAATGGTCTACCCCTGGTACTTCGAGCAGGACCCCGCCCTGCGCCCCCTGCAGGACGTGGCCCGGCTCCTCGCGGAAAAGGACGACTGGGCCCCGCTTTACGATCAGGAGAGGCTGGCGCTGAACACCGTGCCCGTCGCCGCGGCCGTCTACACGGACGACATCTACGTGGACCGCGAGCTCTCCCTGGAAACGGCGGCCGCCGTCCGGGACCTGCACGTGTGGGAGTCCGGCGAGTTCCACCATGACGGCATCGCGGACGACGGCGAGGCGATCTTTGCGCGCCTGCTGGGAATGGCCCGTTCCGCCCGCCGCTGACCTGGCACGGATTCCACTGAACTGATCCGCTGAAACCGAGGGCGGCGGGCAGAGGGCGGCCGGCACAAACAACGACGGCGCTGGACCCATGAAGGTCCAGCGCCGTCCTGGTACGCGCTGCCGGTAACCGGCTGTTAGTCCGACGTGGCGGTGCTAGTCGACGTCGCTCAGGCTCTTGCGGGAGTCTTCTTCCAGCCGGGCATCCAACTTCGACTTGGACGCCTTGGAGCTGATCAGGCTGGCGACCACCGCGATGACGATGGTGCCGATGATCACTCCGAGCGAGACGTACGTGGGGATCTCCGGGGCCCATTCAATGTGCTGGCCGCCGTTGATGAAGGGCAGCTCGTTAACGTGCATGGCGTGCAGGACCAGCTTGACGCCGATGAACGCCAGGATCACGGACAGGGCGTGCTTGAGGTAAATGAGCCGGTTCATGAGGCCGCCGAGCAGGAAGTACAGCTGCCGCAGCCCCATCAGGGCAAAGATGTTCGCGGTGAACACGATGAAGGCGCTCTGGGTGAGGCCGAAGATGGCCGGGATGGAGTCGACGGCGAAGAGCAGGTCGGTCATGCCGATGGTCACGAAGACGATCAGCATCGGGGTGAAGACCTTCTTGCCGTCGACAACGGTGCGGAGCTTGCCGCCGTCGAACTTCTCGGACATCGGCAGGACCCTGCGGATCCGGGCGATCAGCGGGTTTTCCTTGTCTTCCTCGTCCTCGCCCTCGTCCTGGGCCTGCTTCCAGGCGGTCCAGAGCAGGAAGGCACCGAAGATGTAGAACACCCAGCTGAACTGCTCGATCACGATCGCGCCGAGCAGGATGAAGATGCCGCGGAGAATGAGGGCGATGATGATGCCCACCATGAGGACTTCCTGCTGGTACTTACGCGGTACCGAGAAGCGCGCCATGATGATGATGAAGACGAACAGGTTGTCGATGCTCAGGCTGTATTCCGTCACCCAGCCGGCGATGAACTGGCCGCCGAATTCCGGGCCGGTGAAGGCGAACATAGCGCCGGCGAAGACGAGCGCCAGGGCCACGTAGAACGTGACCCACAAGCCGGCTTCTTTCATGGAGGGCTCATGCGGGCGTTTGAGGACCATCAGCAGGTCGATGGCAAGGATGATGCCGAGGACGACAAATGAGCCGATCTCAAACCATAGGGGAAGCTCGGGCACGGGGAAATACCTTTCGTAGGGTACGGCTCAGCGGTGTAAGTCTCTCCGACCGCTGGCGCATGACGCTGCCTGGCTGCCCGCTACGCCCGGCACGGCATCTATGCCGTGCGTGTTGACGATCGTAGCGCTTGGGATACTCCCCTACGTTTGTCCGAGTTTACCCTAGGCGTGCCCCGCGGATTGCATTTGCCGCAGCTCCTTCTTCAATTCGCCCACCTCGTCGCGGAGCCTGGCGGCGAGCTCGAACTGCAGCTCCCCCGCTGCGGCGTGCATCTGTTCGGTCAGCTGCTCGATCAGGCCAACGAGGTCCTCCGCCGGCGCGGCAGCGAGCCCGTCCGCGCGGATGTGCGCGGCGCCCTTGCCCTTGCCGCGGTTCTTGCCGGCCGCGGCCAGCAGCTCGCGGGTGTCGGCATCTTCCTTGGCCAGCTGGTCGGTGATGTCCGCGATTTTCTTCCGGAGCGGCTGGGGGTCGATTCCCTTCTCCGTGTTGTAGGCAACCTGGATGGCGCGGCGGCGGTTCGTTTCGTCGATGGCGTGGGCCATCGAGTCGGTGATCCGGTCCGCGTACATGTGCACCTGGCCGGACACGTTGCGGGCGGCACGGCCGATGGTCTGGATCAGGGACGTCGAGGAGCGCAGGAAGCCTTCCTTGTCCGCGTCCAGGATGCTGACCAGCGACACCTCCGGGAGGTCGAGGCCTTCACGGAGCAGGTTGATGCCGACCAGGACGTCGAAGACACCCATCCGTAGTTCGCGCAGGAGTTCCACCCGGCGCAGGGTGTCGACGTCGGAGTGCAGGTACTCCACTTTCACGCCATGGCCCAGCAGGTAGTCCGTGAGGTCCTCGGCCATCCGCTTGGTCAAGGTGGTGACCAGGACCCGCTCGTTCTTCGCGGTGCGGGTCCGGATTTCGCCCAGGAGGTCATCGATCTGCCCCTTCGTGGGCTTGACGACGACCTCGGGGTCGATCAGGCCGGTGGGGCGGATGATCTGCTGGACGAAGCCGTCGGACTTGCCGAGCTCGTACTTGCCCGGAGTGGCCGAGAGGTAGACGGTCTGGCCCACACGGTCCTGGAACTCGTCCCACTTCAGCGGTCGGTTGTCCATCGCCGAGGGCAGCCGGAAGCCGTGGTCCACGAGGTTGCGCTTGCGGGACATGTCGCCCTCGTACATGGCGCCGATCTGCGGGACGGTGACGTGGGATTCGTCGATCACCAGGAGGAAGTCGTCCGGGAAGTAATCGATGAGGCAGTGCGGCGCTGTCCCGCGGGCGCGGCCGTCAATGTGCGAGGAATAGTTCTCGATGCCGTTGCAGAACCCCATCTGCTGCATCATTTCCAGGTCATAGGTGGTGCGCATCCGGAGCCGTTGGGCCTCGACCAGCTTGTTCTGGCTCTCCAGCACCGCGAGACGCTCGGCCAGTTCGTCTTCGATCCTCTTGATCGCCCGGCCCATCCGTTCCGGACCGGCCACGTAGTGCGAGGCGGGGAAGACGTACATTTCGGTCTCATCCCGGAGCACTTCGCCGGTCAACGGGTGAAGGGTCTGGATGTTCTCGATCTCATCGCCGAAGAACTCGATCCGGATCGCCAGTTCCTCGTACATCGGAATGATTTCCACTGTGTCGCCGCGCACCCGGAACGTGCCGCGGTGGAAGTCCATGTCGTTGCGGGTGTACTGCATGGAGACGAATTTGCGCAGCAGGTCGTCGCGGTTCATCTCGGCGCCCCTGCGGAGGGTCACCATGCCGGCGATGTACTCTTCCGGGGTGCCCAGGCCATAGATGCAGGAGACGGTAGCGACCACGATCACGTCGCGGCGCGTCAACAGCGCGTTGGTGGCGGAGTGCCGGAGGCGTTCGACTTCCTCGTTGACGGAGGAGTCCTTCTCGATGAAGGTGTCCGTCTGGGCGACGTAGGCCTCGGGCTGGTAGTAGTCGTAGTAGGAGACGAAGTACTCCACCGCGTTGTTTGGCAGCAGTTCCCGGAATTCATTGGCCAGCTGCGCGGCGAGCGTCTTGTTCTGCACCATCACCAGGGTGGGACGCTGGACCTGCTCGATCAGCCAGGCCGTCGTCGCGCTCTTACCGGTACCGGTGGCGCCGAGCAGCACGACGTCTTTTTCGCCGTTCTTGATGCGCTCGGTCAGTTCGGCGATGGCGGCCGGCTGGTCACCCGCCGGCTGGAACTCGCTGATGACCTCGAAGGGCGCCACGACGCGGTTGATTTCCTGGGCAAGACTCATGTACCTAATCTACCGCCGGGCTGCGACAGGATGTCCGCATTCAGCTTTGGGCAGTACCCGGGCTGATAGCGCCGCCGGTGGCATCGCTCACGGCGCCGGTACCGCCGCCGCCCGCTCTCACATCATCCGCTCCGCCGTCGTCCGCTCTCCCATCGTCTGCTCTCACATCATCCGCTCTCTCATCCGCGTACGACGGCGGCTGCCATCCCGTGCGCTGAACCCACGCGTCCATCCCGGGTGCGGCGTAGTCGGTGAACCAGCCCTCCTTGTCGGCCGCGTAGCCGGCCGTGGACCGGTCCGTCTCGTGCAGCCCGGCCACCCGCCTCTTCTCGGCGACATAGTCCGTCCGGGCCGCGGCGTCGGCGCGCAGCCAGTCGCGGAAGCAGAGTGCGTACCGCCAGCCCGGGGAGCCGGCCGCGCGGAGGTGAAGATTCACCGGCCGTCCGGGATCGGCGTTGCCGTGGACCCGCTTGCCCCAGTCGGCGGGGTCCGGGTGAGCGGGCTTGGGGTTGTCGGCGACGATGCCGGGCCAGCGCGGGAATCCTGCGTCGGCCAGCAGCGGCGCGATCCGGTCCGCGGCGTCGAGGTCGCGGACGCTCAGCTGGAGGTCGATCACATCTTTGGCGTCAAGGCCCGGGACGGCCGTGGACCCGATATGGTCCACGGCCAGGACATCCCGCGGAACCACGGACTGGATCCGGGCAATCAGCCGGCCGGCCTGGGCCGCCCAGGCGGGATCGGCAGGGGCGAGGACCGGCCCTTCCGTCCGCGGGGCAATCCTGTGTTCCTTGAGGTTCAGCGCGAACGGCGTCAGCCGCTGCTCCCACAGCGCGTCCACGGCGTGCCGAAGTTGTTCCGGCGTGCCCGAGTTCTCCAGCACGACGTCCGCCGCGGCCAGCCTCTCCTCGCGGCTCGCCTGAGCGCTCATCCGGGCGTGCGCCTCGCCAACGCTCATGTTGCGGTGTTCGGCCATGCGCTGGATCCGGACGTCCTCCGGGGCATCCACCACGACCACCAGGTGGAAGTTCTTCCCCTGGCCGGTTTCGACCAGCAGCGGGATGTCCTGGACCACGACGGCGCCGGCCGGGGCGGCGGCAACAATGGCTGCGGCGCGCTCCCGCACCAAGGGGTGAATGATCCCGTTGAGCACGGCCAGGCGGTCCGGATCGCCGAAGACCAGGGCACCCAGCCGGGCCCGGTCCAGCCGGCCCTCCGGCGTCAGGATGGCAGCACCAAAGGCGGCGGCCACGCTTGCCAGCCCGGGCATCCCTGGCTCCACCACCTCGCGGGCCAGCGCGTCGGCGTCGACAAGCACTGCGCCGAGCTCACGCAGGCGCGCGGCAACCATGGACTTCCCCGAGGCGATTCCGCCGGTCAACCCGATCTTCAACACCTCACCAGACTAAACTGAACCGGTGGCAGATGCGGCGGAAACTCCTGAGAGCAGAACTGCCGTCTACACCACCCTTGCCGCGGGGCCCGGGTTCCGCCACGAAATCGAGGTCAAGCGGTCCCGGTTCATCACCGTCCTGGCCCGAACTCCGGATGAGGCCGCTGCCCGGGCTGTCCTGGCCCAACTGCGCCGGGAATTCCATGACGCACGGCATCACTGCTTCGCCTTCGTGCTCGGCCCGGACCGGGACGTGCAGCGGTCCAACGACGACGGCGAACCGTCCGGTACCGCGGGCCTGCCCATGCTCGAAGCCCTGCTGAAGCGGGAGACAGCGCCCGGCGTCGCTGACCTCAGCGATGTCGCCGCGGTCGTGGTCCGCTATTTCGGCGGCATTCTCCTGGGCGCCGGCGGCTTGGTTCGCGCCTATTCCGAATCCGTGTCCGGGGCGCTGGAGCTCGCGCCGCTCGTGCAACGCCGCCGGCTGCGAATCTGTTCGGTGCCGGTGCAGCACGCCGTGGCCGGGCGGCTCGAGAATGATCTGCGCGCCGCGGGGTATGTCATGGCCGAAACCCGTTACGAGGCGCAGACTACTGTCCTGAGGCTGGCGCTGCCGGATGATCCGGAAGAACTGGCCCGCGCCGCGGATCGCGTGGCCGCCATGTCAGCCGGCAGCGCATCGCTGTTGCCCGGAGAAACGGAGTGGATCGATGTCCCCATCAGCTGAGCCCCTGCCGGCGGTCACGCTGCTTGACGTCAGCGAAGCCGTTCTCGAGCAGCTTCTGGAGCTGGCCCTCAGGGACGCCGACGCCGACGAGGTCACCCCGCCGCTGGGTACGGCCCCCGGCTGGAACACCGATCGGATCAGCTGGTTCCGCGAATTCCACCGCGCCGCCGCAGCCGGTCTGGACGGTCCCGCGGGCCAGAAGAGCTGGGCCATCAGCTGCGACGGGCAGCTGGCTGGGTCCGTCCGGCTGAGGCGGACG
>JBKPBZ010000295.1:0-18307 GCA_046727115.1 Actinomycetota bacterium | reverse complement strand
TCGTGCCGCTGACAGCGCTCGCCATCGGCTGGGTCAAGAAGCGCGAACCGAGCTACGGGGCCTAGGACCCCGCCCGTCCACCGCCACACAATTCGCCGCCGCCCGCTCCGACGCACTCCACCTCTCCGCCGCCCAGTTCGCCGTCCCGGGACGCCACCTACTGCGCCGCGCCCGCTCCGCCTCGGCTGCCAACGAATTCGCCGGAAACCTGCGGAGTCGCCGTAAATTTCGGGCGATGTCGCGGGCTTCCGGCGAATTCGACGCTCACGGATGCGGGCGGGCGGCCAGCGCACGAAGCAGTCGGCTTTTGAATTCCTGTTCCAGGAAGAGGTCCTTCCACTCAACGCGGACGAACCGCCAGCCCTCTTCAGTCAGGGCCTTCTCTCGGCGCCGTTCCTCGAAGAGCACCTCGGGCGTGGGACTGTAATCGAAGTACTTGATTTTGCCGTCGAACTCGAGGGCTACCTTCTCTTCCTTCCACGCAAAGTCCAAGCGGTGGCGCCCAGCCCGGCTTGACACTTCAAGCTGCAGCTCAGGAGCCCTGATCCGGCATCGCAGGATCAGGTCCCGGGCCAGGGTTTCCCCGGGAGATTCGGACCGCGGATCGGCCGAGGCCAGGACACGACGGAATGTCCGGATCCCTCGCCGGCCGTCCAGATCATCTGCCATTGCCTGCAGCGCGGCCGGATCGGCGCCGAGGCGAAGGGCGTGGTCAGTGAGGATCAACGCCTGCCTGTAGGGCAGAAACATGGCGCAATCGGCCGTTGTCCGCTCCAGGGACGTCGTCCGGAGGCCGTTCACAACTGCGACGTCGTGATCGGCGAAGGGCCGCGTGTGGCAGCGGACGTCCTTGCCGTGGCGCTCATTAGAGGGGCGCACTTTCTGGAGGAGATGGATCGCGTCATCCACGTCCCACAGGTGGAGGAGGCGGAGACGGGCTGCGGAAGTATGGCTGTAGAGGAACGTGCCTGTCGACGTCGGGTGCGTTCCGTGGGCATGTGCGTAGATGAGCTGCCTGCTCCGGACGGTGGGGGACTGGGCGCGCCACAGGCTGGCACGGATGTAGCAGCCGTACCGGAGCCGGACGAGGACGCCTGCGTCCAGGAGTGAGCGGATGGCGCGCGAGCCGTAGCCGAGGTCCAGGAGTTGTTCGGTGCGCCAGAGGTTGCCCGTCGGGGGCAGCTCCAAAGGGTTCAAAGTCATGCCACCAGCCTGAGCTGCCGTGGGGGCGGGCGGCAGGCCAAGCCGTGGCTATGTGGAAAACGAGGGAGTCCGCCGCAGATTTCTGGCGACGGCTTTTTTGGGACGGCGCCGCCCAGTTCGCCGGAATGCGGCGGAGGCGCCGGAAAGTTACGGCGAGTTCGGTGGCTTCCCGCGATTTCGACGACCTGTCAGGTGGACGGTGGACGGGCCGGAAGGAACGTGGGCGGGCGGGCCGCAAGGAACGGGGCCGGCCGGACGTACCCAGCCGGGCCGTGTCAGCCGGAAACGCGGGCCGTGGTGCCGCGGACGATGAGGGTGGGCTCGATCAGCTTGCGCCGGGGCTCGAGGGTAGGGTCCTGGATCCGTGCCAACAGGGTGTTGGCGACATCGGACCCGACAACGTCGCTGCGGTTGTCCACCGAGGTCAGGTCCAGGTACCGCGACTTGGCCAGCTGCGAGTTGTCGTAGCCCATCACGGAGAGGTCCGCCGGTACGGACAAGCCGCGGGCCTTGGCTGCGGCCAGGGCGCCGAGGGCCATGGTGTCATTGGCCGCGAACAGGGCGGTGGTGTCGGGGTGGTGGTCGAGCAGCCAGCAGGCGGCGGCGTAGCCATCGTCCTCCGAGGTCCCTTGGGATTCACCGGCGATCCGGACCTCGACGCCGGCCCGCACGATGCCGCCGCGGAACCCGTCCCGCCGGTGGGCAGCGGCGCCGCCGGAGCCCGAAAGGTGTCCGATCCGCGTGTGGCCGAGCCCCAGCAGGTGCTCCGCCGCCATGCGGCCGCCGCCGTCGTCGTCGTTCGTAATGAGATCGGCGCCAGCGGGTACGCCATTTCGCCAGCCGGCGACGACGGCGGGAACCCAGGTCCCGGCCATCATGGACTCGCTGGGCTCGGCGGCGATGACGAGACCCTCCACGTGCATGGACAGCAGCCCGTCCGTGGCTTCGGTGATGCGGTTCTCGCCCGGGCGGGAATCGGCGAGGGTGACCTGGTAGCCGTGGGGCGAGAGGGCGGACTCCATGCCTCGCAGGAGGTCCACGAACCAGAGATTCCGGAAGTCCTCAATCACCAGCCCGATGCTTTTCGTCTGGCTGCTGGCGAGCGTGGTCGCCGCCCGGCTGGGCCGGTATCCCAGCTCTGCCATGGCGGTCCGGACTGCCTCCCGGCGCTTTTCACTGACCTTCGACGGGTTTTGAAGCACGAGGGACACCAGCGACGGGGAGACGCCGGCGCTCTTGGCGACGTCGTAGATCGTCGGGCGGCGGGTTCGAGGGGTATTCAACGACATCTGCAGAGCCTTTCACGTCTCATCCGAGGATAACCGGTCGACCATTGACAGGACATATGGACATAGCTACGCTTTTGTTCGGCGCCCATTTTTGTAGCGCTCCAATTTTCTAGCGTCGGGCCGTCGGCCCGGCCGAATTTCGAAGGAGAAATCGATGGCTGACAGTTTGGGAGTTGCCGTAATCGGCGCCGGAATGGCAGGAAAGGCGCATGCGGCCGCGTACCGCACGGCGTCCGCGCTCTACAGCCCGGTTCTCCCTCCTATCCGGCTGGTCTCGATCGGCGACGTCAACGCCGAGTTCGGTTCCCTGGCTGCAAAGCGTTTTGGCTACGAACGCCATGACACCTCGTGGCAGGCGATCGCCGAGGCCGATGACATCGACGTCGTGAGCGTCGTGATCGCGAACTCCCTCCACCGCGAAGTCGTGGAGGGCCTGTTGGCCGCCGGCAAGCATGTGCTGTGCGAGAAGCCGCTGAGCGACTCACTGGAGGACGCCCGCGCCATGGCCGAGGCGGCCCGCAACGCCCGTTCGATCGCCCGCATCGGGTTCACCTTCCGCCGCACGCCGGGCATCGCCTACATCCGGGATCTCATCCGTACCGGCGTCCTGGGCAACGTCCTGCACTTCAGCGGCCGCTATTGGACCGACTACGGGTTCAGCCCGTCGGCGCCCATGAGCTGGCGCTACAAGGGCGGCCCGGGTTCCGGTGCGCTGGCCGACGTCGGCAGCCACCTGACGTACGTCGCCGAGTTCCTCTGCGGCGACATCAAGTCCATCAGCGGCGGGCGCCTCAGCACCGTGATCGACAAGCGCCCGTTGCCGCTCGGCGCGGTCATGGGCCACGACCACGCCGCTGTCAGCGACACGTTCGAGCCGGTCGACAACGACGACTACGCGGTGTTCTCCGCCGAATTCGAGAACGGCGCCGGCGGGTTCGAGGTCTCCCGTGTCGCCGCCGGGCACGCCAACAGCCTCATCTTCGAGGTCTTCTGCGAAAACGGCGCCGCCCGGTTCGACCAACGACGCCCCGCGGAGATCGAACTGTTTCTTAACGACGGCCCGGCCAACGAGAACGGGTACCGCCAGGTCATCCTCGGACCCGGGCACCCCTACATCGCCGGCGGCCTGGCGATGGACGCGCCCAGCGTCGGGTTCGGCCAGAACGACGCCTTCGCCTACCAGTCCCGGGCCTTCCTCGAGGAGGTCGCCGGCCTCAGCGAGGCGGACTCCCTGCCCCGCTGCGCCACGTTCGACGAGGGCGTGCGCAACATGGAACTGCTCGGCGCGGTCACCGAATCCGCCCTCAACAACGGAAAGAAAATCACGCTATGAAACTCGGTGTCTACAACGCGATCCTGCACGACCGGCCCCTTCCCGAGGCGCTTAAGGTCATCGCCGACCTGAGCCTGACCGGCATCGAAATCAACACGGGCGGATTCCTGCCGGCCGTCCACGTCCCCACCATGGACCAGATCCTGGAAAGCGACGCTGCCCGCGACGACTACCTGGCGATTTTCGAGGGCACCGGCGTCTCGATCGCCGGCCTGAACTGCAACGGCAACCCGCTACACCCCAAGCGTGAAATCGGCGAGAAGCATGCCGAGGACATCCGCCGCTCCATCCGGCTGGCGCAGCGGCTGGGGCAGGATCGCGTGGTCACCATGTCCGGCCTGCCCGGCGGCGAGCCCGGGGCCACTACGGTCAACTGGGTGGTCAACGCCTGGAACTCGGCCGCCCTCGACGTGCTCGACTACCAGTGGGGCATTGCGGCCGAATTCTGGAAGGAAACCGACCGCCTTGCGGCCGATCACGGTGTGAAGGTTGCCCTTGAGCTGCACCCGCAGAACATCGTGTTCAACACCGCCGATGTCCGCAAGCTCATCGAGCTCACCGGCGCGACCCACGTGGGCGTTGAACTGGATGCCTCGCACCTGTTCTGGCAGCAGATGGATCCGGTGGCGGTGGTCCGTGAGCTCGGTCCGCTGGTCTTCCAGGCGGCCGCGAAAGACGTCCGCGTGAACACGGGCAACGCCGCGCTCTACGGTGTCCTCGACAACAGCTTCCGTCGGCTCTCCCCGGAGGAAAACCGCACCAACCTCGGCGGCGACGAATGGGCCAACGAGTGGCCCAAGGACTCCGCCTGGGACTTCGTGGCGCTGGGCCGAGGGCATGACACCGCCTACTGGACCGAGTTCCTGCGCGCACTGTATGAGGTGGACCCGAACATGCTGGTCAACATCGAACACGAGGACGTCTCCCTGGGCCGGATCGAGGGCCTCCAGGTGGCGGCCAAGGTGCTGCGGGACGCTGACGCGGCACTCTCGGCGTCGCTGCATCTGACGGCCTGACGGCCCGAGAGACCACGAGGTCGCCGGAACGCTGCCAGATCGCCGGAAACTTCCGGCGATCTGGCACGGTTCCGGCGAACTCGACGCCGGGACGCCGGGACGGGTCGACGCCTCGACGCCGGGACGTGAGACGGGACGCCTCGACGGCGGGACGCCCCGGTAAGCAGGGACGCCGGGACGCCCTAGGAGTAGTAGTTCCGCAGGGTCTCGGCCTTGAACTCGAAGAAGTTGCCGGCCTCGATCGCGAGCCGGGCGTCGTCGACCATCTTCACCACGAAGCGTTCGTTGTGGATCGAGATCAGGGTGGCCGAGACCATCTCCTTGGCCTTGAACAGGTGGTGGATGTAGGCCCGCGAATAGTTCAGGCAGGCGTAGCAGTCGCAGCCTTCCTGCAGCGGGCCGAAGTCGCGCTTGTACTTCGCGCCGGAGAGGTTGTACCGGCCGGTGGGGTGGTAGAAAGCCGAGTTGCGGGCCACCCGGGTGGGGGAGACGCAGTCGAAGGTGTCCGCGCCGTTCTCAATGGCGGTGAAGATGTCGTCCGGTTCGGAGATGCCCAGCAGGTGCCGCGGCTTGTTCTCCGGCAGTTCCTCGTTGCACCAGCGCACGATCGTGCCGAGATTCTCCTTCTCCAGGGCCCCGCCGATGCCGAAGCCGTCGAAGTTCATGGCGCCGAGGTCGCGGCAGGCCTTGCGGCGCAGGTCCTCGTACTGGGCACCTTGGATCACCCCGAACAGGGCCTGGTAGGGCTTGCCGGCGCGCTCGTTGGTGAGCCGGAAGTGTTCGGTGATGCACCGTTCGGCCCAGCGCCGGGTCCGTTCCAGGGACTCCTCCTGGTAGCCGCGGGAGTTCTGCAGCGTGGTGAGCTCGTCGAACGCGAACATGATGTCCGCGCCGATCTGGTGCTGGACATTCATGGAGATCTCGGGGCTGAAGCGGTGCCGGTCGCCGTTGAGGTGGCTCTTGAACCACACGCCTTCCTCGTCCACGTGGGCCAGGCGTTCCTTGCCGGGGGCGACGGCGTCGTCGGGGCCGGAATTGTCCACCGATTTCATGTCGATGACCTTTTTGAACCCCGAGCCCAGGCTCATCACCTGGAAACCGCCCGAATCGGTGAACGTGGGCCCGCGCCAGTTCATGAACGCACCGAGGCCCCCGGCCTCGTCCAGGATGTCCGCGCCCGGCTGCAGGTAGAGGTGGTACGCGTTGGCCAGCACGGCCTGCGCGCCGAGTTCGGCAATGGATTCCGGCAACACGGATTTGACCGTCGCCTTGGTGCCCACGGCGATGAACGCCGGGGTCTGGATCTCCCCGTGCGGGGTGGCGATGGTGCCGGTCCGGCCCAGGAACTCACCGCCGTTGGCGGCAATCTGCCCGGCCGACGGCGGGCACGCCTCGCTCAGGCGCTTGCCCACGCGGAAGGAAAACTCGGACTGCTGGGCAGGCGCTGGTGGCAAAGACTCGGGCAAAGACGCGAAGTCAGGATTGGCTGGCACGGTTCAAGTGTGCCAGCTAACGCGGCCCTTGCCTTAGTGGACGGGATCCGATGTGGGGTAGTTCTCAGCCCGCCACTTGTCCCAGTAATTGCGGACCGCCTCAAGCTGGTGGGCCCCGAGGTCGTAGGTGGAGATGATCGCGAGGGATCCGCCGTCGGGCCGGACTTCAGGGATAGCGGGCTGGTCCGCCACGATCAGCAGGCCGTCCCCGTGCTCCGCGTAGTGATGGACCGTCAGGCCAACTTGATGGTTGCTGCGGAACCACACCTTGCCGGAGAGCTCCTCGCCTGTGGGCAGCGTGAGCGAATACGCTTCCCCGGGCTTCGGGATGTCGCTGAGCCCGAGTTTTTCTATTGCTGACCCGCCGGTGCCGGGCACGGAGAAGAAAAAGGTCCGGCGCTTGCCGTGGGGGTGCCGTTCCAGGGCAAAGCGCAACTGGTGGAGGAAAGTCAGCCAGCCCTGGGTGATGTCCTCGTCCCAGGCCGCCCACTCGGAATTGTGGTCGATCGCTGCCCGGGTGACGCTGACTTCCGTGCCCGTGGGGACGGGTTTCAAGGTAAAGACGTCGCCGCCGTCGACCACCAGGGAGGTGTGGTCTGCGCCTTCGACCACATTGGGGCCGAAGTAGATTTCGCTGATTTCGGCCTCTTGGTCATCGGCCACCCAGCCGTGCCATTGGGCGATCTTGGCTGGTTCGCGCAGCATGGTCCAAACTTGCTGCGCGTCAGAATTAATCACAACGCTCAGATTGTTCGTCATGGGCCGAATCTACAACGCCCGCCCGCGGCGGGGTAGGGGCAAATGTTTCAGGCGCGGACTGATTCGAGCTCGTTGCCGATCCGGCGCTCCAGCTCGGCGGTGCCTACCGTTTCGGAGCCGCCGTGGGCGCGCAGGAACAGGAGCGCCTCTAGCCGCAGCAGGCGCCATTCGCGTTCCGCGTCCGGGTTCGCGTTGTCGATCGCGCGGAAGATTTCTTTGTCGTACAGGTTGGGCTCGTTGAGCGAGCGCTGGCGCACCTTGGCGTTGATCCTGGCCTTGAAAGGGTCTGTCTCCATGGCCTCCGGCGCGCGGAGGAATTTCTCGTAGATTCCGGCGCGCTGGTCCTGCCCCAGCTCGCGGCAAATGTAGCTGGAGAGCGCCAGGGTGGACTCCACGGAGGCCCAGCGGTCGGGGTTGCCGTCGAAGGGCAGGACGTTGAGCAGGTCCGCGACCGCCAGGGCGTTGTCGGGGTCCTTGAGGGTGATGAAGAGCTCGTGCGCGAGGTCGCTGAGGTCCTTCAGGCAGCTGCCGGATTTGGTGTTGATGCCTTTGGCGAGCCGTTCGCTGAGCAGGAGCACACCGACGGCGCCCGGATGGGCCTCGGCCGCGGCCTCCACGACAGACTCCGGCGTGCCGTCGGGGACGGGGATGAGCGCCAGGTCCGCGTCGCTGGGTCCGCCCACCGCGGGCGGCGCAACTGGCTGGGGAGGGACGACGACGGCGGCCACCGTATTGTCGGACTCAGCTGCGTCGGGCACCTCCTCTTCCGGTGCGGGGGACGGGCCGGACGCCGGTAGCTCGGGAGCGCCGTCCCCGGAAGGGGTTGGGGTGCCGGGGGCTGGGCTGCCGGGGGCGCCGTCCCCGGAAGGGGCTGGGGTGCCCGTCGCGGCGTCGGGCGGCGCCGTCGCGGTGCCGGGCTCGGCGTCGTCGGTGACCCGGACTATTGATCCCGCCGCGATCCGCAGCACACCGCCGCCGCTGAGGGTCGCCAAAACCATGGCGGGAGTCCCAAAATCGTCGGCTTCGACATCAACGCGATGGATCTCAGCGGAGCGGTTTCCGTCGGGCAGGATCAGGTGGTCGCCGGCCCGAAGAGATCCAGCCTGCTGTTCGCTGTAATTCCGGGAGGCTGGGGGGTGGGTCATCGGGAGTCCTTAAAGTTCTCTTGCGGTCCGCCCACCAGTCTACAAAATCAGGTGCGGGAAGTCGGGGACGCCCGGGATGCCCCGAGCGTCCCCGGACGGCGCGGGACCGAAGGGAGTCGGCTAGTTCCCGACTCCCGCGAAGGCCAGCGCCTGCCGGATCAGGGCCCCCCGGCCGCCGCTGAATTCCAGCTGTACGTCGGTGCTCATGACCTCTTGCGGGGTCATCCAGGTCAGCTCGAGGGCGTCCTGGCGCGGCGAGCAGTCGCCAGTGACGGGAATGATGTACGCCAGGGCAACGGCGTGCTGGCGGTCGTCCGTGAAGCCCGTATGGGATGGCGACGGGAAGTACTCGGCCACCGTGAACGGCACCGGGCTGACCGGCAGCTGCGGGAAGGCAAGCGGGCCCAGGTCCTTTTCCATGTGGCGGAGCAGCGCGGCGCGGATGGTCTCGCGGTAGAGAACGCGGCCGGACACCAGGGAACGGACCATGGTGCCGTCCTCGTCGGCCTGCAGGAGGGTGCCGACCTCGTTCACGAACCCCAGGGGGTCCAGCCGGACCGGAACGGCCTCGACATAGACCATCGGCAGCTTGCCCCGCGCTTCGAACAGGTCGTCGTCGGAGAGCCAGCCGGGATTCGGGTCAGGGGTGCGCACATTCATGGTTAAGTTCTACCCCATCCCTGCCCCGAACCCCGCGCCGTCCTCAGAACGCCAGCACCGATTCCAGCGGTTCACCGGATGCGATCCGTGCCAGCAGCGCCGGCTCGGCGGCGTCGGAGGCCAGCGCCTGGCCCAGGACCTCGGCCGCCGCCTCCGGGGAAAGGACGATCACGCCGTTGTCGTCCCCGAGCACCCAGTCGCCCGGATTGACCTGGACGCCGCCGCACTGCACCGGGACATTCACCGCGGAGCCGCCGCTCCGGACCCGTTTGGTGGTCAGGCACGAGGTCCCACGGGCGAAGACCGGCAGGCCCGTGGCCCGGAGCTCCAGGATGTCCGTGGCCACGCCGTCGACGACGACGCCGGCGGCGCCTCGCGCGGTGGCCGCCGCCGCGGTGACCGCGCCCACCGGCGCGTGCCGGTGGTCACCGGACATGTCCACCACCAGCACCGCGCCGGGGTAGAGCTCCAACAGGGCCCGGTTCATGGCGTAGGCGTCATGGTCCGCGATGCGCACCGTGACCGCGGGGCCCGCCACCTTGACGCCGTCGAGCAGCGCCCGGATGGCCGGATCCACGAATCCGTCCTCCAGGAAGTGCCCGATCGTGGGGTAGCTGACAGCGGCGAGCCCCTCGGCGAGTCCGCCAACAAGCACGGAGCTTCCGGCGCTGACGGTGCTCACTGGGCCTCCGGCGCCGTCGTCGTGCCGGCAACCACGGCCACGCAGTCGATTTCCAGCCCGACGCCCCACAGGCTCACACAGACCGTGGTCCGCGCAGGCCGGGCCGCCGCAAAGAACTCGGAGTACACCCGGTTGTAGGCCTCGAGCCGGTCCGGGTCCGTGAGGTAGGCGTTGACCTTGACCACGTGCTCCAGGCCCGACCCGGCCGCCTCCAGTACAGACCGGAGGTTGATGATGGTTTGGCGCACCTGGTCCTCGAACGTGTCCGGCTGGTGGTCCAGTCCGCTGATCGCGGGAATTTGGCCTGCGGTGAAGACAAACCCGTTGGCCACGACCGCCTGGGAGAAGGGCCCGACGGCGGCCGCGCCGCCCGGGATCTGCGCGATCCGGCGGACCGTCCCGTTGAGGGGATGAGCAGCGGGAACATCCGTGGGGAGCGCCGCCTGGGGCGCCGTCATTTGGCCGCCACCGCTTCGGCGGACGCAGTCTTTGCATCGGTGGTTGTGTCGATGATTGCGTCGGTGGGGGCGGAATCGACGGCGTCGATGTTGCCGTGCCGGGTTTCGGTCAGGACGAACAGGGCACAGAGCGAGACGAGGGCGGCGGCCATGATATACCACGCGATGGAGGAACTCTGGTGGGTCATGCCCAGCAGCCAGGTGGTGATGAACGGCGTCGCGGCGCTGCCGAGGAGCCCGGAGAGCATGTACGCGACGGACAGCCCCGAGTAGCGGACCTTGGAACCGAAGAGCTCGGCGAGGAACGTGGCGATGGGGCCGTAGTTCGCGGCGAAGGCCGTCATCATGGCCAGGTAGGCGACGAAAAGCAACGGCACGGACTTTGTGTCCATGAGCCAGAACATCGGGAACGCCAGGACTGCCTCGGCGGCAACACCTGCGTAGATGATCGGCTTGCGGCCGAACTTGTCAGAGAGCCGGCCGAAGAACGGGATCAGGACAAAGCACAGGGCGCAGGAAGCCAGCACAACCCACAGCATCAGGGTTTCCGAGTGGCCCAGTTCCTTCTTGCCGTAGGAGACGCCCGAGGCCACGAGCAGGGTGAAGGTGCTGCCGGTGGACAGGGTGGCGACGCCGCCGAGGATGACCTGCTTCCAGTACTTGGCCATGAGGGCCGCGAAGGGCAGCTTGGCCTTGGCGCCGGCATCCTTGACTGCCTGGAAGGACGGGGTCTCTTCGATGTGCAGCCGGATGTAGATGCCGACGGCCACGAGCAGAGCGGAGGCCATGAACGGGATACGCCAGCCCCACGCGAGGAGGGCTTCGGTGCTGACGCTCGAGGCGACAATGAGGAACGCGACGTTGGCGATCAGGGTCCCGGCCGGCACACCCACCTGGACCAGTGAACCGTAGAACCCGCGCTGGGACGCGGGGGCGTGTTCCACCGTCATCAGCACCGCGCCGCCCCATTCGCCGCCCAGGGCCAGGCCCTGGATGACGCGCAGGAAGAGCAGCAGCAGAGGCGCCATGATGCCGATGCTGTTGTAGTCCGGCAGCAGCCCGATCGCGAAGGTGGCGGCGCCCATGGTCAGCAGTGAAATCAGGAGCATGGACTTCCGGCCCAGGCGGTCCCCGAAGTGGCCGAAAATGATGGCACCCACCATGCGGGCAACGTAGGCGGAGGCGAAGGTTCCGAAGGCGAGCATGGTGCCGACAATGGGGTCGAAGCTGGGGAAGAAGATCTTATTGAACACGAGCGCGGATGCCGTGCCGAAAACAAAGAGGTCGTACCACTCGACGGTGGTGCCGATGACGCTGGCGAGGGCGATTTTGCGCATCTTGGCCAGGTCTAGGCGGGCAGCCGCGTGGGAGGTGGTTTCTACCGATTGAGCCATCAACATCTCCAGATGGGGGTGCGGGGACGAGTGTCCAGTGCAAGGTAGTAGCCAACTATTCTGTGTTGGTGATCACAGCTCAATGGCGAAAACCCCACCAATGAAGGCCCCGAAGTGTGTGTTCACACAACTTTCAGGCCCAGGCGACCACCAGCCGCGCGGCCTGGACAGGAATGGTCAAGTCGATCCCGGTCAGTTCCTGGAAGCGGTTGAGCCGGTTCAGGATGGTGTTCCGGTGGCAGAACAGCTGTTCCGCCGTGGCCGTGATGTTCCCGGTGGAGAGATAGTGCTGCACCGTTTCCCGGAGGCGCTCCCGTTCCCCGCCGCGGCATTCCTCCATCGCTTCCTCCAGTTGGGCGGCGAGGTCGAGCCCGGCGTCCTGGAGGTTTTGCTGGGCAAACCGGGCCCAAGCGGCATCCGCGGACAGGGGGCCGGCGTCGCTGGGGCGCAGCAGGGCCGCAAGGCTCTCTGCGGTCCGGGCGGCGGCGGGGAGGCCGCGCAGCCCGTGCACCTCCGGGACATAGCCGCAGGCAATATCGGCCACGAGCGCCGGCGGTTGCGGCACGTTCCGCGTTTCCCTGGACCTCCCCGAAGGTGGCCACAACAAGAGCGGCCAAAACAGGTAGGTGTTTCCGCCGGATTCGTGCAGGAAGATCTTTTGGCGGCGCTGGGCGGCGCCAAACTGGGTGGCGGCCGCACGAAGGCGGGCGCCGGCTTCGCCGCTGGCAGCCACGAGGCCGCAGCGCGCATCCGGTCCGATGCCCAAGGCGGAGCCAACCTGCGAGGAAGTTTCGGCCGAGGGCGTGCTCTGGTTGAACAGTCGGGCAATAAATTCACGCTGGATGCTGGACTCTTCCTGGGCCATGCGCACGCGCTCGGTCAGGTAGCTCATGTGGGTCCGGGTGGCGAACTCGTCGACGACCCGCCAGACCTGATCCACCCGGGAGGCCAGCAGGCCAGCATCCTCCGGTGCTGCGATCTCCAGCAGGTCGGCCCACAGGATGCTGAAGTCCAGCCGCACCGCCGATGTTAGGGACTCCGGCGGTATCCCGGCCCTCGCCCGTTTGGACCCGAGGTCCGAGGCAAAGGCGAGCAGCCCGTCCCGTGCAGTGTCATCCGGGCCGCCCCGCAGCCCATGGATGAGCCGGCGGAAAGTTTCCCGTGCCGTGTCCCGGATTTCCAGGACAGTCACCTGGCTTTCGCCGTATTCCGGGATTTGCCGGACCCGGGCCGTGAACGTCTGGGCCAGGAGGTCCAGCCGCCCTTCCAGCTGGTCCACCAGCTCGCTCCAGCGGAAACCGTCCCCCGACGACTCAAAATTGTGCATTCTCACATTGTAGGGTCTTCGATCCGTGGCGCACGGCTAGTTATTTTGGAAAAAGCTACTGGCAGAATGGGATGAAGCATCACGGGTGAGCCCAATCACACCCGCCGGAAGCGTCCCCGCCCGAATTATCACGGGCGGAATTGTCCCCGGATGGGGGACGACCGCACAGGGGCCACCGCCAAGACCAGTCACATTTCTTTGGAGTAAACATGGCAAGCAGCGCAAGCAACGCCACCACCATCCCCAGCCCGCAAGGGGTTGTCGATGAGAGCGTGGCCAAGAAAGTCGCCCTCGCGGCCCTCGTCGGAACGGCGCTGGAGTGGTACGACTTCTTCCTGTTCACCACCGCCGCGGCGCTGGTGTTCAACGCCCAGTACTTCGTGTCCCAGGACCCCTTCGTCTCGGCCATGAGCTCCTTCGCCACGCTGGCGGTCGGGTTCGTAGCCCGCCCGATCGGCGGCTTCATCTTCGGATCCCTGGGCGACAAGATCGGCCGCAAGAAGATCCTGATGGTCACCATCGTGGGCATCGGCGTCGTGACCGGCCTGATCGGCCTCCTGCCCAATTATGCGACTATCGGCGTCGCAGCACCCGTCCTGCTGGTTGCGCTGCGGATCCTGCAGGGACTCGCCGTCGGCGGTGAATGGAGCGGCGCGGTGATCATCGCCGTCGAAAACGCCCCCGTTGCCAAGCGAGCCCGCTACGCGGCCCTGCCGCAGATCGGCTCGCCGATCGGCACCATCCTGTCCTCCGGCGGCTTCTTCGGAATGCTGTACCTGGTGGGCCAGACCAACTTTGACGCGTGGGGCTGGCGCATCCCGTTCATCGCGGCGCTCCCGCTGCTGGCGATCTCCATGTGGATCCGCAGCAAGCTCAGCGAGTCCCCGGAATTTGAAGCGCTCATGGAGTCCGGCGAGACCGAGCACGCCCCCATCCGCGGAGTGCTGACAAAGAGCTGGCGCCAGATCCTGGTCGGCATGTGCTCCGCGCTGCTGGGCATCGGCGGCTTCTACCTCATCACCAGCTTCGTGGTCTTCTACGGCACCAAAGTACTCAAGATGCCCTACGAAACCCTGCTGATGGGCTCACTTCTCGCCGCGGTCTTTGAAATCTTCTTCCTGATCTGGGCCGGCCGCATGGGCGAGAAGTTCGGCGCCAGCAAGGTCATCCTCTGGGGCGGCGTGGCATCCGCGCTCGTCGCCGTCCCGGTGTTCCTGGCCATCGACACCGCCATCCCGGCCCTGGTCATCCTGGCCATGATCATCGGCGTGTGCACCCTGTCCATCCCGTATGCCGTGTCCGGCACGGCCCTCACCGCGCTCTTCGCCACCAAGGTCCGCTACACCGGCGTCGCCATCACCTCCAACAGCGCCGGCGTCATCTCCGGCTTTGTGCCGCTGATCGCGACGGCCCTCGTGGCCGCCAACGGCAACTCGTTCTGGCCGGGCGCCATCATCCTGCTGGTCGTGTCCGTGCTGACCGCACTGTCCGGCGTCCTCCTCCCCGCACTGAGCATCGAAGAAGAGGGAATGAAGCATTGAGCACTACAACCACCGCCGGGCACCTGATTGTTGCCCAGCTGGAACGAGCCGGTATCCAGCGCGTCTACGGCGTCCCCGGGGAAAGCTTCCTGGATGTCCTGGACGGCCTGCACGGATCCTCCATTGAAACCGTGGTGACCCGCCACGAAGGAGGCGCCGGGTTCATGGCCCTCGCCGAAGGCCGGCTCACGGAGCTTCCGGGCGTGGCCATGGTGACCCGCGGTCCCGGTGCCGCCAACGCCTTCATCGCCATCCACACCGCGCACCAGGACGCCACCCCGATGATCCTGTTCGTGGGCCTCATCCCGGTCGCGGACCGCGGCCGGGAGTCGTTCCAGGAATTCGACATCAACGCCTGGTTCGGCAGCACCGCCAAGAAGGTCGTGACGCTCGACGACGCCGCCTCCGCCGCCCGCGTAGTGGACGACGCCATCTTCACGGCCCTCAGCGGCCGGCCGGGACCCGTCGTCATCGGCCTCCCGGAAGACGTGTTGGTCCACCCCATCGAATCCGGCCCAGCGAAATCGTGCACCGTGGAACCGCGCACCGTCGCCCGGTCCGAACCGTCAGCGGCGGACCTCGCCGGCCTGGAGGCGGCGCTGGCCGCGGCCAAGAAGCCCCTGATTGTGGTGGGCGGCGAAGGCTGGAACCAGGAAGCCTCCGACGCTCTGGCCGGCTGGTCCTCCCGCCACGGCATCCCCGTGCTCGCGGACTTCCGCGCCTATGACGCCGTCCCGCACAGCAGCGACTCCTACGCCGGCTACCTCGGCTACGCCCGCAGCGACGCCAACGCCCGCCGCCTCGATGAGGCCGATCTGCTGGTGTTCGTCGGCTGCGTCCGCGCCGACGTGCTCTCCGACGGCTACAAGCGCGGACTGGACGCCGTCACCGTCGTCGTCCACCCCGACGCCGATCTGCTGGGCCACTTCGGCCGGCTGGACCAGCACATCCCTGCCCACGTCGCGTCCTTCGCCAACGCACTCGCAACCACGGAATCCGCGGTGGAACCCGCGGCCGGCTGGCTGGCCGGGGCCCGCGCGGACTACGAAAAATTCTCCTCCGCGCAGCCAGACGGTGGAACCGGCGTGGACCTCGCCGTCGTGATGGAAATCCTCAAACAGGAAATGGACGACGACGCCATCATCACCTACGGTGCCGGGAACCACTCGCTGTGGCCGGCCCGCTACCTCAAGCACAACACGGCGAACTCCCTCGCCGCGCCCCGCAACGGTGCCATGGGCATGGGGATCCCGGCGGCAGTGGCTGCCTCCCTGGCCTACCCCGGCCGCCAGGTGATCTCCGTGGCCGGCGACGGCTGCTTCATGATGAACGGCCAGGAAATGGCCACCGCCATGGGCCACGGCGGGAAGTTCATCGCCCTCGTGGTGGACAACGGCATCTTTGCCACGATCCGCGAGCACCAGGAAGGCCACTACCCGGGCCGCCCCTCGGGCACGCACATGACCAACCCGGACTTCGCCGCGCTGGCCCGGTCCTACGGCGGCTACGGCGAGCGCGTGGAAAAGGCCGAGGACTTCGGCGCCGCCTTCCGCCGCGCCGTCGAATCCGGGCTGCCGGCGGTCCTGCACCTCCCGCAGGACCCCACCACCCGCTCACCCAAGACCGCCAGCAACTGACCGGAGCCCGCCATGATCACCCTGCACAACATCATCAACGGTGAGATCGTCCACGGCAGCGCCGCCGACGGTTCGGCCGCGGCCACCCTGCCGTTCTTCGACCCCGCCACCGGAGTCCAGCTCGGCACCGCCCCGGACAGCGACGCCGCCACCGTGGACCGCGCATTCCAGGCCGCCCACACCGCCTTCCAGAGCTACAAGCGGACCACCCCGGCCGAACGTCAGGCCATGATGCTCAAACTCGCGGACCTCATCGAGGCCAATGTCGACAGGCTCCTCGACGCCGAGGTGGCCTGTACCGGCAAGCCCCGCCAGATCACCCGCGAGATCGAGATCCTCCGCGGCGCCGACCAGCTGCGCTTCTTTGCCGGCGCCTGCCGCGTGGTGTCAGGAACCGCCCAGACCGAATACGTCCGCGGCTTTTCCTCCACCGTCCGGCGCGAACCCCTCGGCGTGGTCGCCCAGATCACCCCGTGGAACTACCCGTTCATGATGGCCATCTGGAAGATCGGGCCGGCGCTCGCCGCCGGCAACACGCTCGTGCTGAAGCCGGCGGACACCACCCCCTGGTCCACCCTCGTCCTGGGCGAACTGGCGCAGGAGGCCTACCCGGCCGGCGTCGTCAACATCATCTGCGGCGGCCGGGGGACCGGTGCCGCCATGGTGGATCACGAGATCCCGGAAATGGTATCCATCACCGGCTCCACCCGGGCCGGGGCTCAGGTGATGTCCGCGGCGTCGAAGACCCTCAAGGACGTCCACCTGGAACTCGGCGGCAAGGCACCCGCGATCGTCTTCGCCGACACCGACATTGAGCTGGCGGCCCGGGAGATCGCACTTGGCGCGTTCTTCAACGCCGGCCAGGACTGCACCGCCGTGACCCGTGTGCTCGTGGAGGAATCCATCCACCAGGACTTCGGTGCCGCGCTCGCCGCGGCCGCCGCGGCTCTGCAGGTCGGCGGCGACGCCGCGGACCTGGGTCCGCTGAACAGCGCCGCGCAGCTGGACCGGGTGGAGGGCTTCATGTCCCGGCTGCCCGCCAACGCGAAGGTCCTCTCCGGCGGCAAACGGACCGGCACCGGCTACCACTTCGAACCGACCGTGATCGATGGAGTGTTCCAGGCCGATGAGGTGGTGTGCGAGGAGATCTTCGGACCCGTGGTCACCCTTCAGCCGTTCGCCACGGAGGAGGAAGCCATCGAGCTGGCCAACGGGACGAAGTACGCGCTGGCGTCCAGCGTCTGGTCCAACAACCACGGCGTCGTTACCCGGGTGTCCAACGAACTGGACTTCGGTGCCGTCTGGATCAACTGCCACCAGGTGATCCCGGCCGAGGCCCCGCACGGCGGGTTCAAGCACTCCGGCACCGGCAAGGACCTGTCCGTCTTTGGCCTGGAGGATTACACCCGCATCAAGTCAGTCACCACCTCCCACCGCTGAGAACCACGCTAGGTAACCAATGAAACTCGATCTGCTGCTGCGCAACGCGGACATCATCACCATGGATGGCCACCGCCCGCAGGCCACCTCGCTGGGGATCTGGCAGGGCCGGATTGTGGGCCTCGACGATGAGCTGGACGGCATGGAGGCCGCCGAGGTCCTGGACCTTGGCGGCGCCACGGTGACCCCCGGCTTCATCGACGCCCACTGCCACACCACCTGGTTCGGGCTTGGCCTCGGTGAACTGGATGTCTCCGGCGCGCGAGGGCTGCATCAGCTCTACGCCCTGCTGGAGGCCGGCATGGCGGCAGACAGCGCCGCAGGGGCCGGCCAGGAGCAGGACTGGTTGCTGGCCACCGGCTTCAGCCAGCAGCAGCACGGCGGCGAGTTCCCGGACATCACCGTCCTGGACCGGATCACGGGAAGCCGGCCGCTGTTCATGCGGCACAACTCCGGCCACATGGCCGTGGTCAACACCGCCGCGCTCCGGCTGGCCGGCGCCGAACCGGCGTCGTTCCAGGACCCCGACGGCGGCGTGGTTGTCCGCGACGCCGCCGGCCGCCCCACCGGGCTGGTCCAGGAAACCGCGCAGCAGCTGATCCAGCAGCTGATCCTGCCGTACTCGTCCGAGGCGATCGAAGCCGCACTGGACCGGGCCACCCGCCACTACGCCGCGGAGGGCATCACAAGCTTCACCGAGGCCGGGATCGGCGGCGGCTGGATCGGCCACAGCCCCGCGGAGCTGGCCGCCTACCAGCGGGCAGCCGCCGCGGGCAGGCTCCACGCCCGGGCGCAGCTGATGCCGGTCCTGGATGTGCTCCACCCGCTCGGCGGACAGCGCCCGCCGGAGACCGCGCCGGCCGGGCTGGACCTGGGCATCCGCAGCGGATTCGGCGACGACTTCCTGTCCCTGGGTCCGGCGAAGGTGTT
>JBKPBZ010000294.1:0-8465 GCA_046727115.1 Actinomycetota bacterium | reverse complement strand
TGATCGTGACGGCGGAGATGCCGCCGGCCTTGAGATCGACGTCGACCTTTTCGACGCCGGAGAGCGCCTCAAGTTCTTCACTGACGGAGGACACGCAGTGGCCGCAGGTCATGCCGGATACGTTGACGGTGGTGGAAACGGTGGCCATGGCGTGCTCCTTGTCGCTGGGCAGGTGGTGGTTCCCCTCGCCCTGTGGTGTGGTGTGGTGGGTGGTGCAGGTCCTAGCGCAGGAGGCGTCCGATGGCATCGGTGGCTTCCTTGACTTTGAAATCGATGGCCTCGGCCCGAAGCTCGGGATCCGGCTCGGCGGCGGCGCCGACCACGCAGTGGCCGATGTGCTCTTCGACGAGGCCCAGGCTCACGGCATGCAGGGCCTTGGTGACGGCGGCGACCTGGGTGAGGATGTCGATGCAGTACTTGTCCTCGTCAACCATCCGGGCGATGCCGCGGACCTGCCCTTCGATCCGCTTGAGCCGGCGGAGATAGGCATCCTTGTTGGCCGTGTAGCCGTGCTGCTCGTGGGGGGACAGGTCGCGGGGTGACGGGTCCAGGCCTGCCATGCCGGGGACTTCTGACTCACTCATCCCCTCAACATATACCCCCTAGGGGTATCTTTCAAGCCTTTGTGCGGGCTGTGCAGATTCTGGGATGTTGCGGAAATTAAAGAGCTCCGGAGTGCGTTATTGGGGGATACGCACTCCGGAGCAGCTTTGGGGTAGGCACTTCTTCTGGCCTACACATCGAGCTTACTCGGCGGACGTGGGATAACACCAGAACTCCGAATAAGTACTTTCGCTTTATTTTCTACCCGCCGGAACGGCCGCCGGAACAATCAGGATCGGACGCTCCTGGTGGTGGCTCAACCACGCCGCCACAGAGCCGTTGAGCGCCGCGGAAATGCGGTGGCCGATGCCGCGCTCGGGGGTCCCGACCACGATCATGCACGCATTGGCGTCGGCGGCCAGCCTGCCGATCGCGCGGGCGGGGTCTCCGGCCAGGGTGCGCAGCGTCCACTCGATCCCCAGGCCAGCGCAGCGTGCCTCAATGACGGCACGCAACTCCTGGGTGGTCTCCCGGACCCGGGCGTCGTCCGCGTCCGGGTGCAGCGACAGGCGGTGCGCGGACCGCGCCGGATCCCACTCCACGAGGTAGCTTGCCTCGTCCACATAGGCACAAATCATGGGCGCGGCGAGGGTCTTCGCAAGGGATGCCGCCGTCTGCAGCACTTCGGGATGCTGTCCCGGGACCACGCCCACCACGAGCGGCGCCGTGCCGTTGGCGGGGTTGTTAGACATATTTCATTCTGGCTCCCGGCTGCCGCCCTGAACAGGGGCTTACATCCCGTTCCTGCAGCTCCAGGCGGTGCTGACGCCGTTTGCCGCGGAGTCCCTTGAACAGCCCGGGGACTGGGCCTACGGTTGAAGAAACAGGAGGAGGTGGCCGCCGTGGAGATCTACATGTGGTGGTTGGATCTGGATTTGGCGAGCAAGGAATGGCTCCGGGAAAACCTCAGGACCAACGAACTGCCCGAGGCCGTACAGCAGGGGATCGCCGCCGCAGGGGGCCCCCGTGCCGCTGAATCATCCGCCGGCGGCGCCGCAGTATTGACCTCTGCGGACTGGGACTTCATCGAGACGCAGTCGGAGTTCGTCGACTGATACGGCCGCCACCGGCGCGGTAACGCATGCCTGCGGGGCGGCTGAAAACCATTGCGGCGTTCCGGCGGGGATGGTTGCATGGGACGCATGGCTACTGCAGAGAGTTATGTCCTGGCGATCGGGACCAAGAAGGGCCTTTGGCTGGCGACCAGCCAGGACCGAAGGGACTGGTCCCTGTCGGGGCCGCATTTTCTGATGAGTGAGGTGCCCAGCATCGGCATCGATACCCGCGATGGCAGGACCCGGATCCTGGTGGGCGTCCGCTCCGAACACTGGGGTCCCACGGTTTTCCACTCCGATGACCTGGGCGAAACCTGGAACGAACCCGAAAACGGCGCCATCACGTTCCCCGACGGCACCGACGCCGCGTTGGAACGGATCTGGCAGATCCACCCCGACGCCGACTCCCGCCCGGGCGTCGTGTGGGCGGGCTGCGAACCGATCTCCGTCTGGAAATCGACCGACGGCGGCGAGCACTTCGAGCTCAACCGCGGCCTGTGGGACCATCCCCACCGCAGCGAATGGGGCGCAGGCTATGGCGGCGCCGCGGCGCACTCGATCCTCGTTGACCCCACCGGCGAGAAAGTCCACGTTGCCATGAGCACGGGAGGGGTGTACCGCTCGCTCGACGGCGGCACGTCCTGGGAGCCGCGCAACAAGGGGATTTCTGCTTACTTCATGCCGGATCCCAACCCGGAATTCGGCCAATGTGTCCACAAGATCGCAGCTGACGCCGCCGTCGACGGCCGCCTCTACGCCCAAAACCACCACGGCGTGTACCGCACTGACGACGACGCCGAATCGTGGGAGTCGATCGCCGAAGGTCTGCCGGCCGACTTCGGCTTTGTGATGCTGACGCATCCGCGCCGGGCCGGCACGGCCTGGGTGATCCCGTTGAAGGCTGACGGCGAACGCATTCCGCCGGACGGGAAGTTGGCCGTGCATCGGACGGATGACGCCGGTGCCAGTTGGCAGCGGCTCGATGCCGGGCTCCCGGAAGCCGAGTACAACGCCGTGCTGCGCGATGCTGCCAGCGTCGACGGCGCGGAGCCCGCGGGGGTCTACTTCGGGACGCGGGGCGGCAGCGTGTACGCCAGCGCTGACGAGGGCGAACACTTCACCGAAGTGGCCTCGCACCTGCCGGACGTGCTGTGCGTGCGGGCAGCGGTGGTTTCCGCTGTCCTGCTTCCGGCGCAGCCGTGAAGGGATGAACAATCGCATGAATAGCGCCATGATCAGCGGCGACTCCATGCCGGCCGACTCGGCGATCAGTGTGGTCCTGCCGAGCGTTCTCCAACCGCTGGCCGGCGGGCAGTCCATCCTGACTGCGCCCGCGGAGGCGGCGGTGACGGTGGAGTGGCTGCTGGATGCTGTGACCGGGGACTATCCGGCGTTGTCGCGGCGGTTGAGGGACGAAACCGGAGCTGTCCGCCGTTACGTGAATATATACGTCAACGGGAATGAGATCCGGCGCCTGCAGGGGCTGGTGACTGCCGTGGCACCAGGCCAGGAAGTCCTCATCATCCAGTCAGTAGCGGGAGGCTGAAGCCTCAAGCGACCCGCCAGACGGAGCATTCGTCAGCATTGATGGCCTTGCGCATGCCGGTTTGGCGGTCCATGATCCAGACGACGCCGATTCCCGGGGCCGTTTCTTGGACGCTGCCGCGGCGGATCACGACGTCGTCGTAATTCGGGCCCACCCGCAGGCGGGCCTCGATCTCATCGCCGCGGTGCAGTTGGTCGAGGGCGCGGATACGGGTTACATGGGGTTTCGCTTCCTTCAACATGGCGGGACCTCCTGGACTGGAGTTGGTGCCTGCTCTTGCCGGCAGTTCCAGTGTCCTGCGCCAATGTTGCGTCCGCGTTTCAGCACGGTAAGGGGCCGGTTAGTTTTCAACGGCGCCGCGGTTGCCGGCTCCCCTCAAACCCGCGCATACCCGCGGCCGAGATGCCGGCGGGAACCTCAGGGGAGTTGGCGTTCCCCCGGGTGCTGGAGCCGGAACCACCGGTAGCCGTAGCGGTCCAGCGGGAGTTCGAAAGTGCCGTCGTCGGACAGCGGGATCTCCTCGCGGCCGAGCAGGTCCCGGAGCACGGCCCCAGCGTACAAACCCCCCGCACCGCCCGCGCCACCAGTACCGTCCGGAGCCTTGGGCCCGCCTTCCTCGCCTTCCTCGCCCTCCTCCGGCGATGCCGCCGGCACCGCTGCCGTCACCAGCGCCGGCTCGGAGCCGAAGTTGTGGGCGACAATCACCATGGAGCCGTCCCAGGTGCAGCGGTGCAGCAGCACCGCCGGTGAGGCCTGCTGGATGAGCTCGAACCTGCCCCAGCCGAGTTCGGGGCATTCCCGGTAGCGCTGGATCAGCGTCGCGACGAAGTTCCACAGCGAGTCCGGATCGCGTTTCGCGGCCGTGGCGTTGATGTGCGCCGGGCCGAAGGGGCCTTCCACGGGCTGGGCCACAAGGTCCCCGGCCGGGGCGGTCGAGAAGCCGCCGTTCACGGTGTCATCCCACTGCATCGGGGAGCGGACGGCCGAGCGGCCCTTCGCCCGCAGGTCCTCGCCCATCCCGATCTCCTCGCCGTAGAAAAGCACCGGGGTGCCCGGCAGCGAGAACATCAGGGAGTAGACCATCCGGATCCTGGCCGGGTCGCCGCCGAGCATGGTGGGCAGCCGCCGCCGCAGCCCCCGGCCGTACATCTGCATGTCGGGATCAGGGCCGAAGGCTGCGAAGACTTCCGCGCGTTCGGCATCGTTGAGTTTGTCCAGCGTGAGTTCATCGTGGTTCCGGACGAACATGGCCCATTGGTTGTCAGGGTTGATTTTCGGACGGCTGCTGAGCGTCCGGGCCAGCGGCCGGGCGTCCTGCCGGGCCAGCGACAGGTACATGTTCTGCATCGAGAGGAAATCAAACTGCATGTTCAGCTCGTTGCCGGAAGGGCCGCCGAAGTACTTCAGCTGCTCTTTGTACGGGAGGTTGACCTCGCCCAGCAGGACGGCGCTGCCCTGGCGGCGGTTGAGGAAGCTGCGCAGGGCGCTCAGGTACTCGTGCGGGTTGATTTTCGCGGCTTCGTCCGTGGGCTCGCCGAGCAACTCCAGGAAGAACGGCACCGCGTCCAGCCGGAAACCGTCCAGGCCCAGCTGCAGCCAGAATCCCATTGACTTCGCGATCTCGTCCCGCACCTTGGAATTCATCACGTTCAGGTCCGGCTGGTGTTTGGCGAACATGTGCAGATACCACTCACCGGTGGCCTTGTCCTGGGTCCAGATGGAGGTTTCCTCGCCCGGAAACACCACCTGGTCCGAGGTGTCCGGCGGCGTGTCCTTCCGCCAGACGTAGTAGTCGCGGTAGGGGTTGTCCACGGACTTCCGGGCCTGGACGAACCACGGGTGCCGGTCGGAGGTGTGGTTGATGACAAAGTCCGCGATCACCCGGATGCCGCGGTCATTGGCGGTGCGGATGAATTCCACCAGGTCCCCCGGGCTCCCGAGCCGGGGGTCCACGCCGTACATGTCGGTGACATCGTAACCGTCGTCCCGGTCCGGGGAGGGGTAGAAGGGCATGAGCCAGATGCAGGTGATTCCAAGCGCGGCCAGATAGTCCACGCGCTGGATCAGCCCGCCGAAGTCTCCGGTGCCGTCGCCGTCGCCGTCGAAGAATGTCTCCGGATCCAAGCAGTAGATCACCGCGTTTTTCCACCAGAGGTCTGAGGTTTCGGCGATTCTCACAGCGCACCGTCCGTTCCGGTCAGAGGTTGTCCAGCGGGGCGGAGCTGGGGGAGGACGTGTTCGGCGAAGACGTCGATATACGGCGCCTGCTCCTGGCCGACGAAGTGCAGGTACAGCTCATCGAATCCGAGATCCAGGTAGGAGGCGAGCCACTGGGCGTGCTGGCCGGGATCGGCGGAGATGTTGACGGCCGTCCGGACCTGGTCCTCCTGGACGCCGTCGCTGACGCCGTCGAAATGGGCCGCGGTGGGCAGGTCCCAAGGAATCGGCGGCGCAAAGACGTTGGTGCGCCACTGGTCCATGGCGATCGCGACGGCCTCGGCCTCTGTCGGCGCCCAGGACAAGTGGACCTGGAGGGCGGCGATCCCGCGGCCACCGGCGTCCCGGTAGGCCGCCAGCATGTCCTTCAGTTTGTCGGGCGGCTGATTCACTGTGACCAGTCCGTCCGCCCACGCCGCCGCCCGGCGCGCTGTTTTCACGCTCACGGCCGGGGCAATGAGCGGGGGTTTGGTCTCCGGAACGTCCCAGATCCTGGCCTGCTCCACGGCGACCAGCCCGTGGTGTGTGACCACGTCGCCGGCGTGGAGCCGGCGGATGATGTCAACGCACTCTTCCAGCCGGCGCTGCCGCGTCTCCTTCGGCGGCCAGGCCTCGCCGGTGACGTGCTCGTTCATGTACTCGCCGCTGCCCGGGGCCATCCAGAAGCGGCCGGGGAACATGTCCGCCAGGGTGGCCGAGGCATGCGCGATGATCGCCGGGTGGTAGCGCTGCCCGGGCGCCGTCACCACCCCGAAGCGCAGGCCGGTGGTGGCCAGCGCGGCCCCGAGCCAGGACCAGGCGAACCCGGAGTGGCCCTGCCGGGCGGACCACGGCTCGATATGGTCCGAGCACATGGCGGCATCGAAGCCGGCCTGCTCGGCCAACTGCACGTCCTTCAGGAGGCGGCCGGGGCTGATCTGTTCATGCGAGGCGTGGAACCCGATGGTAACCATCACCCATGTCTACCGTGGGGGCGGGGCCGTGTCGAGGGACCTTTCGTTGAGGACTCCCGTGTTGAGGAAACCCTGCGTGGGGGTGGCGGTGCCCGGTCCGCGGCGCAAGAATGGGCGCTATGCGACTGCCGTTGATGCCTCCCATTGCCCCCATGCTGGCCAAATCCCTCCCCGACCTGCCGGTGCCGGACACCGGAAAGGGCTGGCTGTTTGAACCGAAGTGGGACGGGTTCCGCTCCATCATTTTCCGTGACGGCGACGAGGTGGAGATCGGCAGCCGGAACGGCAAGCCGATGACGCGCTACTTCCCCGAGCTCGTCGAGGCCCTGAAGACCGAGCTGCCGGAACGCTGCGTCGTGGACGGCGAGATCATCCTGGTGGCGGCCTCCGGGGACCGGCTCGACTTCGATGCGCTCCAGCAGCGCATCCATCCGGCCGCCAGCCGGGTGAAGCTGCTCGCGGCCCAGACCCCCGCGCGTTTCGTGGCCTTCGACCTGCTCGCCCTGGGCGACGAGGACCTCACCGGCAAACCCTTCGCCGAGCGCCGGCGGGAACTCGAAGGCGCACTCGCAGCCAGCGCGGCCCCGGTCCACCTGACGGCCGCGACCTCCGACCGGGACACCGCGCAGCGCTGGTTCCGGCAGTTCGAGGGCGCCGGACTGGACGGCATCGTGGCTAAGACGCTGGAGGGCACCTACCAGCCGGACAAGCGCGCGATGGTCAAGGTCAAGCACGAACGGACGGCGGACTGTGTGCTTGCGGGCTACCGCGTGCACACCTCCGGGCCGGACCGGATCGGATCGCTGCTCCTGGGACTCTACGACGACACCGGGGTGCTGGCGAATGTCGGCGTGGTGGGCGCCTTCCCGATGGCACGGCGCACGGAGCTGTTTGCCGAGCTTCAGGAGCTGGTCACCGGTTTCGAGGACCACCCTTGGGCCTGGGCCCGGCAGGAGGAGGGGGCACGGACGCCGCGGAATGCCGAGGGAAGCCGGTGGAGCGGCGGCAAGGACCTGTCCTTCACCCCGCTGCGGCCGGAGCGCGTGGTGGAAGTGAAGTACGACCACATGGAGGGCACGCGGTTCCGCCACACCACCCAGTTCGTGCGTTGGCGCCCGGACCGGGATCCGCGCTCCTGCACCTATGACCAGCTGGAGGAACCGGTGAAGTTCGATCTCGCCGCGGTGCTGGGCGCCAGCAACAGCTAGTGGTGGCCGGTCTCCTCCGCGCTCCTTCCCGGTTGCTTTTCCGGGCGTGCTCCGACACCCCGAAAAGCCCGGCGTGTCCTGTGGACACGCCGGGCAACCGGGCCGGCAAACGGGCGGGAACGCAGCGCTCGGCCTAGTGCTGGCCAAGCTCCCGGGTGGGGACGCGGAAGGTTTCCTTGGCCGTCAGCGCCGCGATGGTGGCGATTGCGCAGATGATGGCCGTGAAGACGGAGATCTGGACCCAGCCGCCGGCCTGGATGCCGCCCATGGCCGCGACAATCGCCGGCGCAAACCCGGCCATCAGGAAGCCCAGCTGGGTGCCGATTGCGAGGCCGGAGAAGCGGACGTTGGTGCTGAACATCTCGGCGTAGAAAGAGGGCCAGACAGCGTTTGCTGCCGCGTAGCCAAAGGAGAAGAAGGCGATGGCGGCCAGGAACATCAGGGGGACGCTGCCGGACTCGAGGCTCAGCAGGAAGACCGGAGTCAGGACCGCGCTGGACAGTGCGCCATAGATGAAGACCGGCTTGCGGCCGATCCGGTCCGCGAGCATGCCGAACAGCGGCTGCGTGCCCAGGGCCAGGAAGTTGGCGCCCACCACCAGCCAGAGGGTGGTGGTGCCGTCCACGCCGGCGACGTTCTTGGCATAGCTGATGGCCAGGGTCCCGAAGACGGTGGACACGGCGGCGATGAACGCGCAGGCGATGACGCGGAGGACATCGCGCCAGTGGCTCTTGAGGAGGTCGGCAACCGGGAGCTTGGAGATCTGGGCAGTCTTCTGGGCTTCCTCGAATGCCGGCGGCTCGTGCAGGGTGCGGCGGATGAAGAACGCGACCAGCACCACCACGGCGCTGAGCCAGAACGGGATGCGCCAGCCGATGCTGTA
>JBKPBZ010000293.1:0-10449 GCA_046727115.1 Actinomycetota bacterium | reverse complement strand
ACATACTTCTGCTCGGGCTGCGACGACTTCTCCGCCCACGCGGTCCCCGCCTCCTGGGTGCCGCCGGGCTGGTACTTCGGCTAGCCGGTACTTCGGCTAAGAGTTCCGCCGCTTAACGCCAACGCCGCCGCGCCGCACCTTTCGGTGCCCGCACGGCGGCGTTGGGGGTTTTAGCACGCCCGGGCTAGGGGCTTAGCAGCTAGATCAGGGCGTCCGAGATGTGGTTGGGTGTACCGAAACGGTGCGCCGTGATGCTTATGGCCTGCTCGTGCAGGAACGGCAGCAGCTCCACGCGTCCGGCTTCGGTGACGGGGTGGACGTACACCGCCAGGTCCGGACGGCCACCCGTGGCCTCGGACAGGGCCTTGGCGTCCCCGCCGATCAGCCGGATCCGGGCGCCGGAGAGCTTGCCCGCCGCGGCGAGCGCACCGGCCGAAGCGAGCCATTCGGCGTCGTTCTCAACAGTGGCGGTGATGCCAAGCCCGGACAGGACCGCGCGCAGCTGGGCGGGCAGTTCGACGGCGGTGGAGACTGTCAGCTCGGACCCGGCCAGGACGCCCGCGGCGACGGTCCGGACCAGGCTGGCCAGCGGCTCGCCGTCCGCGAGGCGGACGGTGACGGGGAGCGAACGGTAGCGGAAGACGTTGCGTTCCGCGCTCAGGCCCGAGACGTCCTTCGCGATGCCGAACTCTTCGGCCCAGGCGCGGGCGTCGGAGGCCAGCGCGCGCTGCAGCGGCGCGAGTTCGTCGGCCGTCAGGAAGCCCTTGGCCGCGTCCTCGATCCGGCGGACGCCGGAGTGGGCGGGAGCGGAGCCCGGCGTGCCGGCGGCGGTGCTGGGCTTGCTGACCCATTCGCCGAGGCCGACGAGGTAGTTCGGCCCGCCGGCCTTGGTGCCGGCGCCGACGGCCGATTTCTTCCAGCCGCCGAACGGCTGGCGCTGGACGATCGCGCCGGTGATGCCGCGGTTGATGTAGAGGTTGCCGGCCTGGATGGTGTCCAGCCAGGTCCCCAGCTCTTCGGTGTTGAGCGAGTGCAGGCCCGCGGTGAGGCCGTATTCGATCTGGTTCTGGATCGCAATGGCCTCCTCGAGGGTCTCCGCGGTCATCACGCCGAGGACGGGGCCGAAGAACTCCGTGAGGTGGAAGTAGGATCCGCGGCGGACGCCCGAGCGTACGCCCGGGCTCCAGAGCTTGCCCGAATCATCGAGCCTCCGCGGTTCCACGGCCCAGGTCTCGCCTTCGCCGAGGGTGGTGAGGGCGTTCAGGAGCTTGCCCTTCGCGGGCTCGATGATCGGGCCCATCTGGCTCGCCGGGTCCTGCGGGTAGCCGACCTTCAAGGAGGTGACGGCGTCGATCAGCTGGTTGTGGAAACGCTTCGATTTCGCCACGGAGCCGACGAGGATCACCAGCGAGGCGGCGGAGCACTTCTGGCCGGCGTGGCCGAAGGCGGAGTACGCGACGTCCTTGGCCGCGAGGTCCAGGTCCGCGCTGGGGGTGACGATGATGGCGTTCTTGCCGCTGGTCTCGGCCAGCAGGGGCAGGTCCTTGCGGAACGAGCGGAAGAGCTCGGCGGTCTCGTAGCCGCCGGTCAGGATGACGCGGTCCACGGCCGGGTGGGAAATCAGCTGCTGGCCCAGTTCCCGCTCGCCCAGCTGGACCATGGTGAGGACGTCGCGGGGAACGCCGGCCTCCCAGAGGGCCTCGATCATGACGGCGCCGCTGCGGCGGGCCTGCTTGGCGGGCTTGATCACGACGGCGGAGCCGGCGGCGAGGGCGGCCAGGGTGGAGCCGGCCGGGATGGCGACCGGGAAGTTCCACGGCGGTGTCACGACGGTGAGCTTGGACGGGACGAACGTGGCGCCGTCGACGTCGTCGAGCTTGCGTGCGGACTCTGCATAGTAGTGCGCGAAGTCCACCGCCTCGCTGACCTCGGGATCGCCCTGGTCGATCGTCTTGCCGGTCTCACTGGCCATGACCTCGAGGAGGTCGGCGCGGCGGGCCTCGAGGACGTCGCCGGCGCGGTGCAGGATTTCGGCGCGCTCGGCGCCGGAGAGGGCACCCCAGGCCTTGCCCTTCTCGACGGCGGTGGCGATGACCGTGTTCAGGGTCTCGGCATCGTTGATCGTGGCGGCCTCGACGGCGGCGTTGCCCAGTGTCGACGTCGCCACGCGGCCCAGGATGGCCCGGCCCCAGTCGCGGTTGGCGGGCAGCGAAGGATCGGTGTCCGGGGTGTTCTCGAACGAGTCGTGCGGCAGGGGCGCGGCCGGGAGGGCACGGTTCTGCACGCGGTTCGGGGCCGGGACCTCGTCGTCGAGCTTGGCGAGCGAGGCGAGGAAGCGCTGCTTCTCACGTTCGAAGAGGGATTCGTTCTCGCTGAGTTCGAAGACCGCGGACATGAAGTTGTCCTGGCTGGCGCCCTCCTCGAGGCGGCGGATCAGGTAGGCGATCGCGACGTCGAACTCGGCGGGGTGCACCACCGGGGTGTAGAGCAGGAGGGAGCCGACGTCTTTCTTGACGGCTTCGGCCTGGCCCTGGGCCATGCCGAGCAGCATCTCGAATTCGATACTCTGCTGTGCGGTATCCGCGATGCCGCGCTGCTTGGCCAGAAGCCAGGCGAAGGCGATGTCGAAGAGGTTGTGCCCGGCCACGCCGATCCGGATGTTGCGGATCCGGTCCGGGTGCAGCGAGTAGTTGATGACGCGCTTGTAGTTGGTGTCCGAGTCCTGCTTGGTGCCCCACGTGGCGAGCGGCCAGTCGTGCAGGGAGGCTTCGACCTGCTCCATGGGCAGGTTGGCGCCCTTGACCACGCGGACCTTGATGGCGGCGCCGCCGTCGGCGCGGCGGGCGGCGGCCCAGTCCTGCAGGCGGATCATGGCGGACAGGGCGTCCGGGAGGTAGGCCTGGAGCACGATGCCGGCCTCGAGGTTCTTGAACTCGGGCTTGTCCAGGATCCGGGTGAAGACCGCGATGGTCATGTCCAGGTCCTTGTATTCCTCCATGTCCAGGTTGATGAACTTGGCGTTCTGCCCGTCGGCGGCAAAGGAGGCGGCGCGGGCGAAGAGCGGGGTGAGCTTCTCCACGACGTGCTCCACGGCCTCATCGAAGGCCCACGCGGAGTGCGGCGCCACCGTGGAGGAGACCTTGATCGAGACGTAGTCGACGTCGGGCCGGGCCAGCAGGGTGTGCGTGCCCTCGAGCCGGCGGGAGGCCTCGTGCTCGCCGAGCACGGCCTCGCCGAGGAGGTTGACGTTGAGCTTGATGCCGTCCTTGCGGATCTTGGCGATGGCCGGACCCAGCTTGGCGTCGGAGGCGTCGACGATGAGGTGGCCGACCATTTCACGCAGCACCCGGCGGGCAACCGGGATGACCACCTGGGGCAGGACCGGGGCCATGGTGCCGCCGAGGCGGACTGCGCTGCGCATGTACCAGGGCAGGAACGCGGGGACCTTGGGGGCCAGGGCGGCGAGGTTGCGGGCGGCGACGTGCAGGTCTTCGGGACGGATGACGCCGTCGACGAATCCGACCGTGAAGTCCAGGCCGTTGGGGTCCTTCAGGACCCCGGCAAGCTGCTCGGCCGAGGCGTCGACGGGCACCTTTGCGGCTTCGGTGAGCCAGTGGCGCACCAGCGCGATGGTGTCCTCGGCGAGGGCTGCGGCCTCAAGGACCGTGGAGCCTTCCGAAACGGCTGCGTGCGTGGCTTCGCTGCCTGCTGCGTTTCCGGTGGTTGCGCCGGGCTCCGTGGAGATGTGGGTCATGGCTGGAACTCGCTCTTTTCTCAAGATGTGGACCTCTTATGAACCAGTATGCGACCGGATTTTCATAAGATAAAGCGACGTTTTCTGAGCAATACCGGTTAGGAAAACCGAAGCTTAAAACCCGTTGCGCTATCACTTAGGGTCCTTAAAACCTGCGTTTGGGAGCCCTAAGTGATAGCGCAACGGGGCGTGGGGTGGTTACGGCAGGGGGCGGTGCATCTCCACGATCTCCTCGTGCCGCGGGCTGTCCGGGTTCATCAGGGAGTTTTTGCGGCCGTAGGTGAAGTAGATGATCAGGCCGATCACGAGCCAGATGCCGAACCGCAGCCAGGTCTCCCAGTGCAGCTGGAACATCAGGAACAGCGAGGCAAACACGCCGAAAGCCGGCACCAGCGGCATCAGCGGCAGGCGGAAGGTCCGCGGGGCGTCGGGCTTCTTGTAGCGGAACACGATCACCGACACGCAGACGACGACGAACGCGGCCAGGATGCCGATGTTGGTCAGGTCTGCCACGGCCTTGATCGGGAGGATGCCGGCCAGGACTGCGGCCCCGAGACCGGCGATCCAGGTCACGCGCTGCGGCGTGCCATGCTGGTCCGTCTTCGAGAACCAGCCGGGCAGCAGGCCGTCGCGGCTCATCGAGAACCAGACGCGGGTGACGCCGAGGAGGAACGTCAGCATCACCGTGAGGATGGACAGGACGGCGAACACGGAGATGATCGTCGCGATCACCGGCAGCCCGACGCTGTTGAAGGCCGAGGCGAAGCCGGCCTTGGGGTCGATCTCCGTGAAGTTCTGCATGCCCGTCAGCACCAGGGTGGCGGCGGCATAGAGCAGCATCGCAATGACCAGCGAGAGGATGATCGCCTTCGGCATGTGCTTCTTGCCGTCGGTGGCCTCCTCGGCCGCGGTGCTCATGGCGTCGTAGCCGAACACCGCGAAGAACACCGTGGCGGAGCCGGCCACCACGGGACCGAAGCCGCTGGGGAAGAACGGGTTGTAGTTGTTGGTGTTGACGTAGAAAACGCCCAGGCCAATGATGAACAGGATCAGCAGCACCTTGATGGCGACGGCAATCAGCTCGAAGCGCCCAAAGGTCTTGGTGCCGCGGGAGAGGATCCAGGTCACCAGCAGGCAGACGAGGATCGCGGGAAGGTTGATGATGCCGCCCGTGCCTTCATCCGGCGTCGCGGTCATCCAGACGGGCATGTGGATGCCGATGCCGGAGAGGAAGGCATCGAAGTAGCCGGAAATGCCGATGGCCACCACTGCCACGATGGCGATGTACTCCAGCAGCAGGTCCCAGCCGATAAACCAGCCGATGATCTCGCCGAGGGCAACGTAGCCGTAGGTGTAGGCCGAGCCTGCCCGCGGGATCATCCCGGCAAACTCGGCGTAGGACAGCGCCGCGGCGGCGGATGCCAGGCCGGCGATCAGGAACGAGATGAGCACGGCGGGACCGACTCCGGGTTCGGTCTCGCTGCCATGGGCCACAAGGCCTGCCAAAGAGAAGATGCCGACGCCGATAATGCCGCCGACGCCGATGGCCGTCAGCTGCCAGAGCCCGAGGCTCCGGTGCAATCCGCTGTGCTTGTTTTCTTCTTCAATGTCGTCGATGGGCTTGCGCCGCATGATCGACTGTGCCAAATCTTGTGTAGCCATCAGGGGCCTCCTGCTTGGGTGTGATGCCCATCAATCCACCCTGTGATGGGCGTTGCCGAGTTACAACAGTATGCAAGCCCGATTGCATTAGATAAAGTGAATTCTCTTAATGAATAACCATCAGAATTCACAAAGGAATAGCGATGCTCGACGTCCGGCGTTTGCGACTGTTGCGCGAACTGAAGATCCGGGGCACTTTGGCCGAAGTGGCCGAGGCGCTCCAGTACAGCCCGTCGTCAGTTTCGCAGCAGCTGGCCCTCCTTGAGAAGGAGGCTGGAGTGGAGCTGCTCCGGAAGACCGGGCGGCGGGTGCAGCTGACCCCGCAGGCCGAAGTCCTGGTGGTCCACACCTCCCAGCTCCTGGAGACCCTGGAGCAGGCGGAGGCGGACCTGGCCGCGTCGCTGACCACAGTCACCGGTACCGTGCGGATTGCGGTCTTCCAGTCCGCCGCGCTGGCACTGATGCCGGACGCCCTGACCAGGATGTCCTCCAGCTACCCGGAAGTCCGGGTGGAAATGACCCAGCGGGAACCGGAAACGGCCCTTCACGAAACGTGGGCCCGCGACTTCGACCTCGTCATCGCCGAGCAGTACCCCGGCCATGCCGCCCCGCACTACGCCGAACTGGACCGCGTGGCCCTGACCCGCGACGCCATCCGCCTCGCTGTTCCACCTGCTTCGCCCGGGCGCGACGCCATCAGGACGCTGGCCGACACCGCGGGGCTGCCCTGGGTGATGGAGCCCCGCGGAGCGGCCTCCCGGCACTGGGCCGAGCAGGCCTGCCGGAGCGCAGGCTTTGAGCCCGACGTCCGCTTTGAGACCGCGGACCTGCAGGCCCAGATCCGGCTGATCGAATCGGGAAATGCGGTGGCCCTGATGCCCGACCTCGTATGGACCGGCCGCGGCACCAGCGCGCAGCTCCTGGACCTGCCCGGGGATCCGCACCGGACTGTGTTCACCTCGGTGCGCCGGTCCAGTGCCAGGCGGCCGGCCCTGCTGGCAGCCCGCGAAATCCTGGCGTTGACGGCGGCATCAATCGTGCCCGCGGCGGCGGCCGGCGCCCTTGATCCTGCCAACGTGGACCGGCCCGCGTGACTGCGGCCCACTGCGGACCGGTCAGCGGACCGGCCTGCGTGGCAGGGCCGCGGCGTGTGCGGTGTGCCACAGCGCGCGCGGTGGGCCCGCGCTAGACTGGTGGCGTTATGAATCGCACAATATTCAAATCCAAGATCCACCGCGCGACGGTCACGCACGCGGACCTTCACTATGTCGGTTCCGTCACCGTGGACCTGGATCTGCTGGAGGCGGCCGACATCCTTCCCGGGGAACTCGTGGCGATTGTCGACGTCACGAACGGCGCCCGGCTCGAGACCTACACGATTGCCGGCGAGCGCGGTTCCGGCGTGATCGGCATCAACGGCGCCGCCGCCCACCTGATGCACGAGAACGACATCGTCATCCTCATTACCTACGCCCAGATGACCACGGAAGAGGCGAAGGCGTACAACCCCAAGGTGGTCCACGTTGATCAGGACAACAAGATTGTCCAGATCGGCAACGACCCCGCGGAAGGCATGACGCCCGGCCTCATGCGCCCGCCGCACTCGCTGAATAACGCCGCGCTGAACTAGCGGGACCAGCCCCATCCCCGGATGCCCGGGTCCAGCAGCAGGCATGCGCAGGGGGCGCGGGCCCCACGCCGTCGGGCGTAATAGGACGGCCTGCGGAATAAAGCTGATTACTCTGGAACGGTGTCCTTTACCCGCCGCCCTCCCGCCCCGTTGCAGAGAACCGCGTGTTAGGGGTACTGGCAGGCTTCTTCGTCGTCTGGGTCATCATCCTGGTCGGCATGTTCGTGGGCCGGCGCAACATCCTCGGCGAGAACGCCCGCTCCGTCCTCAGCGCCCTGACATTCTTCGTCGCAAGCCCCGCCCTGCTCTTCGAGACGCTCAGCAAGGCCAACCTGCATAGCGTTTTTGCCGCGCCGTTGCTGGTGACGGCGGTAGGTGCCGTGACAACGGCAGTCCTGTTCTTCATCATTGTGCGGTTCGCGCTCAAGCGGCCCGTACCCGAGGCCCTCATTTCCTCCATGAGCGCGTCCCTGGCCAACTCGGCCAACCTCGGCATCCCCATCGCCGTCTTCGTGCTCGGCGATGCCAGCTATGTTGCACCCCTGCTCATCTTCCAGCTGGCCTTCTTCACTCCCCTGTTCCTCATGGCCTTGGACGCCACCACCAGCTCGCACCGCACCACGCCGCTGAGGTTCGTGCTCATGATCCTGCGGAACCCGATGATTGTCGGCACCGGGCTGGGTCTGATGGTGGCCGGAACCGGCTGGCAGGTGCCGCCGCTGATCATGGAGCCCATCCACCTGATCGGCGGGGCGGCCATCCCGGCCATGCTGATCGCCTTCGGCATGAGCCTGAACAACTCCGCGCCGCTGCAGGCGGCCGCCGGACGCCGGCTGGACACCCTGCTGGCGAGCTTCTTCAAACTGATCGTCCATCCGCTGGTGGCATACCTGTTTGCCCGCTTTGTCCTCGGCATGCAGGAGCAGGCACTGTTCGCTGCCGTCGTCACAGCCGCCCTGCCCACCGCCCAAAACGTGTTTGTCGCGGCCAGCCGCTACCGCACCGGCGTCACAGTAGCCAAGGACACCGTGCTGATCACTACGGTGGTAGCTGTCCCTGCCATGATCGGTGTAGCCCTGCTGCTGGCCTGACCGCTTCCTGGCGGGCCGGCACCAAACCCCGGAGGAGGACCTTTGAAAGCAACCCTGGACACAGTGGTCATCGGCGGCGGCGCGATGGGCTCCGCAACCGCCTGGGCTCTGGCCCGGCGCGGCCGGGATGTGACCCTGCTGGAGCAATTCAGGCCCGGCCACCGCAACGGTGCCTCCCACGGGACAACCCGGAACTTCAACCCCGGCTATGCGGATCCGGACTACGTTGCCATGCTGGCCGAGGCGGCACGGCTGTGGAGCGAGCTGGAAACGGACTCCGGCGAGCGGCTGCTGGCGCGCACCGGCGTCGTGAACCATGGCACCGACCCGCGGCTGCCCGAGGTCCGGGACGCGCTCCTTGCCGCGGGGCTCCGGGCCGAGTTCCTCTCCACCGAGGAGGCCGCCGAGCGCTGGCGGGGCATCCGGTTCGACCAGCGCGTGCTGCACATGGCGGACGGCGGCCAATTGAATCCGGACGCGGCACTGCCGGCGCTGCAGCGGCTCGCCGCGGGCTTCGGTGCCGAGATCCGCCACCAGGTGAAGGTGCTTGAGCTGAAAGTGCTCGACGACGGCGTCCGGCTCACGCTGGAGTCCGGCGGCCGCACCGAAATGCTCTCCGCCAGGCAGGCCGTGGTCACCGCCGGCGGCTGGACCACGAAGCTCCTGGCCGGCGTGGCGCCGCTGCCGCGGCTGAGGGTCACCCAGGAACAGCCCGCACACTTCGCCGTCACGGACCCCGGCGCCCGGTGGCCGGGGTTCAACCACATGCCCGGCGACGGGGAGGCGTACGCGTACTGGCGCTCGCCCGTCTACGGCATGCAAACGCCGGGCGAGGGAATCAAGGCCGGCTGGCACGGGGTGGGTCCGGTGGTGGACCCCGACCGGCGGACCTTCGCCGCGGAGCCCGAACAGCGGGCGGCCCTGCAGCGCTACGCCCGGGACTGGCTGCCCGGGGTCGACGCCGACTCCCTCACCGATATCAGCTGCACCTACACCACCACGGTGGATGAGAACTTTGTCCTGGACCGGATCGGCCCAGTTGTCATCGGCGCCGGCTTCTCCGGGCACGGATTCAAATTCACGCCGGTCGTGGGCAGGATCCTGGCCGACCTCGCAACCGGTGCCGGGGCGGCGCCGGCCATCTTCTCGGCATCCCGGCCGGGGATCCGCTGATCCCCGCAGGGCCACGTGCATTCTGTTCGGTTCTGTTCGGTTCGGTTCGGTTCACTCCGGTCCGCAGCGACGCGGCGTCCCATCACGTTGCCGGTGCGCCGGTAGGCTGGGACCGGTCTTAAGCCGCCCCGCGGATACCAGGGGCAACAGCATGAAGTAGGGAACAATTGCTCAGCACGCGATCAGGCAGCGCCCAATCCAACAGCGCCCACTCCGGTAACACCCAGCCCAGTAATACCCAGCCCAAGGGCTCCCGCAGCCGGAACATCGGCGCGGTGGACTGGATCGTCCGCGGCGTGGCGGGTGCGCTCCTTGTCGCGATGTCAGCGTGCGCCAGCCCCGGGGCAGTCCCCCCGACCGCTGGAACCGGCGTCCGCCCCGGCGTGACGGCTGCCCCCGCCACCGCGTCGGCCCGCGCGGACAGCGCCCCGCTGGATCCGGACGCCACTCCCGGCGTCGATGTTCCCGGCGTCGGCGCCCCGCACCAGCAGCCAGCCTTTGCGAGCAAAGCCCGCGAGGTGCTGGCGACGCTGCCCGTCAAGGGCCGCGCACCAAAGACAGGCTATTCGCGCGAGCAGTTCGGCCCGGCCTGGTCCGACGTTGACCACAACGGCTGCGATACCCGCAATGACATGCTCCGCCGGGACCTCACCGCCCTCGCGCTCAGGCCCGGGACACGGGACTGCGTGGTGCTTTCCGGCGTCCTGGCCGACCCCTACACCGCCACCGCCATCAACTTCCGCCGCGGCAACGCCACCAGCACCGCGGTCCAGATCGATCACGTCGTGGCCCTCAGCGACGCCTGGCAAAAGGGCGCACAGAAGCTCAGCCCGGCGCAGCGGCTGTCCTTCGCCAACGATCCCCTGAACCTGCTGGCGGTGGACGGCCCGGCCAACCAAAGCAAGAGCGACGGCGACGCCGCCACCTGGCTGCCGCCGAACAAGTCCTACCGCTGCAACTACGTCGCCCGCCAGATTTCAGTGAAGTCCAGCTACGGGCTCTGGGTAACCCAGGCCGAGCACGATGCCATGGCCCGGGTCCTCGCGGACTGCCCGGCCGCCCTGGCCCCGACCAACCGGCCGGCCTCCGCTCCAGCGCAGGCCGCGCCGGCACCACCCGCACGGCAGCCCGCCGCGGCG
>JBKPBZ010000292.1:0-7170 GCA_046727115.1 Actinomycetota bacterium | reverse complement strand
TGGCACGACCCCGGCCACCGGGTGATCCAGCTCCTGCTCGGGTCCGACGACGGGCACATCGACGGTCTCGTGGTGGTCAACGGCGGCGCCGACGACGTCAAGGTCACGTTGCCGCAGCTGAGGAACGAGGACGGAACGGGGCACCGGCTCTTCGAGCTTCGCGTGACCACCTCCGATCTCCATGACCGGCGTCAGGGCGCCCGCGTAGCCTCCGGTGAGCGGGACCTTGTCCAGGCCAACACGATCAATATCTACCGCACCTGATTATTTCGAAATTAAGGACCCCATGAAGATTTATTCGGCTGAAACCTGGACTATCGAAGAACTTACGGCGCAAATCGACGACGCCGGCCGCCGCGCCCTGGTGGTCCCCGCCGCTGATACCAAGCAGGAGGTCCTGGACACGTTCGGCGAACTCCTGGACATCCCCGATGAGTACGGCACGGACCTGGATGCCCTGCACGATTCGCTGCACGACGTCGCGGATGCGGTGACGGATGACGGCGAGGCCCCCGTCACCTTCATCTGGCAGGTGCCTGCCGCCTTCCGCGCAGACCTCTCCTTCGCCGTCATCTGTGAAACGCTGCAGGACGCCGAAGGTTACGCCGGCAACAGCCTGGACGTCATTGCCGTCTGCCTCTAGAGGACGAACAGGTGCAAACAATCAGGCGCTGACGATCAGGCGCTGACGATCAGGCGTTGACGATCAGGCCCAGTTCCGCCTTGGACGCCAGCGCCTCATTCTTGGGGAGCACACGAACGGTGTAGCCAAAGGACCCCGAACGGTCGATCACCAAGGTGCCGCTGAAGAGATGCCGGCCCTTGCCGAGGTCCTCGGCGGCCTTCAGCTCCGCGACCGTGATGTCCGTCAGTTCGTCTGTGTCCCCGGCCCGGCCGTAGGCCACTTCAACGTAGACGTCGTCCGGGGATAGCTCACGCAGGGCAACGTACGCATTGACCTGCAGCAGATCGCCGATCTGCGGGTCCTCGGAAACCCCCACAGAGTCGACATGTTCCACCTGGATCTGCGGCCACGCGGCCCGGATCCGGGAAGTCCACGCCGCCAGCGCCTTGGCCTGCGCGTAGTTATCCGCCACTGCGTGGCGTCCCGCGATCGCGGCGGGCCGGTACAACACGTTGACGTAGTCCCGGAGCATCCGCTCCGCCGAGACCGCCGGGCCAAGGTGGGACATGGTGTGCTTGATCATGGAGACCCAGTGCGTGGGAACCTTTTGCGGGCCCGGCTGGGACGGTCCGGCAGCTCCGGCCGCGTCGGACACGGTCAGCCCGTAGAACCGCGGTGCCACCTGCGTCTCGAGCAGCTCGTACAGGGCCGCCGCCTCGATGTCGTCACGCTCTTCCGGAGAGGCGTCGTTGTTGGCGGTCGGGATCGCCCAGCCGTTCTCGCCGTCGTACATCTCGTCCCACCAGCCGTCCATGACCGAGAGGTTCAGCGAACCGTTCAGGGCAGCCTTCATGCCGGACGTTCCGCAAGCCTCCAGCGGGCGCAGCGGGTTGTTCAGCCACACATCGCAGCCGGGGAACAGGGTGCGGGCCATGGCGATGTCGTAGTTGGGCAGGAACGCGATCCGGTGCCGCACGGCGGGGTCGTCGGTGAACCGGACCAGGTCCTGGATCATCTTCTTGCCGGCGTCGTCGGCCGGGTGCGACTTCCCGGCGATGACCAGCTGGATGGGGTGCGTCTTGTGCAGCAGCAGCGCCTTGAGGCGCTCGGGGTCCCGCAGCATCAGGGTCAGCCGCTTGTACGTCGGCACGCGGCGGGCAAAGCCAATGGTCAGGATGTCCGGGTCCAGGACGGAGTCAGTCCAGGCCAGCTCGGCGTCGGCCGCGCCGCGTTTCTTCCAGGCAGCCCGGAGCCGGCGCCGGACATCTTCCACCAGGGACACCCGCATCTCGCGCCGCAATGCCCAGAGGTCCTCGTCCGTGACGTTGTAGGCCAGGTCCCAGCGGCCCTGCGCCTCCGCCTCGGCGCCGAACTGGTCCCGCGCCAGCGCCGAGATCCGGGGGTCCACCCAGGTGGGCACATGCACGCCGTTGGTGACGGAGGTGATGGGGATTTCGGAGTGGTCGAAGCCCGGCCACAGGGCGGAGAACATCCCGCGGGAGACTACGCCGTGCAGTTTGGCCACACCGTTGGCCCGCTGGGCCAGCCGCAGTCCCATGACGGCCATGTTGAACACGAACGGGTTGCCGTCGGCGAAGTCTTCCCGGCCCAGGTCCAGGATCTTTGCCACCGGGACGTCCGGGGCGAGGCCGGCCTCGAAGAAGTGCTGGATCTGGGAGATCTCGAAGCGGTCGATCCCCGCGGGGACCGGGGTGTGGGTGGTGAAGACCGTGGACGCGCGCCCGGCGGCCAGGGCTTCCTCCCAGCTCAACGGCGCCGTGCCGGACATCAATTCCTGGATCCGCTCGACGCCAAGGAACCCGGCGTGGCCCTCGTTGGTGTGGAACACCTCCGGCGCGGGGACGCCCGTGAGCCGCTGGAACTCGCGTAGCGCCTTGACCCCGCCCATGCCCAGCAGGAGTTCCTGCTGGAGCCGGTGGTCACCGCCGCCGCCGTACAGGCGGTCGGTGATGCCGCGGGCGGCTTCGTCGTTGCCCGGAACGTTGGAGTCCAAAAGCAGCAGTGGAACGCGTCCGACGTCGGCCCGCCACACGTGCGCCAGCAGGCGGCGGCCGTGGGGGAGGGGCAGGGAGATCTGGATCGGTTTGCCGTTGCCATCCGGGGCGGCCTCGCGCAGGAGCGTCAGGGGCAGCCCGTCCGGATCGAGGACCGGGTAGGTTTCCTGCTGCCAGGCGTCCCGGGAGAGCGACTGCTTAAAGTAGCCGGCCTGGTACAAGAGGCCGACGCCGATCAGCGGCACGCCAAGGTCCGAGGCCGCTTTCAGGTGGTCACCGGCCAGGATGCCAAGGCCGCCAGAGTACTGGGGCAGGACCTCGGTGATGCCGAATTCGGGCGAGAAGTAGGCGATGCACGCCGGCGCGCCGTCGCCCAGGCTCTGGTACCAGCGCGGCTGTTCCAGGTACCGGTCGAGATCGTCGGCTGCGGCATGGACACGCTGCACAACGTCCTGGTCCGCCGCCAGGCGCTGCAGCTCTTCCCGGCTAACCAGGCCCAGGAAAGTGACGGGGTCGTGGGCGCTCTCCGCCCAGATCCCGGGGTTGAGCCCCTCAAACAGCTCCCGGGTGGGCCGGTGCCAGGACCACCGGAGATTGGTGGCGAGCCGGGCAAGCGGCCGGATCGACTCCGGGAGAACGGTTCGGACAGTAAATCTGCGGATTGCCTTCACCAGCGAAACACTAACGGACAAGTCGTTGCCCCGGAACTGCTTTAAGATTCTTTCCTGTAAATGACGGTTATCGGTCCGCCAGGACCGGAAACGTCCCAAAAAGGTTCGAGGGCTTAGCATTCTGGCCGTTTTGTAGATAACGTCGAGCCTGTGACGAATAACTCGCGAACCAGCGCCGTGTCCAAGCAAAAGCCCAAGGCCCTGATCACGGATGGCCTGCGATTTGGCCGCTTTCCGATCACCGCCGTGCAGCCTTCAGTAGAGGGCGGAAAGTTTCCCGCCAAGGCCGTTGAGGGCCAAACCATCGTCGTGGGAGCCACCGCGTTCCGGGAGGGACACGACCAGCTCGGCGTCAGCGCCGTCCTGCTCGACCCCCGCGGCAAAGAGCGGCAGCGGGTGCGGCTCGCCCCGCCACGCGGACCGCGCGGGATGGGCACGGACCGCTGGGAAGGCCTGCTGACCCCGACCGCAACCGGCAACTGGTCCTTCGTCATCGAGGCCTGGCACGACCGCTACGGCACCTGGCACCACAACGCCGAGGTCAAGGTGGAGGCCGGCATCGACGTCGAGCTCATGTTGGCCGAAGGCGCCGCTCTGCTGGCGGAGGCCTCCGAGGACGCCTCGCGCCCCTCCGCTGACCGCAGAACGCTGCGGATGGCCGTCGTCGTCCTCTCCGATACTTCCCGGTCACCCGAGGAGCGCCTCGCCGCCGGCTTCGGCGCCGACGTCGCTGCTGTGATCGAACGCCAGCCCATCCGGGAATTTGTGACGGTCTCCGAGCCCTACCCGCTGCTGGTGGAGCGTGCGCTGGCCGGGTCCGGCTCCTGGTACGAATTCTTTCCGCGTTCCGAAGGCGCCGTGCGCAACCACGAGACGGGGGAATGGACCTCCGGCAACTTCCGCACGGCAGCGCGGCGCCTCGACGCGGTCGCCGCCATGGGCTTTGACATCATCTATATGCCGCCGATCCACCCGATCGGTGTCCAGCACCGCAAGGGGCCGAACAACACCCTGATCGCCGGGCCGCACGATCCCGGCTCGCCCTGGGCCATCGGGTCCCACGAAGGTGGCCACGACGCCATCCACCCGGACCTGGGCACCTTCGAGGACTTCGACGCCTTCGTGGCCCGGGCCGGCGAACTGGGACTGGAAGTGGCGCTGGACTTGGCGCTGCAGGCCGCGCCGGACCACCCGTGGGTGCAAAGCAACCCGGAATGGTTCACCACGCGGGTCGATGGCACGATTGCGTACGCGGAGAATCCGCCGAAGAAATACCAGGACATTTTCCCGCTGAATTTCGACAACGACCCTGCCGGGCTGTCCAACGAGATTTTCCGGATCGTGATGCTCTGGGTCAGCCACGGCGTCAAGATCTTCCGGGTGGATAATCCGCACACCAAACCCGTGTGGTTCTGGGAATGGCTGATCGCCAAGGTCAACAAGAAGCACCCCGACGTCGTGTTCCTGGCCGAGGCATTCACCCGCCCGGCCATGATGCACGCTCTTGGCCGGGCCGGCTTCCAGCAGTCCTACACGTACTTCACCTGGCGGAACACCAAGGAAGAACTGGAGACGTACTTCCAGGAGGTCAGCCACGAATCGGCGGCCTACTTCCGGCCGAATTTCTTCGTCAACACCCCGGACATCCTCACTGAATACCTGCAGTTCGGCGGCCCGGCGGCCTTCAAGATCCGTGCCGCCCTGGCCGCGACGGCGAGCCCCATCTGGGGCGTGTACGCCGGCTTTGAGCTGTACGAACACGTGGCACGTCCCGGTGCCGAGGAGTACATCGACAACGAGAAGTTTGAGTACAAGTCCCGCGACTGGGACGCGGCGGCCGAATCCGGTCGCACCTTGGCACCGTACCTGACCCGGCTCAACGCGATCCGCCGCGCGCACCCGGCCCTCGGGGACCTGCAGAACCTGACCGTGCACCAGAGCTCGGACACGTCCACCGTGGTGTACTCCAAGCACAAGACCCTTCCGGACGGGACGAAGGACACCTTGATCGTCGTCGTCAACGTGGACCCGCACGGCACCCGGGAGAGCACCGTATCCCTGGACCTGCCGGCGCTGGAACTGGACCCGGAGAACTTCACGCACAACGGCCGTTTCATGGTTGATGACCTGCTGACCGGCGAGAGTTGGGAATGGGGGGAGTACAACTACGTCCGTCTGGACCCGCACGTCGAGCCCGTACACGTTCTAAGCATCCGGAGGTAGTGCCAGTGAGTTTCAGCCCGCAGAACCCCAGCCAGCACTTCAGCCCGAGGGGGAGCTTTGAACTGAATGCTCCAGGGCTCCAACACGATCCCCTCTGGTACCGCAAGGCGGTCTTTTACGAGGTGCTCGTCCGGGGCTTCGCCGACGGAAACGGAGACGGTTCGGGCGACTTCCACGGCCTTATCGACAAACTGGACTACCTGCAGTGGCTGGGGGTGGACTGCCTCTGGCTCCCGCCCTTCTTCCAGTCACCGCTGCGCGACGGCGGCTACGACATCTCGGACTACAACTCCGTGCTGGACGAGTTTGGCACCATCAGCGACTTCAAACGGCTCGTGGCGGAGGCGCACGCCCGGGGCGTCCGGGTGATCATCGACCTTCCGCTGAACCACACCTCCGACCAGCACCCGTGGTTCCAGGAATCCCGCAAGGACCCCGACGGTCCCTTCGGCGACTTCTATGTCTGGAGCGATACGGACGAGAAGTATGAAGACGCCCGCATCATCTTCGTGGACACGGAGGAATCCAACTGGACCTTCGACCCCATCCGCCGGCAGTTCTTCTGGCACCGGTTCTTCAGCCACCAGCCCGACCTCAACTTCGAGAACCCCAAGGTCATTGACGCGCTCTTCGACGTCGTGCGGTTCTGGCTGGACCAGGGCATCGACGGCTTCCGGGCCGACGCCATTCCCTACCTGTTCGAGGAGGAGGGCACCAACTGCGAGAACCTCCCCCAGACGCACGAGTTCCTGCGCCAGTTGCGCCGGATGGTCGATGAAAGCTATCCGGGCCGGGTAATCATTGCCGAGGCCAACCAGCCGCCCGCGGAGGTGGTGGAGTACTTCGGCACCGAAGAGGAGCCGGAGTGCCACATGGCGTTCCACTTCCCGATCATGCCGCGCCTCTACTATGCGCTGCGTGACCAGAAGGCGGCCCCCATCATCGAGACGATGAAGGACACGCCGGACATCCCCGAAGGCGCCCAGTGGGGCACGTTCCTGCGCAACCACGACGAACTGACGCTGGAAATGGTCACCTCCGACGAGCGCGCCGCGATGCTCGGCTGGTACGCGCCGGATCCGCGCATGCGCGCCAACATCGGCATCCGGCGCAGGCTGGCCCCGCTGCTGGATAACTCCCGGTCCGAAATTGAGCTCATCAATGCCCTGCTGCTGTCCCTGCCGGGCAGCCCGTTCCTGTACTACGGGGACGAGATCGGCATGGGGGACAACATCTGGCTTGAGGACCGCGACGCCGTCCGCACCCCGATGCAGTGGAACCCGGACCGAAACGCCGGGTTCTCCGCCGCCGACCCCGGCAAGCTGTACCTGCCAGTGATCCAGTCGCTGGTCTACAACTACAGCATGGCGAATGTGGAGGCCGAGGCCGCCCATTCCGGTTCACTCTTGCGCTGGACCCGGCAGATCCTGAGCGTCCGCAAGAACCACCCCGCCTTCGGGCTGGGCGGGTTCAAGCACGTGGAGGCCGACCACGACGTCGTCCTTGCCTACCTGCGTGAACTCCCGGAAGGCAACGCTGCCGGCGCGGACGCTGAGACCATCCTGTGCGCCTTCAACCTTTCCCAGCATCCCGTGGCGACCACGCTGCGGGTGCCAGGCTACGCCGGCAGGGGCCT
>JBKPBZ010000291.1:0-3746 GCA_046727115.1 Actinomycetota bacterium | reverse complement strand
AGCGGCTACTTGGCCGGCACCATGCGGTGCCTGGACCGCGAGGCCTGGCACGACGCCGGCGAGCTGCTCGACGACATCATCCGGCAGATCGCCGAGCCCTACGGCGTCGACGTCCACCTGGAACACACCCGCGGGGTGCCGCCGGTGGTCAACTCCGAGCACGAGACCGCGCTGATCGAGGCGGCCGCCCGCGCCGAAATCGGCGAAGGTGCCGTGGTCCTGACCCCGCAGTCCATGGGCGGGGAAGACTTCGCCTGGTTCCTGGCCGAGACCCCGGGCGCCATGATGCGGCTCGGCACCAAGACCCCAGGCGGGGAAGAATACGACCTCCACCGGGGCGACTACATCGTTGACGAGCGGGCGCTCGGCCTCGGCATCCAGGTCCTCACGGCGGCGGCCCTGCGCACCATCCGCGACCTCTAAATCCCTCCCGGCGCAAATCCCTCCGGCGCCGCAGCCGCCCGCGACTCCGTCCGCCGCGGTCCGCCGCGTCGTCGGTCTGCTTCCGCCGCGCTGATTCTCCCCACCTTTGCCGGCACGACGCCGGGACTTGCCGGCGGTGCGGGCCGACACGCCGTCGGTCTGCTTCCGCCGCGCTGATTCTCCCCGCCTTTGCCGGCACGACGCCGGGACGCGCCGGCGGCGCGGGACGACACGCCGTCGGCACCCGGCAAACATGGGGAATTCCGGCGCATACCTCGTCACATGCCCAATTCAGTTGTGCACAACTGAATTGTGCACAACTGAGTTGTGCAAGATTTACTTGTGGCGTACGGTGGAACCATGATCACGCCAGAACAGGCCCGGCCTGCCAGCCCGGAAGCGCTCCGCCTGAACCGCCAGGTGTGCTTCGCAATGTACTCGGCCTCGCGCGCCGCCACGGCCGCCTACCGGCCCATGCTGGAAGAACTCGGCCTGACCTACCCGCAGTACCTCGCCATGCTGGTGCTTTGGGAAGCCGAGCCGCGCAGCGTCCGTGAACTGGGGGAGGAGCTGGGGCTCGACTCCGGCACGCTGTCGCCGCTGCTCAAGCGGCTCGAAGCGCTCGGCCTCGTCCAGCGCCGCCGGTCCGCCGAGGACGAGCGCCGCGTGGAGATTTTCCTCACCGACGCCGGCGCCGCCCTGAGCTCCAAGGCCAGCGGCATCCCGCAGCGCCTGGCGGATGCCGCCGGGCTCACCGCCGCGGAACTGGACCAGCTCCGCGACACCCTTGGCCGGCTCGCCAACGCGCTCCACGCCTCCCGCTAAGCCCTACCCCTTATACCCCTACGCCTTCCGCGGGCCGCTGCCCGCCAAGATTCCCCGCCCACAGAACGGAACCCCATGAAGACCCTTTACACAGCCGAGGCCCTGGCCTCCGGCGAAGGCCGCGACGGCACCGCCATCAGCAAGGACGGCAAGCTCAGCGTCACCCTCGCCAGCCCGGTGGAACTCGGCGGCGACGGCGCCGGGACCAACCCCGAGCAGCTCTTTGCCGCCGGCTATGCCGCATGCTTCCACTCGGCCCTGCGCCTGGTCGGCCGCCAGCAAAAAGCCGACCTGACGGACTCCGCCGTCGCCGCCAAGATCCACTTCGGCGCCCTCGAGAACGGTGTCGGATACGGCTTGGCCGCAGAGCTCGAGATCGCCCTGCCCGCCGTGGACCAGGAAACCGCCGAGTCCCTCGTGGCCAAAGCCCACCAGATCTGCCCGTACTCCAACGCCACCCGCGGCAACATCACCGTCGACATCACCATCCTGGAGGTAGCCGCATGAGCGCCAACGCCCTCACCCTTCCCGCCACCACCCGCGAGATCCAGCTGGCGTCCCGTCCGCACGGCCGGCCGGTTCCGGAAAACTTCCGCCTCGCCGAGTCGGCCCTGCCCGAACTGCAGGACGGCCAGGTCCTGGTCCGCAACCTCTACATCTCGGTGGACCCGTACATGCGCGGGCGCATGAATGACGTCAAGTCCTACTCCGCGCCGTTTGCGCTCGATGCCGCGATGGAAGGCGGCGCCGTCGGCGAAGTCATCGCATCCCGGGCCGAAGGGCGCGCCGTCGGCGATACGGTCGTGCACAGCCTCGGCTGGCGCGAATTCGCCGTCGTCGATGCCGCGGCGACCACCCCGGCGCGCACCGATCTGGCCCCGGCCTCCGCGTTCCTCGGTGCCCTCGGCATGACCGGCCTGACCGCCTACGCGGGACTGCTGAAGGTCGCCAACTTCAAGCCCGGCGACGCCGTCTTCGTCTCGGGCGCCGCCGGCGCTGTCGGCTCGCTCGTGGGGCAGATCGCCAAGGCCATGGGGGCGTCCCGCGTGATCGGCAGCGCCGGTTCGCAGGAGAAGGTGGCCCGGCTCCTCGAACTCGGCTTCGACGCCGCATTCAACTACCACGACGGCCCGGTTGCGGAGCAGCTCGCCGCGGCCGCGGGTGACCGCGGCATCGACGTGTACTTCGACAACGTCGGCGGCGAGCACCTGGAAGCGGCGTTGTCCGCGCTCACCGTCGGCGGCCGGGTGGCCATGTGCGGGGCCATTTCGCAGTACAACTCAACCGAGCCCACGCCGGCGCCACGGAACCTCATGCTGGCAATCGGCAAACAGCTGACGCTCAAGGGCTTCCTGGTGGGCGGCTACTGGCAGCACATGGCCGAGTTTGTCGAGGTCATGTCCGGCTGGCTCGCCGACGGAACGGTCCGCTACGACGAGACCGTTGTGGAAGGCCTCGAGAACGCCCCGCAGGCCTTCATGGATCTGCTCGACGGCGCCAACACCGGCAAGATGCTGGTCCGGGTCTAGCTCGGGGACAAAAAGCCCGCCAGATCCATAACGCCTCCGGCGCCAGTTCCCGCGGGGACCGGCGCCGGAGGCGTCCGTGCGCCGCCGCCGGCAGGACGGACCGGGCTACCGCTAGGTAACAAGTTCTCAACAATCTGGGGATTCACCGGGAAGTGTGTTATCCGGACGTGGCGCAGGCCACTAAAGTAGCTTGCATCAGTGCGTTTCGGCGCAGTGCTGCGAATCCATCAGTGAAAACAGAGTTCAGCGGAACACCGCAAACAGACACTCATTGAACTTCCGTCGTAGCGCCTACTCTTTCTTCCTGGAGGAAAATTGAAGAACTCTCTGCGTGCCACCTTCAAGCGCGGATCAATGGCCGGCGTTGCCACCGCGGGCGCGGCTGCACTCCTGCTGACCGGCTGCGGTGCTGCCCCTGAGGCCGGCACCGCCACCGCCACTGCCAGCAACTTCAAGGGCTGCATCGTGTCCGACTCGGGTGGATTCGATGACCAGTCGTTCAACCAGTCCTCCTACGAGGGCCTGCAGAAGGCCAAGAAGGATCTCGGCATCCAGACGGCTGAGGCCGAGTCCAAGACCAACAACGACTTCGAGCCGAACCTGCGCGCCATGGTCGCCGCCGGCTGCAACCTGACCATCACCGTCGGCTTCCTGCTCGGCGACGCCACGAAGGCCCAGGCCACCGCGAACCCGGACAAGCACTTCGCCATCATCGACTTCGGTTACGAAACCCCGGTGGCCAACGTCAAGCCGATCATCTACGACACCGCCCAGGCCGCGTTCCTGGCCGGCTACCTCGCAGCCGGGACCACCAAGACCGGAACGGTGGCCACCTTCGGCGGCATCAAGATCCCCACGGTCACCATCTTCATGGACGGCTACGCCGACGGCGTGAAGTACTACAACGAAAAGAAGGGCAAGAACGTCAAGGTTCTTGGCTGGGACAAGGCCAAGCAGGACGGCTCCTTC
>JBKPBZ010000290.1:0-3812 GCA_046727115.1 Actinomycetota bacterium | reverse complement strand
GCCGGAGGGGTACATCCAGAACCCGGCCATCAGCCAGATCGCGCAGACGGTCTTCGGTACGGGCTCCATCCCGTTCTACATCGTGGTGGCCGCCACCGGCGTCATCCTGGTGTTCGCCTCCAACACGGCGTTCAACGGTTTTCCGGTGCTCGGCTCCATCCTGGCCCAGGACGGCTACCTGCCGCGCCAGCTGCGCACCCGTGGCGACCGGCTGGCCTTCAGCAACGGCGTCCTGGCCCTGGCCGCAGGCGCCCTCGTCCTGATCATCGCCTTCAACGCCGACGTCACAAAGCTCATCCAGCTCTACATCGTGGGCGTCTTCATCTCCTTCACGATGAGCCAGCTGGGCATGATCCGGCACTGGGGCAGGGAACTGAAACTGTCCAAGGAACCTGCCGTGCGCCTGCGCATCATCAAGTCCCGGACCATTAACACCGTGGGCTTCTGCATGACCGCCCTGGTTCTGGTCATCGTCCTGATCACCAAGTTCTCGCAGGGCGCCTGGATCGCGCTGCTGGCCATGTTCGTGCTGTTCCTGATCATGTGGAGCATCCGGGCGCACTATGACAACGTGGCCAAGGAACTCGCCGTCGACGAGGACTCCTCGCCGCGTGCCCTGCCCACCCGCGTGCACGCCGTGCTGCTCGTCTCACACGTGCGCAAACCGGTCCTGCGCGCCCTCGCCTACGCCCGCGCCTCCCGCCCGTCGCGGCTGGACGCCATCACCGTGGACATCAGCTCCGAGGAGACCGAGGCGACGGTCGCGGACTGGGAAAAACTTGAAATCCCGGTACCCCTGACCGTGCTTGCCAGCCCGTTCCGCGAAACGGTGACTCCGATCATGGAGTACATCAAGAACATGCGCCGGGATTCACCCCGCGACCTGATCGTCGTTTACATCCCGGAGTACGTCGTGGGCAAATGGTGGGAGCAACTGGTCCACAACCAGACCGCGCTGCGCATCAAGACCCGGCTGCACTTCGAGCCTGGCGTCATGGTGTGCAGTGTGCCGTGGCAGCTGAAATCATCCGAAGAAGCCAAGAAACTGCAGGATATCCAATGACCCCCGACACCCGGACGCACACCCACACCGATCTCGTCGTCGACGTCGGACCCGTCGCCCACGGCGGGCATTGCGTGGCCCGGCACGAGGGACGCGTCGTATTCGTCCGGCACGGCATTCCCGGCGAGAAGGTCCGGGTCAGGCTCACCGACGACGGCCCCGACGCCAAGTTCTGGCGCGCCGATGTGGTGGAGGTCCTGGAGCCCTCACCGGACCGCGTGCCGCACTTCTGGGACATCGCCGATTCCGCGCGCTCATGGTCGCACCGGCATCCGCCGGTTGGCGGCGCCGAACTCGGCCACATTTCGCTGGCCCGCCAGCGCAGCCTCAAGGCCGACGTCCTGGCCGAACAGCTCAAGCGGCTGGCTGGCGTCGAGCTGCGCCCTGACGTCGAAGCGGTCGGCCTGGCGGCCGGCGACGCCGCCGCTCCCGGCGTGTCTGGGGGCGCTGCTGGCCCTGCCGTGCCCGGCCTCGGCTGGCGGACACGCGCCGGCTTCGCCGTGACACCCGCCGGCAAGCTCGGCATGCACGCCCACCGCTCCGATGCCGTCCTGCCCGTGCGCGAAATGCCGCTGGCCGTGGCGGGCATCAACGCACTCCGGCTCTGGGAAATTGACCTGCAGGGCATCGACCGCGTCGAGGTCGCCGCCCCGGCGAATGGCTCCCGGCCGCTGGTGCTGCTGGTGCCCGCCCCGGGCACCCGGTCCAAGCGGCTCAGCGGCATCCTGGCCCAGTTGCCGGACGACGTCTCGGTGGCCAGCCTGGACCCGGCCACCGGCGAGGTGCTGCAGTTGCGCGGCCGTACCTATGTCCAGGAGTCCGCGGCGGGCCACGACTACCGGGTTACCGGCGACGGCTTCTGGCAGATCCACCGGGATGGCCCGGAGACGCTCGTCGGGGCCGTTACCGGGTTCCTGCACGACGGCGGCTTCCTTGCCCCGGGCTCGGTGGTGGCGGACCTGTATGCCGGTGCCGGGCTGTTCACCGCACCGCTGGCCGATGCCGTGGGCGTGACCGGATCCGTGCTCTCGGTGGAGGGGGCGCCCGGTACCAGCCGTGACGCACGCAAAAATCTGCACGACGCCGCCCAGGTGGAGATCGTCCAGGGCCGCGTGGAACGGGTGCTGCGGCAGAAACCGCGCAACTTCGACGCCCTGATCCTGGACCCGCCGCGCGCCGGAGCCGGCAAGGCGGTAGTCAAACAGCTGATCGACGCCGGTCCGCGGGCCGTCGCCTATGTCTCCTGCGATCCGGCGTCGTTCGCCCGCGACCTCGGTTACTTCCGGCAGGGCGGCTGGGGGATGGCCGGGCTGCGTGCCTTCGACCTGTACCCGCACACCCATCACATGGAGACTGTGGCGTTACTGACTCCCCAACCGTGATGCCACTAGGATGGGCGTAGTAGTCCGTCGTCGCGCTCCATCACCATTGCAGTTAAATCACAATTGCTTAATGGACTGGCGTTCTAACGGCCGTTCCCTGCGTTTCGTACCTGCATTGCGTACCACGATGTACTGATGCCTGTATTAGTTAGGCCGACCTAACTAGCAAGGGTCCTGCGGCGCGACAAAGATGAAACTGTTGCGAGAGGAGTCCTGCGAATGAGCATTGTGGACAGTTTCGGTTCAAAAGGCAAACTTAATGTAGCCGGAACCGAATATGAAATTTTCCGGTTGAACTCCGTCGAAGGTGCAGAAAACCTTCCGTTCAGCCTCAAGGTATTGCTTGAAAACCTGTTGAGGACCGAGGACGGCGCCAACATCACGGCCGACCACGTCCGTGCGCTGGCAGGCTGGGATCCCAGCGCCGAGCCCGACACCGAGATCCAGTTCACACCGGCGCGTGTGATCATGCAGGACTTCACCGGCGTACCCTGCATCGTCGACCTCGCCACCATGCGTGAGGCCGTCAAGGAGCTCGGCGGAGACCCCAAGCGGGTTAACCCCTTGGCGCCGGCCGAAATGGTCATTGACCACTCGGTCCAGATTGACGCCTTCGGCAACTCCGGCGCACTGGAGCGCAACATGGAGATCGAATACCAGCGCAACGGTGAGCGTTACCAGTTCCTGCGCTGGGGCCAGACGGCATTCGATGACTTCAAGGTCGTCCCGCCGGGCACCGGCATCGTGCACCAGGTCAACATCGAGTACCTGGCCCGCACCGTCATGACCCGCGAAATTGACGGCGTTGTCCGCGCCTACCCGGACACCTGCGTCGGCACAGACTCGCACACCACCATGGTCAACGGCCTGGGCGTGCTGGGCTGGGGCGTTGGCGGCATCGAGGCCGAGGCTGCCATGCTCGGCCAGCCCGTCTCCATGCTCATCCCGCGCGTCGTGGGCTTCAAGCTCACCGGCTCCATCCCGGCCGGCGCCACCGCCACCGACGTCGTCCTGACCATCACCGAGCAGCTGCGCAAGCACGGTGTCGTCGGCAAGTTCGTCGAGTTCTACGGTGAAGGCGTCGCGGCTGTGCCGCTGGCCAACCGTGCAACGATCGGCAACATGAGCCCGGAGTTCGGCTCCACTGCCGCGATGTTCCCGATCGACGACGTCACCCTCGACTACCTGCGCCTCACCGGCCGGTCCGACGAGAACGTCGCCCTCGTGGAGTCCTACGCGAAGGAACAGGGCCTCTGGCACGATCCCTCCCACGAGATCAAGTTCTCCGAGTACCTCGAGCTGGACCTGTCCACGGTTGTTCCGTCGATCTCCGGCCCGAAGCGCCCGCAGGACCGCATCATCCTCAC
>JBKPBZ010000289.1:0-13551 GCA_046727115.1 Actinomycetota bacterium | reverse complement strand
GTGTGGCGCCCCGACGACAGCGAGGTCGAGGCGTTCTACTGGGACACACAGGTAGGCATGCGATCGGCGTACCTGTCCGATACCGGCGACGATCGTGCCAAGCTGGACGAACTCTTGCGGGAAACGGACGTCTTCTTCTCCAACCGTCACCCTGGCCACCTGGAGCAGGTCGGCCTGACCGCCGACAAAGTCGCCGCCGGCCACCGAGGCCTGATCCATGCGCAGGTGCTGCTGCACGGCGCCGAGGGGCCGTGGGCGACCCGCCCGGGATTCGACGAGATCGGCGCCTGCGTCAGCGGGATCTTCGCTCTCGGCGGCACCCTCGAAGAGCCCAGGATGCCACCAATGCTGCCCATCGTCGACAACATCGTCGGCTGGTTCGGCACGGTCGGGGTGCTGCAGGCGCTCCGCCGCAGAGCCGTCGAGGGCGGCTCCTACCGCGTCCGGGTCTCACTCACCCGCGTCTGTCTCTGGCTGATCTCCCTGGGGATCTTCGACAAGGACTTCGCTGCCACCACGGCAGGGAGTACAGCGGAACACTCGGCCATCCCGCCCGAACTGTTCACGGCGAAGACGCCACTGGGCACCTACCAGGGAATGACCGATCAGATCGAATTCTCTTCACTTCCGCAGGGATTCACCACCACCGTGCTGCAACCGATGGGCGCCGATCAGCCGGAATGGCTGCCGCGAGCAACAAGCCCGGCCTGATCCGCAGAGGGTTACTCAGGCGGGTTGAGTCGGCCTGGGCGGTGGCCGATCCCTGCCGCCGGTTCGACGACCTGCCCTCGTGATACTTTCCGTCAGGATCCAGCGCGGGCATGCCGCTAACGAAGCAGACTCCATTTGTTTCGCTGGCAAGACTGAACGGGAAGCCTCCGGGTAGTCCCCGGACTAGAAGTTGTGCGCTTGAGAGTCAAGGAACCCTGCCTTCAATGAAGAAGTTTCGGATGGGCTCGGACGCGGGATCATCTTTCAGGTTTCAGTCCCGTCTTTGTCGTGATTAGGCGCATGCTTCCGGAGCGCACGGTGGGCCCGTTTGTCTGCCAGCGGGGCCTGCTGTTGCTGGCCGGGCGCACGCGCGTCGACTACCGCGGCTGAGAGCAGGGCGGCGCTTGTCAGCCAAGAAAGCGCCAGTGGGGAGAAATAATAGTGCGCCGCGAAGATGAGGGCAATGGCCCCTACCGAGGCAATCCGCCAGGGAATCCACGTGCGGCTGATCGAACGATGGAACAACAGGGTTCCGATCAGGAAGACGGCCGGCCCTCCGCAGATGAGAAGAGCCACCGCCAGCGGGGTGGGTCCCAGCGGTGCGTCGAGGACCAGGGCGTCGCCGACGGCTGTCAGGACGATGCCGACCACCAGCGGCACCTGTACCCAGGTGTAGGCCACGATGGCGACGGCCACCGGGTTGCCTGACCGGGCGATGTAGTCGCCCGCGGACTGCGGGCCGCGGCGGAAGTAGATGACCCACATGAGTACCGTGCTGCTGAAGGCGGCGAGGAATGCCAGCCACGTTGTCGTGTTCCAGTCGAGCTTGGAGAGCGCGGACCCGGTCACGATGATCGATTCGCCCAGGACAATGATGATGAACAGGCTGACACGGTGTGCTAGATGGTCGAGGGGTATGTCCCATGTGGACGGGTCGCCCTTTCCAAGGCCGGGCACCCAGAACATCACGAGGACGCCAAGGTATTCGATGCCGAATGCGGCCGCCCACCAAAGAAGCCGCTGGTGCTCGGCTACAAGTCCGCCGAGGATCCAACATACGGCTGCGACGCTGAGCCAGATCAGTACCCGGCAGAAATGGATGGCAAGATCGGGCCGTCGCCGGATCTGGGCCAGCAGCATGAACACGGTCCGGCCGAGATGGCTGATGACGTAGGCCGCTGCGAACACCATGCCGCGTGGGCCGAATGCCTCAGGGATGGCGGCGCTCATGACGAGGGCGGCCAGCATCAGTGCAATCAACATCCAGCGAACGGACCATTGCTCGGGGTCAAGCCAGCTGGATATCCAGGCGTTGTAGATCCAGATCCACCACACGGCCAGGATCAGCAAGAGGGTCTCGAGGAATCCCTCCAAGGACGTGTGCTCAATGAGAATATGCGAGACCTGGGTGACAGCGAAGACGAACACGAGGTCAAAGAAGAGCTCCACGGAACCGGCTTCGCTCGACGTCTCGCCTGCCACGCGCAGCAAGCTGCGCGTTTTCATGGGCCTGTTTCTCCCCATGCTTGATCATGTCACATCCGAGTTTGACGTCGACAGTGATCGGAGAGACTGCCGCTACGGTTCACCGTTCACGGCGAGTCGTAAGGGTTTGGTTGAGCATGCGAAAGCCCGACGGCTGGGACGGAGGCGGCGGCTGAGCCAACGGGTTGCCCTGGCCCTCGCCGACTCCGGCTGGGACCGTCGCGGACGACGTCAGGGAACAAACTGTCTTCGAGCGGTCCCTGGTGAAGTTTCGGCTCTGGAGGTCGGCCTCCTTTTCAGCGACACGTGCATCAAGCACACGTGGGTCACGGGCTTTGACTTCGTCGTGACGGCGACGAGAAGTTGTCGGCTTCGATGATGGCCTGGATGAAGGCTTCGGGCGCTTCTTGCGGGAGGTTGTGCCCGACTCCTCCGGAGAGGGTTCGGTGCGTGTACTGTCCCGTGAACTTCGTCGTGTAGGCGCTCGGGGCCGGGTGGGGTGCGCCATTGGCATCACCTTCGAGGGTGACTGTCGGCACCGTGATGGGTGGACTGGACGCGAGTTGTTCTTCCAAGCCGTCGTAACGGGGTTCACCTGGCGCCAGCCCGAGTCGCCACCGGTAGTTGTGGATCACGATGTCGACGTGGTCGGCGTTGGCGAAGGACGCCGCGCTGCGGTCGAACGTCGCGTCGTCGAAGTTCCACCTGGGTGAGGCGGTGTGCCAGATCAGCTTCGCGAAGTCGTCGCGGTACTTGTCATAGCCGGCCCTGCCCCGTTCGGTCGCGAAGTAGAACTGATACCACCACGAAAGCTCTGCCGATGGTGGCAACGGTTCCGCGTTCGCTGCCTGGTTGCCGATCAGGTAGCCACTGACGGACACCAGGGCCGTGCAGCGGCGGGGCCAGAGCGCTGCGACGACGTTCGCGGACCGTGCACCCCAGTCGAATCCTGCGATGATTGCCGACTCGATGCCGAGTGCGTCCATGAGTTCGATTGTGTCGACGGCCAGGGCGGACTGCTGGCCGTTGCGCGCCGCGGTGTCGGAGAGGAAGCGGGTTGTGCCGAAGCCGCGGAGGTGCGGCACGATCACGCGGTAGCCGGCAGCACCGAGCGCCGGTGCGACGTCGGCGTAGCTATGGATGTCGTAGGGCCAACCGTGCAGCAGAACGACGGGTTGACCGTCGGCGGGTCCGATGTCCACATATCCGACGTTCAGCATGCCGGCGTCGATCTGGTCGACTGGTCCGAACGTGAGCGCGTCCATTTAGCTGACCTCTGTGATTGCCGATCGGATCACGTCGGCCACGGCTTGGGGCTGGGAGATCATGATGACATGTGAGCCGTCCAGTTCGGTGATGGCGGCGCCGGCCCGCTCGGCGTGGGCTCGGGTGATGTCTGTTCCGGCGGCACGATCGGCGGTGGCCACTACCGCCCATGAGGGCAGGGTTTTCCATGCCGGCGCACCGGACGGTTCCCCGAACGCGATGTCGGTGACCGGCCGTTGGACGGTGCCGATCAACGCGGCCTGCACGTCGGTCAGGTCTCCTGCGAATGCGTGACGGGCCTTCGCCGGGTCGATGAAGAACTCCGTTCCGGTTCCGCTGCCGGTCGGGTACTGGCGCGGCACTAACGCCGAGCCGAGGACGCTGTCGTTGGACGCGGCGGTGATGTCGCTCAGCTTCTCGCCTTCATCGGGGGCAAAGGCGGCCACGAAGACCAGGCCGACAACGTTCGGGCTCTGCGTCGCGGCATTGCTGATGACTGCGCCGCCGTAGGAGTGGCCGACTGCGAGGACAGGCCCGGGGATCTGGGCGAACACGCTTGCGACGTAGGCGCTGTCGAATGAGATGCCGCGAAGCGGGACTGCGGCGGCGAACACCTGGATTCCGTCGGCTTGAAGAAGCTCGATCACCCCGTTCCAGCTGGAACTGTCGGCGAAGGCGCCATGGACGAGCACAACTGTGAGCGGTTGAGTGGCTGCTGGCTGGGACATCGTTTTTCCTCCTGAGCTATCCGAATGTGAATACGAAGGCTTCGATACCGGGGTCGGGGAAGGTGATCGTGAATTTCCGGTCGTGGATCGGCCCGGGCTGACGTATCAGTTGGTACATCCGCTGATACTCGGCGGTACCGTTGCCGTGACCGTCGAGGTCGACCCCGTGGGCGGGCCCCGGCGGCTCGCCGTCGAGGAGGACGGTGAAGCGGACCGGTTTGTCCGTCACTGGCGGGCCCATCACGAGGTTGAGGTCGCGGGCGGTGAACCTGTAGGAGATCGAACCATCGGGCCGGGTGGGCCCGACAGCTACGGAGCCGATCCGCCAGTCGCCTGAAAGGGACCAGTGATTGCGCCGCAAGACGGCCGGCGCGGAGTAGTGCTGACGATCGTCACGTGCGACCGGCTCCGGCGAGGCGAGTCCGGTTGCCCGTCCGTAGCCGAGATACGTTTCCGGCGACCCCAGACTGGACCAGTCGGCCGCCGCCTCGACGCCTTGGGGCTCAATGGTCATCAGGCCCTGTTCGATTTCGGTGCCGGCCTCGCGCAGGAGCATCTGGAGGACCATCTCGGATTGTTCGTATTCTCCTTCTCCAAAGTAGTGATGCCGGATCTGGCCCTTGGCGTCAGCGAAGTACAGGGCCGGCCAGTAGTGGTTGTCGAACGCCTGCCAGAGGGCGTAGTCGTTGTCGACCGCGACCGGGTAGCGGACGTCCATCTCATGGATGGCGCGGGCCACGTTGGCGAGGTCGCCCTCGAAGTCGAACTCGGGCGTCTGCACGCCCACGACCGTCAGCCCGCGGTCGGCGTAGGCGTCGGCCCATGCGCGTATCCAGGGCAGCGAGCGAATCCAGTTGATGCAGGTGTAGGTGCCGAAACTAATGAGAACGACCTGGCCGCGGAGGTCCGCCGGCGCCAGGGGCTGTGAGTTGAGCCAAGTGGTGGCTCCGTCGAACGGGGGCAGTACCCCTTCGACTGGCAGATCGTTGCGGTGCCGAAACACGTTGGGCCCTCACCGCAGGGATCTGAACGCTGCGCGGAGCTCGGATGAGAACAATTGCGGTTGTTCCCAGGCGGCGAAGTGGCCGCCTCGGTCGACCCGGTTGTAGTAGATCAGGTTGTCCGGGTAGGCGCGCTCGGCCCAGCTCCTTGGGGCTTGGTAGAGCTCGTCGGGGAACACGCTGATGGCGAAGGGGATCGTAATGGGCTTCGCGTCGAAGAACGACCCCGTGTTCTCCCAGTACAGCCGGGCGGCCGAGACGCCGGTGTTCGTCAGCCAGTAGAGCGTGAGGTTGTCGAGAATGTCGTCCCGCGTCAGGTCCCCGGTCAAGCGCCCGTCCAGGATCTCCCCAATCAATCCAGGCTGGCCGGTTCCGTCGCCGTGGTCGATCGCGAACGCCGCAAGGTCGATCGGAGAGTCCGCGAACCCGTACATCGTCTGCGGGCGCGTGCCCATGATGAGGGCGTACGCGACATGCTTGGCGTAGAAGGCGCTCAACTGGTCGTAGGCACGTTGCTCCTCGTCCGAGAGGCCGGCGGGCGCCGGCTCGCCGCGCAAGTAGCCGTCGAGGTCTGCTGGGGCGGTGCCGGGCATGTTCGAGTGGATTCCGAGCAGTTCCGGGGCGGCTTGCTGGCCCATCTGCTGCGTGACTGCTGCCCCCCAGTCGCCGCCCTGCGCCACGAACCGGTCGTATCCGAGCCGTTTCATCAGCACGACCCAGGCGCGGGCGATGCGGGGCGGATCCCACCCGGTGTTGGTCGGTTTGCCGGAAAACCCGTGGCCGGGCAATGACGGGATCACGAGATCGAACGCGTCGTCCGCACTCGCACCATATGCTGTCGGGTTCGTGAGTGGCTCGATGATTTTCAGCTGTTCGATGATCGAGCCCGGCCACCCATGGGTGATGATGAGCGGCAGCGCATCATCGTGCTGAGAGCGGACGTGGATGAAGTGAATGTCCAACCCGTCGATCTCGGTGGTGAAGTTGGGGAGCGCGTTGAGGGTCGTCTCGCAGGCGCGCCATTCGTAATTGGTGGCCCAGTGGCGGGCGAGGGCTTGCATCGTCGCGAGTGGTACGCCCTGCGAGTCATCGGTCACCGTCTCACGCTCTGGCCAGCGCGTCGCGGCAATTCGGCGACGCATGTCCTCCAGTGCCTCCTGTGGGAAGTCGATGCGGAAGGGTCGGATCGAGCTCTGATCAGTCGGATTACCTCTCGTGTCTGTCATGGTCTCCTCGTCTCTTCTCTTCTCCCAGGCGCGGTTGTATTCACACCCGCCGAACTTACTCCGTCCCCTCGCAGCGTGGCGCTGTTCACGGGCCCCACAGCCTGTAGTCGACGACTTGTTGCCGCCACCGGTCTCGAACATTCCGCCACTTGCCGTACTGGGCGGGAGATTGATCGTCACCAGCAGCGATGTCGGCCGGGTCGACGGCTCGTTGGATCATCGGATGTTTCTTCTGCAGTATCGGATGGTGTGAGGCGGGAGGTCGAGGCGTTGACCCGCTCTCATGTGCCGTCGACCACAGCAATCCCAGACTTCCGTGAACCAGCCGGGATGCTGACGAACGTCATCGGATGACGAGACAAGCCCTCGTGGCGGCATCAGCGCATACGAGGATTACTGAATGCTACTCGCGGAGGGTCGCACGGGGAAGGCCGCCCCGAACGCCGCCTTTGTCATGTTCCGAATGACCATGTCGGTCGCCTCTTGATGATGCGTCACCACATCATTCGTCACGCATTCGTTCGGGTATTTGTACCTTGGTCCGGTCGTTCTGTGAGTCATTAGAATTGACGGTGCAGGCGAGCGACGTAAGTCTCGTTCTGTTTCCGGTTGTTGTATCTCCCTGTTCTGGCCTCGGCCAGAAGGTGAGTCAGAAAATGACCCTAAATCAATCAGTCGGCCGCAGGCCGGCATCAGGACAACGGCCCGGCCTGGACTACTTCCGGCCGCTTTACCACGTCCCGTTTGGCTACGTGGTTGGACTTTTGGGAAGTGCTCACGGGGCGCGAGCCGTCGTCCGCTGCTACTGCTCATGGGTGGGAGGGACCCTGTTATGACAGAGCAATTTGTGCGCTATAGCTCCTTAAGCACCGCCGCATGGACGACACGATCAGGCCGGCGTGGGCGGCTGTACGTCGCTTGAGTGGACCCATAGGTCGCCGACTGGTATTCCAGACAATGACGCGCCAACAATGGGGGATACCCGATCGACGAGCTCGGCCCGGAGCTGGCGCTGGCCTTCACCTGCCTCACCGCCGTGGGCTCCTCGATGGTCCGCCGTTTCCGTATCGAAGATGCAAAGTCGTGCACCAGGCTCTTCCGCAGAATCCTCCTGTGCGCCGCAAATCCTCGGCCGTCTGATGTGAACAACGACCTCTGTGCGCCGGCCTGCATCGAGGCCGTCTTCACGGTGACAACCCTGCTGACGCGTCGTCGGGGCCTGCTCGATGACATCGAGACCATATGTCTGGCATTGCCGAGGCCGCCGTAGCATCCCTCCGCAAGGATCTGTCTTCCAACACAGCGGTGGTTCTCCACGCGACCTGAGGGCACAGAACCGTGTTGCCTTCCTGCATTCACCGAAGCGGCTCTGTGCGGATTAGAATGGGGGGCTTTCGACCCGGGTGCCGTGTCCGATTAATCGTGTCCGCGATCTTGTGGCTGCTGCAGATCACAAGTAGACGGCCGAATAGCTAATTCGGAGTGTCGCCGCGGATTCCGTTGTGGGGCCTTGGTACGCTGACGCCCGACCGAGCAACCGCTCGTCGATAAGGGCAAACCCGGTGCGAGCCGGGGACGCAAAGCCACGGGACCCACGCGGTCAGCCGGGTTACCGAACAGCAAAGGTCTCTACCATGCTCCCGATCACACCGCACCCTCTCCAGTAGTCTGAGCACCAGCCGCACCGTAGCCAATGGGGTCACCGCTTGGCCCCCGCAGCAGCGTAGCCGCGGCCCCTGCCTCGACAAGATCGGCGACCGGACCTCCTGCTGCCTTCCCGCCGTGCCCGTGTGCGGCCAGGACCCGGCACGAAATTTCAGTGACCGAGTACTCCCGGCCGCTGCTTCGTAATGCCTTCACCGCAGTCGTTGACCGCCGGGACACCGCCGTTCCGGAGCAGACGTACCCGCCACCTGACGAGAAAGACCTCTTGAACATGCCCTCACCCCATGCAGACCATGGACCATCACCGAACCCCGGCACCCAAGCCAGCATGCGCAACGACGCTCACACTCGCGAAGCCCGACCGTCCGCCGAAGACCGCCTCCGGATCCTTGAAGGAGCCGCGTCGGACCTCGTGAGTCACGCGCAGATCCAGGATTTGCTCGACCGGGTCGCTGCCCGGGCCGCCGGCGCCGTCCACGCCCGAGGACACCTGCTGGCCGTACGACTGCCCAAGGGCGGACGGCATCTTGGAGTTCGAGGAACAGGCACCGACCTTTCCGGCGCCCTGCGCGAAGACGGAGTCACCCTCGGCGAGGAAGCAGCGTCCCGAACCGGTCTGACCGTCATCAGCGTGCCGGTCTCATCAAAGCGGCAGTGCTACGGCGTGCTGGCGGCCGTCGCCCACCCCGGTGAGGAATTCTCAGCCCAGGACGCCGACGCGTTGGCGGCTTATGCCGGCCACGCCGCAGCCACCCTGGACATCGCGGTATCAATGGTCGAAGCGCAGGAAAATGGCGAGACAGCACGGCTGCTGCTTCAGCTCGCCCAGACCTTGGCCCAGCAGTCCACCATTGGAACAGTGGCGGCGTCGATAGCCGATGCCATTCCGGCCCTTTCCGGTGCGGACCGCTCTGGCGTGATGGCTTGGGACGCGGAGTCCGGCAAAATCCGCGTTGCCGGGATGAGCGGCTGGAGCGGTGAGCTGGCGGAACGATTTGCTGTCCATGTAGGCACGGTGAGGGACAGCCCGGAGCTTACGGAAATAATGACGCGCGGCATACCGATGCTGGTGGATCGAAGCGGATCGGAGTGGGCTAACGCCATATTCGACGAATTCGACATCAGCGCGTTTGTGGCCGCGCCCATAGTCGCAGCTAACGGACTCACCGGCCTCGTGGTGGCCTGCTGGGCAGACCAGGCGGGCCCCGGAAGTTTAGACGCGGTCTTGACTGAGCGGCTGACCGGTTTGGCCGGCCTCGCCGCGGTGGCGCTGGACAACGTCCGTCTGCTGGAGACAACCCGACACCAGGCCTTGCACGATTCGCTGACCGGCCTTCCCAACAGGGCGTTGCTCGAGGACCGGCTGGAAGCAGCGCTGGCGCTCTCGGGACGGAACGGACGCCGGGTCGGTCTGCTGTTTTGCGATGTGAACCGGTTCAAGCGCATCAATGACAGCCTCGGGCACGCGGCCGGGGACGCGGCGCTCCGTCATGTCGCCAGCCAACTCAAGGCTGCCGTGCGCGCCGCCGACACCGTCGCACGCTACAGCGGTGACGAATTCGTCATACTCATCCCCGACGTCGAAACGGCGTTGGAAGTCGAACATGTGGCAGATCGAATCCGTGCAGGCCTTGCCGCGGGAGTAGAGGTCAACGGCAGCGAAATCTTCGTCGACGTCGCCATCGGCAGCAGTATCAGCGGCCCCCTCTCCCCATTTAGACAAGACCGGCCCACCGAGCTGTCTAACATGGCCCACAGGCTCATTGAGCAGGCGGACGTCGAGATGTACCGGACAAGGGCGCGCTCCCGCGGCCAGGTTCCTCCCGATGTGACACGCGAAAACACGTTGCGCCTTGAAACCGACCTACGCGGGGCCGCCGGCCGGGGCGAACTGCGCGTGGAGTACCAGCCACAGATTGACGTTGCCACGAACGCCGTCGTGGGCGCTGAGGCCCTGGTGAGGTGGCAGCATCCCGAGCTCGGGCTGCTCTCCCCGGGCGAGTTCATTCCCCTGGCCGAAGACAGCCGGCTGATCCTGGAAGTCGGCGCACACGTCCTCGAAGAAGCCTGCCGTGCCGGTGCCGCCCTTCATGCGCAGGGGTACCCCCTCGAGATGTCGGTAAACGTTTCCGCGGTGCAGCTCGTCAGCGCAGGGGTAGCCGCGCTGGTCCGGGACACTCTTATCGGAACCGGCTTTCCCGCGGCAGCCCTCACTCTGGAGATCACCGAGTCGCAGGCCGTTTGCGAAAACCCCGCGAACGACAGCAATCTGCACGCACTTCGAGCGCTCGGTGTGGCTTTATCGATCGACGACTTCGGCACCGGGTATTCGTCCCTAGCCCAGCTACACCGGTTGCCAGTTACCGAAGTCAAAATCGACAGATCCTTCACCAGCCGGCTTACCGACGTCGACGAACCCTCGTCAGCGTTCGTTTCCGCCATCATCGGACTGGGCCATGGACTGGGACTACGCGTCATTGCTGAGGGTGTAGAAACCGCTGCTGAGATGGACGCGCTGCGGGCTCTGGGCTGCGAACGGGCCCAAGGCTACCTGCTGGGCAAACCTGGAGACCTCTCCGTCCTCGAGGATCTGCTCCGGGGCGATCGGGAGCGAGAGAATTCTCCTGCCACGGAGCCAAGTGTTCCTCCCACAGGATCGCTCCGCTGGACACTGCTTACAGACGTCCGCGGCGCGATGACCAGCATCAGCGAAGCCGTGGCCGCGGCCGGCTTTGAAACGGAATCCGCAACCGAAGCAGAAATACGGGTCTGCGTGCCGCGTTCCCTGCGAAAGCGCCGACGGTCCTCCACGCTGATCGGCTCCCTGTCACATTCAGAACGAGGAGCCGAGGTCACCTGGTTGGCAGAAAGCCCCGGAGCCGTCCGCGGCGAACATCTGCTCGCCATCGAGGAACAGCTTCCGGAAGGGGCGATCTACTACCACGGCCTGACTGCAGCCGCGGCACGGGCCGGTCTGCCGAACCTCGCGGCGGCCGACCTGCGAAACATCACCGGACTTCTCAGCCGCGATGAGTCAGTCCGGGCCCTGGGCCGCGGGCATCTGGAGGATAAGGCAGGATATGCGATCCTTACCGGTCAGCGGCTGCTCTTCATTGAAGTCGGCCAAACCGCATCGCAACCGCTTCTGGATATTTGCTAGGAATCGATTGAAAAACTGTCCATGGGGAAGAGGAGCACGGGCGAGACGATCACGCTCGTGAAAGCCGGTCGCAAAACGGAGGTTGCGAGGCTGGGCCACGGGGAGGGCTACGGAATTGCCCACGTCTTCCGGGACACCATGAACGAACGGGCCCGGTGGTCACCCCATGGCGAAACGCAACCGGACAGTGAGTGAAATGCCGCCCGCTTCCAGGGAGGACCGCTAACTAAAGGCTCCCGTCCGGATTTGTTAAGGACCGTGCTTCCTGCGCGGCGGGGGTCCACCCGTTCCAGTCCTCCGGACGGGTGGTGGGCGCGCCCAGCAAATAGCCCTGCCCGGTGGTCGTGCCCAGCCCCGTGACGGCTGCTAGTTCTGCGCGGGTTTCGATGCCCTGGGCGATCACGACGGCACCGATGTGTTCGGCGAACCCGATCATTGCCTCACACAGGGAGGAATGAATCGGGTCCGTGGCAATGCCGGCAACAAGGTTGCGGTCCAGTTTGATGATGTCCGGCCGGAGCTGCCTGATGTGCCGGATCGATGTGACGTACGAGCCGGCATGATCAATGGCAAGTCGGACTCCGCTCCTGCGCAGTGGAGCCAAAGCCGTGAGCAAGGCGGCGGGTTGCTCCCTGGTCAGGGCCTCGGTGAGTTCTAGGACCAGGCGCGCAGGGGCGAGTGCCGATTCCTCCAGGAACCCCGGCAGGAGAGGGTCCAGGCAGGTGGCCGGTGACAGTTTCAGGGCCACGTACAGGTGGGCCGGGAGGATTCTGGCCGCGGCGAGGGCCGATTCCATTGCCGCGAATTCAAGATCGCTTCCCAGTCGCGCATCCCTGGCTTGGGCGAACCAGTCCGCCGGCTGGTCGCCGGTATCGCCAAGGAACCGCGTGAGGGCCTGCGCTCCGACGACTTCCCGGGTGGAGAGGTCACGGATCGGCTGGAAGGCCGTCAACAGCAGCCTGTCCTGCAGGACCGCCTCGATCCGCGAACGGACGCTCCCGCCCGGGCCGGAAGACGTGGCTCGGCCGTCCTCGGTCGCATCGCTTCGGCCACCCGGAGGAAATTTGGCCAGGGCGCCAAGGGCGATAAGGTGCTCCACGAGCGCTGTTTCCGGCCGGTCGGGATGGGCGGCAAGACACTGACGCAGCTGATCCCGGGCGGCCGCCTGCTCCGGCGCTGACGCGGACAGCACCGCATCGATGATCTCGGCTGCCTGTTGGCGTATCTCCGGCACCCGGCCGCCACCGGGGGTGGCGTCGGCCGGGTCGTCGGGACGCGCCGCATTCTCGGGTGGCGGAAAAGACGATGGTTCTGTCGGCATTGGCTATTCCTTTGGTCCCCGTTCCGGCTGAGCCCGGAATGGGCAGCCGGCCGCCCGCTCCCGCATTCCGGGTTCCCTGACGCTGGAGCAGAAGGACCGTGACAAAACTTTACAACGTAAATGACTGGCCTGTCACCTGGCGGTAAGCGGCGCTGCCGCCGTACCGCGCCCGGACAGTACCCGGCCGAACTCGACGGCATCCAGGCAATCCGCTCCCCGTCGATGCCGAAGGGACCAGTGACCGCCGGCGGCGCCGGTGAGCTCTAGCTGGAACGGCTGCCTGTGCCGGGCCGGCCGTCATGGGCAGCGCGGGGCCAGGGCGGCTCCGGGGGGCCGGGCTGATATCGATCCGGTGGTGGGGGCTAGGGAACCGTCCTGGCCCGCAATACTCACGATCATGGCCGCGTTCGCGCAGCTGGAGCACGACACGATGATCGAACGCACCAAGGCAGAGCAGGGCTCGCCGCGGCAACGGCCAACAACCGCCACGGCGGAAGGCCCGCAAAGGGGACGACGCTGCCGCGGCCAGGGCCAGGGAACTCAAAGGCAAAGGAATCAGCGCCTCCGACATCGGCAGGATGCTCGGAGTCTCCCGCGCCACGGTCTACCGGTACCTCATTTAGGCGGTACTTAGGGAACGCGCAGAGACATCTGGCATCCCGGCAACGACATGGCCAAACAGGGGAGCGAAGGGGAGGAACGCGGCTCCGGTGGGGCAGGCTCAGAGCGGGAGCCAGCAACTACTGCTCAAACTCGCCGGCCCTGGTGACGCATGGGAAACCGGGTGCGCTCCTAGGGCTGGTAGTGCTGCTTCGTCGGAGTAAAGCCCGCACGGTCTACCTTCCGGTGGTAGTGAACACCGGTGAGCCCGCCCAGCACGGCGCCTATCAGGGCTGTGGCGGCCACCGCGATGGCTGCAATGGTGCCTTCTACGCTAAGTTGCCCCTCAACCAGTGGAAGCCGCAGGAAACTGTTGATCGTGGTCAAG
>JBKPBZ010000288.1:0-19144 GCA_046727115.1 Actinomycetota bacterium | reverse complement strand
TCAAGGAACCGGATTTTTGACGCCGTCATGCTGGGAAAGTCGTCGCTCAATTGAGCCAGGACTTCCCCGATGTTCAGAACCTGGGGTCCGCGCCGATCCGCATGTGCCGTGGCCACAGGCAGCTACCCCGGAATCAGACGTTGCCTGCTGCGCGGGCAGGGCTGAGGTAGAAGGTGAGGCGGAACTTGCCGATCTGGACCTCATTGCCGGACTTCAGTTCCACGGAGTCGACGCGGTCGTGGTTGACGTAGGTGCCGTTCAGGCTCCCGGTATCCACGACCTCAAAGCTGCGCGCGGTGCGGCGGAATTCCACGTGCCTGCGGGAGACGGTGACGTCGTCGAGGAAGATATCGGCGTCCGGGTGGCGGCCCGCCGTCGTGACGTCCGAGTCCAGCAGGAACCGCGCGCCGGCGTTGGGGCCGCTGTGCGCCACCAGCAGGGCCGATCCGAAGGGAAGGGCCTGGACCGCTGCCCGCTCCTCGGTCGAGAGCTTCGGCGTGAAGTTTGGTTCATCGCGCACCGGAGTGAGGTTGATCGACGTGGTCTCCGAAGCTTTCACTCCACCCGTGCCGTAACCATCACCGGTGTCGTTCCGTTCGTGCCCAAACATTGAGTCCTCCTCATTCGTTGCAGGTGTCCCCCCTGCAAACAACGCATGCCGTCCGGAAAAGCCTCGCAGTCCCGGTATTGAGGCCTTTCGGCGGGGCGCGGCTTGTTTTGTTATCCCAACAACACTCTCCGGCGACCCCGGACCGAACGACCTCTGTCTTTAGCCTACCTGCTGTTCATACTCGGATGCACTGAGTAGGGACTCGACCGCGTCGGCTTCCGCGAGCTTGATTTCGATCAGCCAGCCCTCACCGTACGGATCGGAGTTAATAAGGGCGGAATCGGTGTCCAAGGCCTCGTTCCGGGCCACGACTTCGCCCGTAACAGGGGCGTAGATGTCGCTGACGCTCTTGGTGGATTCGACTTCTCCGACCACGTCGTTGGCCTTGATGGTTGTCCCCACTTCGGGCATCTGGGCGTAAACGACATCCCCGAGGGCGTCCTGGGCAAAATCGGTGATGCCGACGCGCACAATCCCGTCGGCATTGGGGGCCGAAACCCATTCGTGTTCTGCGGTGTAGGACAGGTCTTCGGGAATGATGCTCATGACGGGCCTTTCATCGGGTCAATCACCTATGCGGCGGCAGTCGTTTGTTCTAGCCGCCGCTGAAAGTATAGGCATATCGGGCAGGGGCCGGGGAGGCTTCTGTCATGATGGTGCGATGGCAGAACATGCGCCGCCGAATGTCAGGAATGTGAACAACCGGAGCGCCGGGACCGTCCGGACCGGCCAGGGCTAGGCCATGCCTGAGCTTCCTGAAGTTGCGGCCCTGGCGGACTTTCTGGACGAGCACCTGCGCGGAGCAGTCGTGACGAAGATCCAGCTGGTCTCCTTCGCCGTGCTCAAGACGGCAGACCCGCTCTACTCCGACCTCGAGGGCAGGGCCATCACCGGGGTGCGCCGGTTCGGCAAGTTCGTCAGCATGGAAGCCGACGGGCTGCATTTTGTCTTCCACCTGGCGCGGGCCGGCTGGGTCCGCTTCACTGACGCCCCCACTGATGCCCAGCTGAAAATGGGCAAGGGGCACATCGCTCTGCGGCTGACATTTACCGGCGCTGCCGGCCCGGCGGGCATGGACCTGACCGAGGCGGGCACGAAAAAGAGCCTGGCGGTCTACGTGGTCCGCGATCCGCTTGACGTTCCCGGCATCGCGGCGCTGGGACCGGATCCGTTCAGCCCGGGCTTCGACGTCGACGCTTTGGCCGGGATTCTCGGTTCCAGCCCCCAGCAGATCAAGGGCGTCCTGCGGAGCCAGAGCATCATCGCCGGGATTGGGAACGCCTACAGCGACGAGATCCTGCACGCCGCCAGGATCTCGCCCTTCGCCCTCGCCAAGTCCCTTGACCGGACGGACGTCCAGCGCCTCTACGACGCCATCCACTCCATCCTGGGGACGGCCGTGGCGGAGGCCCAGGGTAAGCCGCCCAACGAACTCAAAGACACCAAGCGGAGCCATATGAGGGTTCACGGCCGGACCGGCGAAGCGTGTCCGGTGTGCGGCGACACAGTCCGGGAGGTCTCCTTTGCCGACACCGCCCTGCAGTACTGCCCGACGTGCCAGACGAAGGGAAAGATCCTGGCCGACCGCCGGACGTCGCGCTTCCTGAAATAGGCGCTTCCTGAAATAGGTGCTCCGTAAGATGCGCTCCGTGAGATAGGCGCTTCCTGAAAACCGGCGCCGGCGCCGCTATCCCTTGCGCTGGCGCCTCCCAGCGAACACGATACAAGGACACCTTTCAACGGCGCCTCAGGGAGTCTCAACGATGCGAATGCTGATTATGGGTCCCCCGGGGTGCGGCAAGGGCACCCAGGCCGAACGTTTGTCCCGGCGCCTCGGCATCACCGTGGTGTCCACCGGAGAGGTTTTCCGCGACCATGTGAAGAACCTGACGCCGCTGGGCCGGGAAGTCATTGTGCATCTGGACGCCGGCGATTTGGTGCCCGACCCCCTGACGAACCGCATGGTGCGCGACCGCCTGAACCAGAATGACGTCAGGGCCGGGTTCCTCCTGGACGGGTATCCCCGAAACGCGGCGCAGCAAGCCGAACTCGACGTCATCCTTGCCGCCAGCGGGCGCGCGCTGGACGTTGCCATCGAACTGACGGTTGACGACGCGGAACTCGTCCGCCGGATGCTCCACCGCGCCACCATGACCGGACGCAGCGACGATACCGAGGACGTCATCCGGCACCGGTTGGAGCTCTACCACCACGAGACTGAGCCGGTGGCCTCGGCATACTCAGAGCGCGGGATCCTCCTCAGCGTCGACGGCACGGGAAGCGAGGACGAGATCTTCGGCAGGCTGCTTGCGGCACTCCGTGCATCCTTCCCCGCGGCTATGTCCGATGCCACCCCTGCCACCAGCGAAGGAGCGGCGCCGAACTGAGTGCGCCTGGCAAAAAGTTTTCGGGAAACAGAAAACCCCGCCATTCCTTTATCAGGAATGACGGGGTTTTGTCTGTTGGTCGGGCTGACAGGATTTGAACCTGCGACCCCTTGACCCCCAGTCAAGTGCGCTACCAAGCTGCGCTACAGCCCGCTGGTTCCACCGTTCTCCGCTCGGATGTCGTCCCGGATTCTCTCCAGGTTTTCTTCCAAGCAGTCCGGCCGAACCACCTCCAAAAGCTTACACGATTCCGGAGGGTGCCTGTGACAATTTCATGCTGTCACAGCCACGGTGTGTCGGAATTAACGTTTCTTGCCGCGCTTTTCCCGCACACGCATGTTGACCTCGATCGGCGTGCCCTCGAAACCGAAGGTCTCGCGGAGGCGCCGGGTGATGAACCGGCGGTAGCCCGGGTCCAGGAATCCGGTGGTGAACAGCACGAACTTCGGCGGCCGGCTCGACGCCTGCGTGCCGAACAGGATGCGCGGCTGCTTGCCGCCGCGGACCGGGTGCGGGTGCGCCGCCACAAGTTCGCCCAGGAACGCGTTGAGGCGGCCGGTGGGGATGCGCTTGTCCCAGTTCTCCAGGGCAATGTCCAGGGCCGGGACCAGCCGGTCCTTGTGCCAGCCGGTCAGGGCCGAGATGTTCACGCGCGGGGCCCAGGCGACGTGCGCCAGGTCCTGCTCGATTTCGCGTTCCAGGTAGCGGCGGCGCTCGTCGTCGAGGAGGTCCCACTTGTTGAAGGCGAGCACCAGGGCGCGGCCGGATTCGACGGCGAGCTGGAGGATGCGGACATCCTGCTCGCTGAGGACTTCGTCCACGGCCAGGAGCACGACGGCGACCTCGGCCTTTTCGAGCGCGCTCTGGGTACGCAGGGAGGCGTAGAAGTCCGCGCCCTGGGCCATGTGCTGGCGGCGCCGGATGCCGGCGGTGTCCACGAAGCGCCATGTGCGCCCGCCGAGTTCGATGAATTCATCGACCGGGTCGCGGGTGGTGCCGGCGGTGTTGTCCACCACCACACGCTCGGAACCGGCGAGCTTGTTCAGCAGCGAGGACTTGCCGACGTTCGGGCGGCCGATCAGGGCCACACGGCGGGGTCCGCCGGAGCGCTCGAGGCCTTCAATCAGGGAGTACTCCGGGAGGGTGTCCATGACGTGGTCCAGGAGGTCGGCCACACCGCGGCCGTGCAGGGCTGAGACGGGGTACGGTTCGCCGAAGCCCAGGCCCCAGAGGGTCGCCGAGTCGGCTTCCTGCGCGAAGTCGTCGACCTTGTTGGCCACCATGATGACCGGCTTCTTCGACTTGCGCAGCATCTTCATGACGCCTTCGTCGGTCGCGGTTGCGCCCACGGCGGAGTCGACGACGAACAGGACGGCGTCGGCGAGTTCCACGGCCATCTCGGCCTGCTCCGCCACGCGGGCGTGGATGCCGCGGGCATCGTGTTCCCAGCCGCCGGTGTCCACTACCGTGAAGTTGCGGCCGTTCCAGTTTGCCGAGTACATGACGCGGTCGCGGGTGACGCCGGGGGTGTCCTCGACCACTGCCTCGCGGCGGCCCAGGATCCTGTTGACCAGGGTGGACTTGCCCACGTTGGGCCGGCCGATGATGGCCAGGACCGGATCCAGCTTGACCGGACCGTCGAAGTCCTCGTCGTCGAACTGGCCGCTCAGCAGCGCGGCGTCGTCCTCGTCCAGCTCGTAGTCGTCCAGCCCGGCCCGAAGGGAGGCCGCGCGGAGCTCCGCCTCGTCATCGTCCAGGGCGGCAAGGTGTTCAGCCACCTGGTCGGTGCCGGTGGGCGTGTATTCGTCTTCGCCGGCGCCAAAATTGCCGGAGGTTTGAGTCGTATCGCTCATTGCACTTTCCTTAGGTGGTGATCTGCCGGCGTCCCGGCTACTTCTTCGTGACGTTCATGCGGTGATTCCGCGTGGGGCAGGGACTGCCCGGTTCTTAGTACTGAGTCCTGGACATGGCGCGCTAACGCGGCCCGGATTTCGGTTCCCGCCCTGTCCATTGAAACACGGCCGCTCTCACCGGGCCTGCGGCTGACGTTGATGGCACCGCCAAAGCTGACGTGCAGCCTCCGGCGGGGTGCGGGTACCTTGTCCAGGTGTTCGCCTCCGATTCTGGTGCCCAGGATGGCCACGGGGACCACTGTGGCGCCGGAGTTGAGCGCCAGCCAGGCGACGCCGTTGCTGATCGCGGCGGCCTCACCGCTCCCCCGGGTGCCTTCGGGCAAAATCCCGACGCACCGTCCGGCGGCGAGCAGGCTCCGGGCCGTGGCCAGCGCCGCACGGCCGCCGCGGCGGTCGACGGGCAGCTGGCCCGACGCCGCCAGTATGCGGCCGAGGAGCCCGGTGAACATCTCCTGCTTGACGAGGATGTGCATGGGCCGGGGCGAGGCGCCGAACATGATGGGCCCGTCCAGGAAGCTGATGTGGTTGCCCGCGAAGATGACGGGGCCGGCCGCGGGGACGTTGGACCGTCCGGTGACCGAGGTGCGGTAGACGAGGTGGTCCAGGATCCAGCCCACAGGCCGGCTCCACGCCGTCGTCCAGTGGCCGGGCACGGGGGCGTGCACGCTTGCCTGCCGTCCGGTGCGCCCCTCAGTCACCGTGGATGGCCCGGCGTGGAACGGCGGTGTGGTTGACCACGGTTTCGACGATGTCGAGGGCGGCCTGAACCGTCTCGTCAAAGTCCAGCTCCGAGGAGTCCAGGGTGACGACGCCGTCGGCGGCCGTGGTGAAGTTCACTACGGTGGAGTCCTTGGCATCGCGGTGGGTGACCTGGGCTGCCAGCTGCTCGGCATTCTGGCTGCCGCCCAGCTGGATGCCGCGGCGGCGCAGCCGTGCTTCCTCGCTCGCGGTCAGCAGCATCCGCACCTCGGCATGGGGCGCGACGACGGTGGTGATGTCCCGGCCCTCGACCACCATGCGGCGGTGGTGCTGTTCGATCAGCTCGCGCTGCCGGCGGATCAGTTCCGTACGCGCGCCCAGGGTGGTGGCAACGGCACTGACCGCCGCGGAAATGGCGGGCTCACGGATGGCCAGAGTGACATCGTGCCCGCCGACGCGGACGTACTCTTCCTGCGGGCTCGTGCTGATGTCCAGCGGCAGCGCCTCGGCGGCGACCTCCACGGCCGCCCCGTCGTCCAGGTCCGTGCCGTTCTCCAGGCAGAACCACGTCAGGGCGCGGTACATTGCTCCGGTGTCGAGGTAGGCCAGTTTGAGCCGGCGGGCCACCTCTTTGCTGACGCTGGATTTGCCGGAGCCGGAGGGGCCGTCGATGGCGACCACCAGGCTTTTTCCGGGGCGGAGCACGTCCACGGTCTCGATGAGTTCCTGGGTCATTACTGGAGTACCTGCCATCCGCGGTCGTTGAGGGCTTCGATCAAAAGGTCGTGTTTGTTGGGCAGGACGGAAATTTCCACCATGCCCACATTCTGCCCCGAGGAGTGGTCCAGGCGGAGGTCCTCGACGTTGACGCCGATCTCGCCGATCTCGGTCAGGAGCTTCGCGATCTGTCCGGGCGTGTCATCCACCAGGACCGTCAGCCACGCGTAGGCCTGCGGGGGTCCACCGTGCTTGCCCGGGATCCGGGACTGGCCGGCGTTGCCTTCGCTGAACAGCTGGGCAAGATCCAGCCGGGCCCCGGGAGCCGTCGGGGCCTCCAGGGTGCCGATCAGCCGGTTGAGGTCCTCGCGGACTCCGTGCAGGATCTCCACCACCTTGTCCGCGTTCGCGCCCAGGATCTGCACCCAGAGCGTGGGATCGCTGGCGGCGATCCGGGTGACATCCCGCAGCCCGTTTCCGGCCAGGGACAGCGCGTGCAGGGGGGTGCCCTGCAGGCGGCTGGCCACGAGCGAGGACATCACCTGCGGCAGGTGTGAAACGAGCGCCACGGCTTCGTCGTGTTCGTCAGCGGGGAATTCGGCTACGACGGCGCCAAGGTCGCCGGCCAGCGCACGCGCCACCTGCAGGGACTCCGGCAGAGTCTCTTCCGCCGGGCACACGACCCACGGCATGGACGTGAACAGCTCGCCGCGGGCAGCGACGGGACCGGATTTCTCACGCCCCGCCATGGGGTGAGTCCCGACGTAGCGGCCCAGGTCAGCGCCGCGGTTGCGGAGATCGGCCAAGATGGCCGCCTTCACACTGGCGATGTCCACTACGACGGCGTGCGGGTAGTCCCGGAGCGCGTTGGCAACGACGTCCGCCGTGACATCCGGCGGCGCCGCCACTACGACGAGCTCCGGCTGGTCCGCGTCGAGGCGCGCCAGCGGCAGGCCGGCGCCGATGTCTACGGCGACGGCCTGGTTGGTCGGCGAGGGGTCAGAGAGGAACACAACGACGCCACGCCCCCGCAGCCCCAGCCCGATGCTGGTGCCCAGAAGCCCGGAGCCCAAGACGACCACCGGGCCGTTCAGGTGGCCGCGGCCGTGCGTGCGGAAGGCGGACACGCTTACAGCCCCACGGATGCCAGCAGGTGGCCGACTTCCTGCTTGCCGAGGTTGCGGATGCTGCCCTGGCGCTGGTCGCCCAGCCCGATCGGGCCAACCTTGACGCGGACCAGGCGCAGTACGGGGAAGCCGACGGCGTCGAACATGCGCCGGACGATCCGGTTTTTGCCCGAGTGCAGCACGACCTCGATCAGCACGTGGCCGGGGGTCGAGTCGACGAGCTTGAAGGAGTCCACCGAGGCGATACCGTCCTCGAGCTCGACGCCGGCCTTGAGCTCGGCGCCGATGCCCTGCGGGAACGGCCCGCGGACCTGCACGAGGTAGGTCTTGGGCACTTCATAGGACGGGTGCGTCAGGCGGTTGGCGAGCTCGCCGTCGTTGGTCAGGAGCAGCAGCCCTTCCGTGGCGACGTCGAGCCGGCCCACGTGGAACAGGCGTTCGCCGTGGTGGTTGCGGACGAAGTCGCTGATGCACGGGCGGCCGTCCGGGTCCTCCATGGTGGAGACAACGCCCTTGGGCTTGTTGAAGACCATGTAGACCATGTTCTCGTCCAGCTGGATGCGCAGGCCGTCGACGTGGATCACTGCCGACTTCGGGTCGACGCGCACGCCGAGCTCGGTGACTACCTGGCCGTCGACCTCGACGCGACCTTCGGCGATCATTTCCTCGCAGACCCGCCGTGAGGCGACCCCGGCGGAGGCCATGACCTTCTGGAGGCGGGTGCCGTCGGCGTCGTGCAGCTCAGACTGCGGCACCTCGGCGCGTGGGCCGCGCTTGCGGGCCGGCTTCCGGACAGGGCCGAGGCTCTGGCCGAAGCGTTCGCCGCCGAAGGCGCGGGAACCGGTGGCCTTGGCCGCTCCGGCGCCGATGCGCGGCTTGGGCTTGAGCGCGCCGGGGGTGCCGGGGACCTTGCCGAAGCCGGGCTTGCGGGCGGCCGCCTTGCGTGCCGCTTCCTTGCCGGAGGGCGCCTTGGACTTCCAGTCAGCGGAAGCCGGGCGGGCAGCCGACGGCGCGCCGTCGGGACCCTGCAGGTCCGGATCGATGAAGGCCTCTTCGCGAGGCTTGGGGTGCTTGAAGGGGCGGTCTCCGCCGCCCTTGAATCCGGCTCCGCCGGTGCGGCTTCCGCCGCCCTGAGCGCCGCGGCCCGAGCCGCCCTTGTAGTCGGCTCCGCCGCTGCGGCCCGAGCCGCCCTGCGCGCCGCGGCCTGAGCCCTGCGCTGAATTTTGTCCGGCACTGTTACGTCCCGAACTATTACGTGGTGAACCCTGGCGTCCCGCCTGTGTCATGACCCGTCCTTCGTTTGTTGGCCGACGGCCGCTGTCTCCCGACAACACCCGCCGACGGGGCAAAATGATTCTGCCCGGTTGGATACTCGTGCGCAGGCAGTTGTTCCTGCCTACATTCTTCCAGCGTCGTAAAACTCTTCGATGCCTTCAAGCCCCGGAAGATGGGGTGAAAGCTGCGGCAATTCCGCCAACGAGCCGATTCCCATTCGTTCCAGGAAATACGACGTCGTGCGGTACAGGATTGCTCCGGATTCGGGATCGGTTCCCGAGTCCTCGATCAGCCCCCGCTGCGTCAGCGTCCGCACGACAGAGTCAACGTTGACTCCTCGAATTGCAGACACCCGCGCCCTTGATACGGGCTGGCGGTAAGCGATGACGGCGAGCGTTTCGAGCGCCGCCTGCGTCAGCCTGGCTGTCTGTCCTTCCAGCACGAATCCGCCGACGATATCGGCGAATTCAGCGCGGGAATAGATCCGCCAGCCTCCGGCGATATTCCGCAATTCAAAACCCCGGGCGGTGGCGCTGAAGCCGACATTTCTACTGCTATGGCTGGCATCGTCCACATCCGGGGCATTAACAGTATAACCGTTATACTCCCGCTGCAGTTCCTCCAGCAGACCCTCGACGACGTCGACCGTCAGGTCCAGTCCGGCGGCGAGGGCCGTGGCTGTGGCGGGTTCGTCGATCACCATCAGGACGGCTTCGAGGGCCGCGCGGGCACCGCCGGGCAGGTTCGCGACGTCCGGCCGCGTGTCCGGCCCGGTGTCAGGATCGGTGTCCGGATCGGTGTCCGGCAATCGTTCGTTCACGGCTCGTCCTCGTATTCTTCGCTCAGGTTTTCGCTGCTCCACCCCCGGGTACCGGCCGTCCAGTGCACGGTCAGGTCGCCCAGTGGCAGCAGCTGGTCAAAGCCCACCACGCGGTCGCGGAACAGCTCCAGCAGGGCCAGGAACCGCGCCACCACCACCAGCGTGGATTCGGCGTCGGCGATCAACGCCCGGAACGTCAGCGGCGTTCCCAGCCGCAGCCGGTTCCCGAGCAGCTCTGCCTGTTCCTTGACGCTCACCGGCGTCCCGTGCAGGTGCGCGAGGCCGACTTCCGTGGGGGCGGCCTCCTTCGGTTTGAGGGCCGCCTCGGCCAGGGAAGCGAACTGCTCCGGCGTGTGCCGCCACAGTAGTTCCGGAAGCAGGGCAGCGAAGTGCCCCTCGAGGGCAACCTGCCGGGGATACCGCCGGGCTTCCAGTTCAAGCGTGGAGCCGATCATGCCGGCCACGTGCTTGAAGGCCTTGTACTGCAACAACCGGGCGAACAGGAGGTCCCGGGCTTCGAGCAGTGCGATGTCCTCATCGTCCTCGACCTCGCCTGCGGGCAGCAGCCGGGCGGCTTTGAGGTCCAGGAGCGTGGCGGCAATCACCAGGAATTCGCTGGCTTCATCCAGCGCCCATTCCTCCCCCAGCTGCTGCAGGCCGCGGATGTACTTGATGAATTCGTCCGTGACAGTGGACAGCGCCACCTCAGTGATGTCCAGCTGATGCTTGGAGATCAGGCCGAGCAGGAGGTCGAACGGGCCGGTGAAGTTGGTGAGCCGCACTTCGAATCCGGGCTTCTTCCCGGACGGCACAGGAAAGTCAGGTGCTGGGAGGCCAGGCGCCGCGGCGACGCCCGGCCCTGCCGGGACGGCAGGGCCGGCGGAGTGCGCGCGTGTGTCGAACTCCACCGGCATGTCGAGGACGGGCATGCGGGGATTCGTTGGCGGAGAGGAGGCGCCTGCCACGATCCTGGCTAGGGCGCGCCGCCGCGCGAGATCAGCTCTTTGGCCAGGCGGCGGTAGGCGTCGGCACCGACGTGGTTGCCCGCGTAGGTGGTGATGGGTTCGGCTGCGACCGTGGCGTCGGCAAACTTGATGGAACGCTTGATGACGGTTTCGAAGACCTTGTCGCCGAAGGCCTCCACCAGGCGGGCGATCACTTCCCGCCCGTGCAGGGTCCTGGCGTCGTACATCGTGGCGAGCACGCCGTCGACCTGCAGGCGCGGGTTGAGGCGGTCCTGGACCTTGTCGATGGTTTCCACGAGCAGCGCCACGGCGCGCAGGGCGAAGAATTCACAGATCAGCGGGATGATGACGCCGTGGGCGGCGGTCAGCGCATTGACGGTGAGGAGCCCGAGTGAGGGCTGGCAGTCGATCAGGACGACGTCGTAGTCGTCCTCGACCTTTTTCAGTGCCCGGTCCAGGACCTGCTCGCGGGCCACTTCGTTGACCAGCTGCACCTCGGCGGCGGAGAGGTCGATGTTGGCGGGGAGCAGATCCACGTTTTCCACGCCGGTCTTCTGGATGGCGTCGCGGATGTCCACTTTGCGGTCCATCAGCACGTTGTACACAGTGAGATCGAGCTCGTGCGGGTTAGTGCCCAGCCCGGCGGACAGGGCACCCTGCGGATCGAAGTCGACCAGGAGCACGCGGCGGCCGTATTCGGCCAGAGCTGCGGCGAGGTTGATCGTGGACGTGGTCTTGCCCACCCCGCCCTTCTGGTTAACCATGGCGATGACCCGCGCAGGGCCGTGGGAAGACAGCGGTGCGGGCTCCGGAAAGTCGCGATGGGGCCGCCCGGTGGGACCCATGACGGCGTCTTCCAGGTCGAGTTCGGTGCCTTCCAGAGTTGCTGAACCCTGCTCGCTGCTCACGTATCTATCCACACTTTCGATGACGGTGATTGTCGTGCTTCATATTGCCGCCTCCGGGCTCCCCGAGCCCAGCGCGTTCCTCCCAAGGTTACAGCGCCCGACACGGTATTCGACGGACCTTGACACTGGGGCGGACGCTGTGCCTTGACGTTCTGGTTGAAGTCGAAGGTTGCTTCCTCCGCCTGCACGGCGGCCGGAGCGCGCCGGCAGGTACGCCGGGAGCGGCCCGGGGAGGCCGCAGACGCGGGCGGCAGGCGCGGCGACCGGCACCTGCGACCCCCACTGCAGGCGTATTGCGGGCGTATTGAAGTTTGTACCCCGCGGGCCTACATTGAAACGACGAGGTGGCAACGGCTCATGCACGAACTTGCGATTACCCAAGGTCTTGTGGAGGCGGTCCTGAACCGGACCGGCGACCGCCCCGTCACGGGCGTTAACCTGCGGATTGGCCCCTTGAGCGGCGTCCTGCCGGATGCCGTGCGTTTTTGCTTCGAAGTCGTTTCAGCTGACACGCCGCTGGCCGGCGCGGCCCTCACAATCGATGAGTCCGAGGGCCGGGCCAGATGCCGAAGCTGCCGCGACGAATTCGTCCTTGAGGACATGTTTCTGCTCTGTCCGTGCGGCAGTGCCGATGTCGAAATCGTCAGTGGCCGGGAACTAGTGGTCACCTCGGTGGAGGTTGCGTAGACATGTGTGCGACGTGCGGATGCGGCGACGATGCCGGGACCAGGGTTTCCGACGTCGACGGAACGTTTCACCCCCTTGCAGCCCCGCACGAGCATCCACATCCCCACGATCACGGGCACGAACACACCCACGCCCACGGTCACGACCACGAACATCCGCACGGTCACGACCACGGGCCTGACGGGCATGAGCACAGCCCCGCGCCGGACGGACGGACCATCATTTCTTTGGAGGAGAATCTTCTCGCCAAGAATGACCTCCTGGCCGCACGCAACCGGGGCTGGCTGGAGGGACGCGGCGTCCGGGCCTTCAATGTCATGAGTTCCCCCGGGGCCGGCAAGACCACGCTCCTGGTGCGGACCATCCAGGAACTGGCCGGGGAACTCGACATCGGTGTCATCGAAGGGGACCAGGAGACCTCCCTGGATGCCGACCGGATCCGGTCCACGGGCCGGCCGGTGATCCAAATCAACACCGGAGCAGGCTGCCACCTGGATGCCGGGATGCTGCAGCGGGCCCTGGACTCGCTGGACCCTGTGCCCGGCTCGACACTCTTCATCGAAAACGTGGGCAACCTGGTGTGCCCGGCATTGTTCGACCTCGGCGAATCGGCCCGGGTCGTCGTGATCTCAGTGACGGAGGGCGATGATAAACCGCAGAAATACCCCCACATGTTCCTGGCTGCCGATCTGGTGATCATCAACAAGGCAGACCTGCTCCCCTACGTGGAGTTCGACGTCGAGCGCTGCGTGCGCCAGGCGCGCCGGCTGAATCCCGGCGTCGACGTCCTGACCCTGTCAGCTACCACCGGCGACGGCATGGATGGCTGGCTGGAGTGGATCCGGAAGAATCCTCACCTGGCGACGGCCGCCGCCGGGAGCGCGCCGCGCTCCGGTGGACTCAGCGTTTGACCTGCTGACGCAACATTCGAGCCGCAGCCGCAGGGCGGGGCTCCGAAGGAGGCAACGATGCCTACAGCTACTGCATTGAAAGCGGAAGAAACTTTGATCCACGTCCTGTGGATCAACGCCGGCCTCAGCTGCGACGGTGACTCCGTGGCCCTGACGGCGGCAACCCAGCCAAGCGTCGAGGAGATAGCCCTCGGGGCACTTCCCGGACTTCCCAAGATCGCCATGCACTGGCCGCTGATCGACTTCGAATGCGGCCCGCAGCAGGGGGCCGACGACTTCCTCGAGTGGTTCCGCAAGGCCGACCGCGGCGAGCTGGAGCCATTCGTGCTGGTGGTGGAGGGGTCCATCCCGAATGAGAAGCTGCATGCCGCGGGCGGCTACTGGGCGGCGTTCGGCAACAACCTCGACACCGGACAGCCGATCACCACCAGCGAGTGGCTGGACCGGCTGGCACCCAAGGCCACGGCCATCATCGCGGCGGGAACCTGTGCGACCTACGGCGGCATCCATGCCATGGCGGGGAATCCCACCGGGGCCATGGGCGTGCCCGACTATCTCGGGTATGACTGGAAGTCCAAAGCCGGAATCCCGATCGTGTGCGTCCCGGGCTGCCCCATCCAGCCGGACAACCTATCAGAGACCATGACGTATCTGCTGTATCAGGCCACCGGGCAGGCGCCCATGATTCCCCTTGATGAGGCGCTCCGGCCAACGTGGCTGTTCGGCCAGACGGTGCACGAGGGATGCGACCGCGCGGGCTATTACGAACAGGGCGACTTTGCCACCGAATACGGGTCCCCGAAGTGCATCGTCAAACTCGGCTGCTGGGGACCTGTGGTCAAGTGCAACGTGCCCAAGCGTGGCTGGATGAACGGCATCGGCGGCTGCCCGAACGTGGGCGGCATCTGCATTGGCTGCACGATGCCGGGATTCCCGGACAAATTCATGCCGTTCATGGACGAACCGCCTGGCGGCAAACTGTCTACCGCGTCGGTCATGCCCTACGGCAAGACCATCAAGACACTGCGGAACATCACGAAGCACACGCTGGACCAGGAACCACGCTGGCGCAAACCCGGTAATGATCTGCTGACCGGCGCCAAGCGGACCTGGTAGGGACGCTAAGCAGAGAGGCAATGCAATGACTTCGACGATTCCGATGCCGGCGGCGGACGGTTCCGCGGGCGAGAACCTGGTGGAGATGGCCTGGGACCCGATCACGAGGATCGTCGGCAGCCTCGGCATCTATACCAAGGTCGATTTCAAGAACAATCAAGTGGTGGAATGCCACAGCACGTCATCGATTTTCCGCGGCTATTCCATCTTCATGCGCGGCAAGGACCCCCGGGACGCCCACTTCATCACCAGCCGGATCTGCGGAATCTGTGGCGACAACCATGCCACGTGCTCCTGTTACGCGCAGAACATGGCCTACGGGGTGAAGCCGCCGCACCTCGGCGAATGGATCGTGAACCTGGGCGAAGCTGCCGAGTACATGTTCGACCACAACATCTTCCAGGAGAATCTGGTCGGCGTTGACTACTGCGAGAAGATGGTCTCCGAAACCAACCCCTCGGTGCTGGCCAAGGCCGAGAACACGCCGGCCCCGCACGCGGGCGACCACGGCTACCGGACCATCGCTGACATCATGCGCTCGTTGAACCCGTTCACCGGGGAGTTCTACCGCGAGGCGCTGCAGGTCAGCCGGATGACCCGGGAAATGTTCTGCCTGATGGAGGGCCGGCATGTCCATCCCTCCACGCTTTACCCGGGCGGTGTGGGCACCGTGGCGACCATCCAGCTGATGACGGACTACCTCACCCGGCTCATGCGGTACGTGGAGTTCATGAAGAAGGTCGTGCCGATGCACGATGACCTCTTCGATTTCTTCTATGAGGCCCTGCCCGGGTACGAGCAGGTGGGGCTGCGGCGCACCCTGCTGGGCTGCTGGGGCTCCTTCCAGGATCCGGAGTTCTGCAATTTCGCCTACAAGGACATGACGGAGTGGGGCCGGAAGATGTTTGTCACCCCCGGCGTCGTGGTGGACGGCAAACTTGTGACCACGGACCTGGTGCGGATCAACCTGGGGATCCGGATCATGCTGGGTTCGTCGTACTACGAGGACTGGGGCGACCAGGAAATGTTCGTCACCCGCGATCCGCTGGGGAACCCGGTGGACCGCCGGCACCCCTGGAACCAGCACACCAACCCGCGGCCGCAGAAGCGCGACCTGGAGGACAAGTACAGCTGGGTCATGTCACCGCGGTGGTCTGACGGCGAAAACAACCTGGCGCTTGACACCGGTGGTGGCCCGCTGGCCCGGCTCTGGTCGACCGCCCTCGCGGGACTGGTCGACACCGGCTACCTGAAGTCAACGGGCAGCAGCGTCCAGATCGAGCTGCCCAAGACTGCGCTGAAGGGCCCGGTAACCCTGGAATGGAAGATCCCGCAGTGGAGCAACACACTGGAGCGCAACCGTGCACGGACCTATTTCCAGGCCTACGCGGCCGCCGCTGCACTGCACTTCGCCGAAAAGGCCCTCGAGGAGATCCGGGCCGGCCGCACCAAGACCTGGGAGTCCTTTGAGGTGCCGGAGGAGGCCATCAGCTGCGGCTTCACGGAAGCCGTCCGCGGCGTGCTCTCACACCACATGGTGATCCGCGACGGCAAGATCGCCAACTATCATCCCTACCCGCCGACGCCGTGGAACGCCAGCCCGCGGGATTCCGAGGGAACCCCGGGGCCCTATGAGGACGCGGTGCAGGGCCAGCCCATCTTCGAGGAGAACGATCGCGATCATTTCAAGGGAATCGACATCATGCGCACCGTCCGGAGCTTCGACCCCTGCCTGCCGTGCGGCGTCCACATGTACCTGGGGAATGGGCAGACGCTGGACCTGCTGCACTCCCCCACGCAGTCGCTCACCGGTGAGTAGCCCGCCATGGACCGGGAGAATCTGTTGGGCTCGGCAGGGGAACGGATCAGTTCCCTCCTCGATGCGCTGGGTTCCGGCGGTCCCGTGGCCCGGGACCGGGCAGAGGAACTGGTCCGGCAGGTAACGGAGCTTTACGGTGCCGGGCTGGAACGAATCCTGCAGCTGCTGGATTCGCAGGGTGTGCTCGGCCCCGGAACGGTGTCCGCCCTCACGTCCGACCCGTTGGTGTCAGGCCTGCTGCTGGTCCACGGGCTGCACCCCGTGGACCTGCCCGGGAGGGTCGCCGGAGCCCTCGACTCCGTCCGGCCCTACCTCGGCTCGCACGGCGGGGATGTGGAACTGCTCGGCATCAGCGAAGAAGGCGTGGTCCGGCTCAGGCTGCTGGGCAGCTGCCAGGGCTGTCCGTCGTCGTCGGTCACCCTCAAGCTCGCCGTCGAGGACGCCATTGAAACCGCGGCGCCCGAGGTGACCGCGATCGAAGTGGAGGAGGCGGCCCCCGCCGCCGTTCCTGCCCTGATCCCGGTTGGCGCGTTGCGCTCGAGGCTGGACGGGCTGGGCGGCCCGTCCGACGGCGGCCCGTCGGGCGCCGGCGCATCGGACTGGACGGCCCACGGAGCCGCCACGCCGGCCTCCGGCACGTGGCAGGCGGTCCCTGCCCTCGCCGAGCTGGAGTCCGGAGGCGTCGCGGGCTTCCTGGTGGCGGGCGTCGAGATTCTCACGTGCAGGATCGGCCCGGACGTCTACGCGTTCGTGGACCGCTGCCCCCGTTGCACCCACTCCATGCCGGGCGCGTCACTGCAGCGGGCGCTGGCGGCCCCGGTGGGCGGCGGCCTGCTGCGCTGCCCGCACTGCCGCAGCCACTTCGACGTCCGGAAGGCCGGGGCCTGCCTCGAGGACAAGGCACTGCATCTTGATCCCCTTCCGCTGCTGCTCCGCGACGGTGTTCCCTCCGTGGCCGTCCCCACCACGGCGGATCCGCTGTGACCAGCGGCACGGGTCCCGGCAACGCCGGAATGAACAGCGCCGGAATGAACAGCGCGTCGGCGCTCTCCGTGCTGCGCAGGATAGCCTCCACCCGCCCGGCGCAACCTGCCGGCGAGCGCTGCGAGATGTGTGCTGAGCCCATTCCGGAGGCCCACCAGCACGTGGTGGATCTGGAGAGCCGCTCCCTGCTGTGCACGTGCCGGCCCTGCTATCTGCTGTTCACGGACTCGTCGGCCCATCTGCGCTACCGTTCCGTCCCTGACCGCTACCTCTCCTTCGAGCCCTTCGAACTGGGGCAGGCCCAGTGGGACGAGCTGGAAATCCCGGTGGGACTGGCATTCTTCTTCTTCAATTCGGCCCTCGGCCGGACCGCTGCCTTCTACCCGAGCCCGGCGGGCGCCACCGAGTCCGAACTTCCCCTGCACGCGTGGGCATCGGTCCAGGCCGCCAACCCGGCCATCACCGTGCTCGCCCCTGACACGGAGGCCCTGCTGATCCGCTCCCCCGGCCCCGACCGGGAGCGGGCGGACTGCCATCTGGTCCCGATCGATGCCTGCTATGAGCTGGTGGGCCGCCTGCGGCGGGTGTGGAAGGGCTTCGACGGCGGCCAGGAGTCCCGCCAGGAGCTCGCCGATTTCTTCGACCGGATCAGCAGCCGCAGCAGGCCCGCCCCCGCTCCGGCGGCAGCAGAACCGGAGGGACGCCATGGTTGAGCTCGAATTCAGCGTGCTGGATATCGCCCCGGAGCTCTATGCGGCCGCGCCGCAGCTGGCCGCGCGCCTGCGGATCCAGGAGCGAAGCGGCGCCGCCATCCACGCCATGGCCCTGCGTTGCCAGGTGCGGATCCTGGCCCAGCGCCGCGGTTACGATGCCGACGAGGAAGCCGGGCTGCTGGAACTCTTCGGCGGCCGCGGGCGGTGGCCCACCACCCTCAAGCCGTTCATGTGGATGCACAGCGGCGTCCTCGTCCAGGGCTTTTCGGACAGCGTCGACGTTGATCTGCCCCTCCCCTGCACCTTCGACTTCGAGGTCTCCGCGGCAAAGTACCTGAACTCCCTGCGGGACGGGACTGTTCCGCTGGAGTTCCTCTTCTCCGGGACAGTCTTCACGCGCGGCGCGGCGGGCTTCGGCGTCGAGCAGATCCCCTGGGACCGGGAATCGCGGTACGCCCTGCCCGTGGCGGTTTGGCGCTCGCTGATGGACGCGTTCTTCCCGAACCAGGGATGGATCCGCCTGGACCGCGACGTCCTAACGGCCCTGGCCAAATACAAGGCGGTCCATGGCCTGACGTCCTGGGAGGCCACCATCGAAGGGCTGCTGGCGGGGGCGGGTGACCCGGTACCGTGAACGCCGGCCTCAGCCTGGCACGCGCCGTCGCCGACGCTGTCCTCTACGAGGGGTACCTCCTGTACCCGTACCGCGCCTCGTCCGCCAAGAACCAGGCCCGCTGGCAGTTCGGGGTGCTGGGGCCGCCCGGCGCTGCAGCCGCGGGCGCCGGTGAAGAGCCGGAGATGGCCGCGGACTGCCTCCTCACGCCAGGACCCGCCGCCCGGCTCGACGTCCATCTGCGCTTCCTGCACCTCCAGACACGGTCCGCCGAGCGCGTGGAGGACGGCGGCTTCGCGCCGGCCGAGGAACTCATCGTCGGTGCGTCCCGCTGGCTCAGCTGGGACGAGGCAACGGATACGGAGATCACGCTCGGGCCATACAGCCTCGGCCAGCTTGCCGCGGGCGTGCGCGCACCGGTCAACATCCCGGCGACCGAGGACATCGAGCCCGTACTGGACGCCGACGGCGCCACCGCCGGCAGGCTGGTGCGCCGGCGTCGGCAGCTCCGCGGCGAGCTGCGCCTGATGGCGACGCAGGTGCCGACGCAGCTGCCGGCAACCGTGGCCGGCAGCGCGGACATGCCGGCCCACGGTCCGCTGTGGCGGCTCAGGGTCACGGTCGGGAACACGGCGACGGCCACCTCCGACAAGCGCTCCGCCATCGAGCTCTCGTTCATCGGGGCCCATGTCCTGCTCGCTGTCCACGATGCCGACTTCCTCTCGGTGATCGATCCGCCGGAGTGGGCGTCGGCCGCGGCGGCTTCGTGCCGCCAGCACCGCTGCTGGCCCGTGCTCGCCGGCCCCGAGGGGCAGCGCGATGTCCTGTTGCTGTCCCCGATCATCCTTTACGACCATCCCGCGGTGGCGCCGGAGAGCAC
>JBKPBZ010000287.1:0-3567 GCA_046727115.1 Actinomycetota bacterium | reverse complement strand
GTCGGCCTTGACCTCGTTGATGGTGGTCAGCTGGTCCGGGGTCTCCACGTACGGGAAGGCCTCCTCCAGTTCCCGCTGCCACGGGGTGTCCGGGCCGAAGGCGTAGCCGCGGGAGGCCATCCGGGCCGAGTACAGCCGGATGAGTTCGCCGGCGATCTCCTTGACCGCCCTGCGGGCCTTGGACTTGGTGCTGGCCCAGTCCGCGCCGCCCATCTTGCTCAGCGCCGGGGTGTCGCCGCCGACGTACCGGGTGACCTGGTCCAGCTGGTCCGTGGGCACAAAGAGCCGGTCCCCGGGCGCTCCGCGCTTGGACGGGGCATATTCCAGGACCAGGTATTCGCGCACCCCGTCGCCGCCGCCCGCCACCCGGCGCTGGATCAGCTCCACGAACCGGCCGATGCCGTGCTGTTCGTGCACCACGGAGTCCCCGGCCACGAGCTGGAGCGGATCCACGGCGTTCCGCCGCTTGGACGGCATCCGGCGCATGTCCTTGGTGGAACCCGCGGAGGTACGCCCCAGCAGGTCAGCCTCGGTCAGCAGCGCCAGCTTGAGCGGATCCAGGACAAAACCGCGGCCGACGGCGGCCGTGGTCACCTCGATCAGCCCGGCCTGCGGATCCGCGTCAAGGGTGTCCACCCGCGCGCAGGGGATGTCGTTGTCGTGGAAGAGTTCCGCGAGGCGCTGCGCCGGGCCGGGGCCCTCGGTGACCACCACGATCCGCCACTGGTCCCGGACCCGGGAGCCGATGAAGTCCATCATTTCCGCCACGTCGCCCTGGTAGCCGCGGGGTTCCCGGGCATGCAGGTTGAGCACGTCGACGTCGGGCAGCAGCTCTTCGTCGCTGGCCAGCGAGGTGATGGACCACCAGGAGACGCCGTGTTCCAGGGCGGCGGTGCGGGTTTCGGTCAGCGAACGGAAGCTGGCCGAGTGCAGCGCCTCGGACGCCGCGGAACTTAGATCCAGCGGCGCGGTGCCCCCGTCGGACGCCGTGGACCAGGCGGCCTCAAGGAATTCCTCGTTGGTGGCGGCGAGGTCGTGGGCCCGGGTGCGGACCTTCTCCGGCTCGATCACTACGGCAATGGAACCGGCAGGCAGTTGGTCCAGGAACGGCACCATGGCGTCCACCAGGACGGGGGCCAGCGATTCCATGCCTTCGACGGCGATGCCGCCGGCGATCTTCTCCAGCATGTCCGCGGCGGCCGGGAGCTGCGACTTCAGGGTGGCCGCGCGGGACATGACGGAGGGTGTGATCAGGATTTCGCGGCACGGCGGGGCGTGGAGTTCGGTGGGGTGGTGCAGGCCGGGCCCGGTCAGCGAGCGCTGGTCCGCGACGGCGAACCAGCGCATCTGGTCCACCTCGTCGCCAAAGAACTCGACCCGGATGGGGTGGTCCTCGGTGGGCGGGAAGACGTCCAGCATGCCGCCGCGGACGGCGAACTCGCCGCGGCGCGTCACCATGTCCACCCGGGCGTAGGCGGCGTCGGCGAGGCTCTTGATGACGCTGCTGAAGGGGGCCTCCTGGCCAAGCTTCAGGGTCACGGGCACCAGTTCGCCCAGACCGGCGACGATCGGTTGCACGACGGCGCGCACCGGGGCCACCACGACGCGCAGCGCACCGGCGGTGGACGACTCGGGGTGCGCGAGCCGCCGCAGCACGGACAGGCGCCGGCCCACGGTGTCCGAGCGCGGGGAAAGCCGCTCATGCGGCAGGGTCTCCCAGCTCGGGAACTCGGCTACGGCGTCGGCCGGCAGGAAGGCGCGCAGGGCCTCGGTCAGGTCCTCGGCCTCACGGCCGGTCGCGGTGACGGCCAGGACCACCGGCACCGGGCGGGCAGCAGCGCCGGTGTCGTTCGCCGCATGTGTCCTGAGTCCGTCCGCCATTTCGGCGAGCAGCGTGGACCGCATTCCGGCCGGGGCGCTGATCTGGTAGTCCTCGCTGCGGGCGGCGAACCCGCGGGCGGCCTCGGCCTGGACCCGCGCGTAATTCCGGTCTTCGGCGAGGACACGGCGCAGACCGGTGAGAGAGGGGCCGTTGAGGCTCATAGCTGTTGCTCCTGATGTGATCACGGGGTGCAGGCAACACGAATAGCCGAAATTCGTGAGAATCCCGGGTCCTCCAAGCCTACCGCGGAGGCCACCGCCAGGCCGACGGGGCGGGACGGGCGGGGGCTAGGCTGGCAGGAGGAGCGCTGGCCCATCCGAGGTGGCCTGGGCACCGAATGGCTTGGTAGGCCACCCGCCAACTGCTGGCTGACAAGGAGTCATCATGAACGGCACAACCGCTACCCCTGAACCCACTCGAACGCCTGCCCCAGCCCCGCAGGCAGCCTCCGCGAAGGCCGACTCCCGGAAAACCGTCCTGGTCACCGGGGCCACCGGCTACATCGGCGGGCGGCTGGTCCCCCGGCTCCTGGAAGCCGGGCACCGGGTCAAAGTCGTGGTCCGGACCCCGGCCAAGATCGCCGGAGTGCCGTGGCTGGACGACGTCGAGGTGGTCCACAGCAGCCTCGACGACGGCGAGGCCCTGCGGGAGGCGCTCGACGGCGTCGATGTCCTGTACTACCTGGTCCATTCCATGGCGGCCGGAGCCGGCTTCGAGGACAAGGAAAAGGCGATGGCCGGGACGGCTGCCCAGGCCGCGGCCGCAGCCGGAGTGGACCGGATTGTCTACCTCGGCGGCCTGCACCCGGCCGGGGCCGAACTTTCCACGCACATGCGCTCCCGCGAGGCGGTGGGGAAAGTCTTCCTGGACAGCCCCGTGGACGCAGTGGTGTTCCAGGCCGGCGTCGTCATCGGCTCAGGCTCGGCGTCGTTCGAAATGATCAGGCACCTGTCCGAGACGCTCCCGCTCATGCCGGCCCCAAGCTGGGTGCGCAACAAGATCGAGGCGATCGCCGTCCGCGACGTCCTGTACTACCTCGTGGCGGCGGCCTCGCTGGAAGGTGACATCAACCGGACGTTTGATATCGGCTGCCGCCAGGTGCTCAGCTACGCCGGAATGATGCAGGAATACGCCGCAGAGGCCGGGCTCCCCCGGCGCTGGGTCCTGGCCCTGCCCGTGCCGGCCCCCAAGCTGGCCGGCCTGTGGGTGGCGCTTGTAACGCCGATTCCGCTCTCCATGTCCTTGCCGCTCGTGGAATCGCTGCAGCACGACGCCGTTTCCCGGGAGCACGATATCGACGCGTACATCCGTGTGCCCGAGGGCGGCCTGACCTCCTATCGGCGTGCCGTGGCCCTCGCCCTGGGAAAGGAACGCGACGGCCAGGTGGAAACCACGTGGGCCAGCGCCGGAGTCGACGCCGATCCGCTGCCGAGCGACCCGGACTGGTCCGGCCACACAGTGTTCGTGGACGAGCGCAGCTTCCCCAGCGACGTGGACCCGAAGCACGTGTGGACCATCATCGAAGGAATCGGCGGCCGGAACGGCTGGTACTCCCTGCCGCTGGCCTGGCAGGTGCGCGGCTGGCTGGACAAGCTGACCGGCGGGGCAGGACTGCTGCGCGGCCGCCGGCACCCGCACCTGCTCGCGGAAGGCGAAGTGGTGGACTGGTGGCGGGTCGAGCGGAT
>JBKPBZ010000286.1:0-7351 GCA_046727115.1 Actinomycetota bacterium | reverse complement strand
AGAGCGGATCCGGGGACCCTCCCAGATCCGCTCTCTGGCCCTGTTCCGGGCGTCCTCCGGTTTCCGCAGCCTTGGCAGACCAGTGCCAGCCGGCTGAAAGGCTGCGGAAACCGGACGTTTTGTTCAGCGGGAAATCGGCGGTGGTAACTGTCGCCCGCTGATCATCAACGCACCGGGCTCAGCACTCGATCACGTTGACTGCGAGGCCTCCGCGGGAGGTTTCCTTGTACTTGGTCATCATGTCCGCTCCGGTTTCCTTCATCGTCTTGATGGCTTTGTCGAGGGATACCTTGTGCGAGCCGTCCCCGTGCAGGGACAGCCGCGCGGCGTTGATGGCTTTGACGCTGGCGATGGCGTTGCGTTCGATGCACGGGATCTGCACCAGACCACCCACGGGGTCGCAGGTCAGGCCCAGGTTGTGTTCAATCCCGACTTCGGCGGCGTTTTCCACCTGCTCGGGCGTGCCACCCAGCACCTCACACAGCCCTGCGGCTGCCATCGAACAGGCGGAACCGACCTCGCCCTGGCAGCCGACCTCGGCCCCCGAGATGGAGGCGTTGATCTTGAACAGGATCCCGACGGCGGCTGCCGTGAGCAGGAAGCGGACGACGCCGTCGTCGTCGGCTCCGGGGACGAACTTGACGTAGTAGTGCAGCACGGCCGGCACGATGCCGGCGGCACCATTGGTCGGGGCGGTGACGATCCGGCCGCCGGCGGCGTTTTCCTCGTTGACCGCGAGGGCGAACAGGTTCACCCACTCCATCGCCCGGAGCGGATCGGTGACCCCCGTGTCTGCGGTCAGGGTCTGAAATAACGACGGCGCCCGGCGCCTGACGTTAAGCCCGCCGGGAAGGATCCCTTCCGCGGCGCAGCCGTTGTCTACACACTCGCGCATCACCGCCCACAGTGCCAACAGCTTTTCGCGAAGCTCCGCTTCGCTGCGCCAGGTGAGTTCGTTGGCCAGCATGACGTCGGAGATGGACATCCCTTCGCGCTTGCAGATCGCCAGGAGCTCGTCGGCGGTCGTGAACGGGTAAGGAAGGACGGTGGCGTCAGACACCACCCGGTCGCCGGCGTCGGCGTCGCCGTCCACCACGAAGCCGCCTCCGATCGAGTAGTAGCTCCGCTCGCTCAGGACGGCCCCGGCATGGTCCAGGGCCCGGAAGGTCATGCCGTTGGGGTGCGCCGGGAGCGATTTGCGCCGGTGCAGCACCACATCCTCGTCCCAGTTGAAGTCCACCCGGTGGTTCCCGCCGATCATGAGTTCGGCGTCGAGGGCAGCAGCGGCCACCTGGTCATCGGCCGTGGAGGTGTCCACGGTTTCCGGATCCAGCCCTTGGAAGCCTAGGACCACGGCCTTGTCGGACCCGTGGCCCCGACCGGTGGCCCCGAGGGAGCCGAACAGCTCGGCCTGGACCCGTTTGGTGGAGCTTAGGTGTCCGTCGCCCTTGAGACCGTCGGCGAACAGCTTCGCCGCCCGCATCGGGCCCACCGTGTGTGAGGAGGAAGGCCCGATGCCAACGGAGAAGAGGTCCAGGACGCTAAGGGCCATCAGGGCACCTCAGGGGAAGCGAACTCCCTCATTGCGTCCAGAAGCCACCGGCCCAGGAACTCGGCGAACGAGGCGCGGGGGAAGAGCCGGAAGCTTTCGTCCCCGGTCTTCTGGAGGACCACCGGGATGTTGCCCACCTCGGTATTCAGGGCCGTTCCCGGGGTGAAGCTGCGGGGGTGCAGGTCAAGGGCGCACCCCTTCTCCAGGACCGCGCGGGCGCGCGGGCCGGTGAGCTCGAACGTGGTGCGGTTGGCGGACAGGTCCACGACCTGGCCCGGGGCGTCGCCCAGCGCCTCCACGAGGGAGCCAATGAGGTTTCCGCCCAGGGAATCGTGGGCATCTTCCGCTGCGACCACCAGGAATTCGGACGGTCCCAGCCAGAGGACGCTGACGCCGTTGCCGCCGCCCACCTCGCCGCAGCGGGCCGGCAGGCTGCCGGCCACGGCGGCAATCCGTGAGGCTTCCTCGGAGCCGGGGTCCACGCGGACGCCCGCCATGGTCTGGAACGGGCCCTCGCTCAGGACCACTTTTCCTTGGATGGAGCCGGCTTCCAGTGCGGCGGCCAGGTGGGAGGCGGGGCTGCGGCGGATTCCCCGGAGTCCATTGATGCCATTGAGTGCTGCTGTGTTAGCCATCTTTGCGGGTCCCTTCGGGGTCAAAAAGTACGGTTTCGGCAACGACAACATCAACCAGCTGGTCCCCGGCAGCGGCGACCAGGGTTTCGCCGATGCGGTTGCGGCCGTTCTTGATTAGCGCCAGAGCGAAGGACCTGCCCAGCGCCGCGCTGTGGTAGCTCGAGGTCACGAAGCCCTCCATCGGGACGGGCCCGTCGGCGGGGTTGACGGTGATGCCCTTTTCCACCAGCTGGGTGCCTTCCGGCAGCCGCAGCGTCCCGTCCAAGGGAAGGACGCTGACCAGGTGCTTGCGGTCCTCGCGCCGGGCGTCGGCCCGGGCATAGGAGCGTTTGCCGATGAAGTCCTTGGCCTTGGACACTACCCATTCCATGCCGGCGTCCTGCGGGGTGACAGTGCCGTCGGTGTCCTGGCCGACGATCGGGTAGCCCTTTTCGGCCCGGAGCACGTGCATTGTCTCGGTGCCGTACGGCGTGATGTTGAACTCCGCGCCGGCCTCGGCCACGGCTTCCCAGGTGTTCAGCCCGTACCAGGACGGCACGTTGATTTCGTAGGCCAGTTCACCGGAAAACGAGATCCGGCAGATCCGCGCCTGCACGCCGGAGGCCAGGGTGGTCTCCCGGAACGTCATGAACGGGAACGCCTCGGCGTCCAGGCCGCCGCTGGCGGCGAGTTCTGGTGCCACCTTGGCGATGACCGCACGGGATTTGGGCCCGACGACGGCGATCGTGGACCACTGCTCGGTCACGGACGTGCAATGCACGTCCAGCTCCGGCCATTCGGTCTGCAGCCATTCCTCCAGCCAGTCCAGCACCTTCGCGGCGCCGCCGGTGGTGGTGGTCATGAAGAACCGGTCCTCGTCGAGGCGGAGCGTGACGCCGTCGTCGAAAATCATGCCGTCCGCCATGCACATCACGCCGTAGCGGGCCGAACCCGGGGCGAGCTTCTTGAACGCGTTGGTGTAGATCCGGTTCAGGAACTCACCGGCGTCCTTGCCGCGGATTTCGATCTTGCCGAGGGTGGTGGCGTCCATGAAACCCACGGACTCGCGGACGGCGGCGCACTCGCGGAGCACGGCGGTGTCCATGTCCTCGCCGTCCTGCGGGTAGTACCAGGGCCGCTTCCACTGGCCCACGTCTTCGAACAGTGCACCTTGTGCCACGTGCCACGGGTTGATCGAGGTGACGCGGGCGGGGTCGAAGAGTTCTCCGCGCTGGCGTCCGGCGAGTGCCGCAAACGCCACCGGGGTGAAGGGTGCCCGGTAGGTGGTGGTGCCGATGTCGCCGATTCCGCGGGACGCTTCGCCGGCTGTCCGGAGAGCGGCGGCGATGACGCCGATCGCGTTGACGCCGGAGGTCTTGCCCTGGTCGTTGGCGGTGCTGATCGAGGTGTAGCGCTTGATGTGCTCCACGGACCGCATGCCCGCCCCGGTGGACCGCAGCACGTCGGCCACGGACTGGTCCCGCTGGAAGTCGACGAAGTGGTGGTGCCAGTCATCCGGTGTCCCGGCCTGGCCGGGGACCAGCCACAGCTGGCGGGTCGGTCCCGACGGCCTGGGTTCGCCAATGGCGGACGGCTGTGTAGCGGACTTGAAGCCGGCGGCGATGGCGGCCGACGCTCCGGCAGAGACGCCCTCGGCCAGGCAGTCCTCGAGTTCGAAGCTGCCGCGGCCGGAGCCGATGCTCTGCTGGTTCGGGACTACGGTGCTTGGCACGAAAGCGGCGAGCTCGTCGTCCCAGCGCAGCTTTCCTTGGCGCTGGGAGTGCAGGTGCACCAGCGGGCTCCAGCCGCCGGAAACGGCCAGCAGATCGCAGGCGATCTCTTCGACGCCCGAGGTGAGTTCGCCGTCGTCGTTGATGCTGCGGACGGTGACGCTCTCCACCCGGCCGTCGGCGCTGCCGGAAGCGGTGTTGGCTACGGCGCTGCCGATCAGTACCCGGGTGCCGGCTTCGACGGCGGCCGCGGCGACGTCCGTGAGCTGGGGGCGTGCGTCCACGACGGCTGCGACCTTGACGCCGGCGGCGCGGAGGTCCGCGGCGAGGGCGTAGGCGCTGTCGTTGGTGGTGCTGATGAGCACGCGGCGCCCGGCGGCGACGGCGTAGCGGTTGAGGTAGCTGCGCACCGCGGAGGCGAGCATGATGCCGGGTCGGTCGTTGTTCTCGAAGACCAGCGGCCGTTCGTGGGCGCCGGGAGCCAGCACCACCTGGTTGGCGCGAACGTGCCAGATCCGCTGCCGGGACACTCCGGGGGCGGCCGGGGTGGAGAGGTGGTCGGTGCGGTTCTGGACGGCGATGACGTAGTTGGCGTCGTAGGCGCCGAACGCGGTGGTGCGGTTCAGGACGGTGCTTTCGGCGCCCGAGACGAGTTCGGCTTCGACGTCCGCTACCCATTCCAGGGCAGGCTTGCCCTCGATGGACTCAGCCAGTCCGGGTGCAGTGGGTCCGGACAGGAGCGATCCGCCCAGTTCGGGCTGGTCATCCATCAAGATCACGCGGGCGCCGGTGCGGACCGCTTCGCGGGCGGCGGCCAGGCCGGCGGGTCCGCCGCCGATGACCAGGACGTCGGTGTGGACGTACTTCTTGTCGTATTCGGCGCGGTCCTCGTCCGGGTCCAGCTTTCCCAGTCCGTTGAGGTATTCGGCGCTGAGGCCGTCCACGAGGGTCACGGTGGTGGCGGGGAGCATGGACTCGGCCACGTGGCCCGGGAAGCGTGCGGCGACCTTGACCAGGGCATTGGATTCCTCCACCCCGGCGGACATGATGCCGCGGGGCCGGTCCTCGTAGAGCGAGTTGCCGGCGGTGATCCGGCCGTTGGCGAGCAGGGCCGAGGCGAGCGTGTCGCCGGGGTGTCCCGTGAATTCCTCGCCGTCCAGGGTGAAGCGCCAGGAGACGGTGCGGTCGATGCGTCCGCCGGCGTCGAGGCGGGCGTTCTGGGAAGTCACTTGGTTGCTCCTTCCGGGGCGGTGGTGCTGGAGGCTGTGCTGGTTGCGGAGATGCTGGGTGCGGCGCTGCCAGTGGTGGTGCTGTCCGCGGCGAGGCTGGCAGTGCCGGCTTCGGCCGCCGCCGGACTGGCTGATGCAGGCCGGGGCGTGCCCATCGGGTAGACGGCCTGGATGTCGTAGGTGACGGTATCGCGGAGCATGTTGAACCATTGCCGGCACCCGGTGCTGTGCAGCCAGCGTTCGGCGAAGGCGCCCTTGGTGTTGTCGCGGTAGAACAGGTACTCGGCCCATTCACGGTCCGTGAGCTCTGCCGGGTTTTCCGGGTAGGGCACGTGGGCCTGGCCGCCGTAGTGGAATTCGGTCTCGTCGCGGGGACCGCAGCTGGGGCAGGAAATCAGAAGCATGTCCGTACCTCTTTCTAGTGGGCCACGGCGGCGGCGCCGTGTTCATCGATCAGGGCGCCGGTTTCGAAACGCTCCAGCGCAAAGGGCTTGTTCAGCTCGTGCGGGGTTCCCGTGGCGATCGTGTGCGCGAACGTCAGCCCGGCCGCCGGTGTGCCCTTGAACCCGCCGGTTCCCCAGCCGCAGTTGACGAACATGTTCTCCACCGGAGAGGTGCCCACGATCGGGGAGGCGTCCAGGGTGGTGTCCACGATCCCGCCCCAGGTCCGGAGCACGTGGGCCCTGGCGAAGATCGGGAAGAGCTCGACGGCGGCTGCCATCTGGTGCTCGATCACGTGGAAGGATCCGCGCTGGCCGTAGCCGTTGTACGAATCCACGCCGGCGCCCATGACGAGTTCGCCCTTGTGCGCCTGGGAGACGTAGACGTGGACGTGGTTGGACATGACCACGGTGGGGTGAACGGGCTCGTGGAGCTCGGACACCAGTGCCTGGAGGGGGTGGGACTGGATGGGAAGCCGGAACCCGGCCATTTCCGCCAGCACCGAGCTGTGCCCCGCCGCGCAGAGGCCCACCTTTTCGGTGTTGATGGTGCCGCGGTTGGTCTTGACCCCCACCACCTTGTTCCCGTCCTTGACGAAGCCGGTGACCTCGCAGTTCTGGATGATGTCCACGCCGAGCTCATCGCATTTGCGGGCGAACGCCCAGGCGACGTGGTCGTGCTTGGCGATGCCGGCGCGCGGCTGGTACGTGGCACCCATCACCGGGTAGCGGATGTTGTCGTTGATGTTCAGGATGGGGCAGAGTTCCTTGACCTGCTGCGGGTCCAGCCACTCGGCGTCGACGCCGTTGAGCTTGTTGGCTCCGACGCGGCGGACGCTTTCACGGACGTCGCCGAGGGTGTGGGCCAGGTTCATGACCCCGCGCTGGCTGAACAGGAAGTCGTATTCGAGTTCCTCCGGCAGGATCTCCCACAGCTTCAGGGCGTGCTCGTAGATCGCCGCGCTCTCGTCCCAGAGGTAGTTGGAGCGGATGATGGTGGTGTTCCGGGCCATGTTGCCGCCGGCCAGCCAGCCCTTTTCCAGGATGGCGATGTTGGTCATCCCGTGGTTCTTGGCCAGGTAATACGCCGTCGCCAGTCCATGACCACCGCCGCCCACAATCACGGCGTCGTAGCTCTTCTTGGGGTCCGGATTGCGCCAGAGGAAGTCCGGGTGCTCCGGCAGCTGTTCCGTGCTCATTGTGCTGCCCCGTTCTTGTCAGCGGAGAGGTTCGGGTAAAGGGGGAACTTATCTGCCAGGTTTTCAACCCGTTGCCGAAGTTCTGCTGCCGTCTCCTCGCTGAACTCGCGTTTGAGGGCTGCGGCAATAATGTCGGCCACTTCGGTGAACTCGGCTTTGCCAAAGCCACGCGTGGCAAGTGCCGGGGTGCCGATTCGAAGACCGGAAGAGACCATGGGCGGGCGGGGGTCAAACGGGACGGCGTTGCGGTTGACCGTGATGCCGATCCGGTGCAGGCGGTCTTCGCCCTGCTGGCCGTCGAGGTCCGAGTTTCGCAGGTCCACCAGGACCAGGTGCACATCGGTGCCGCCACTGACGACGGTCACGCCGGCCTCGGCAACGTCATCGGCGAGCAGTCGCTGGGCGATGATCCGTGAACCTTCCAGGGTGCGTTCCTGACGTTCCCGGAATTCGGGCTCCGCCGCGAGTTTGAAAGCGACAGCCTTCGCCGCGATCACATGTTCCAGCGGTCCACCCTGCTGGCCGGGGAAAACCGCGGAGTTAACCTTCTTGGCGATGTCGGCGTCATTTGTCAGGATCACACCACC